>NZ_QVIF02000008.1:0-246698 GCF_009835065.2 Xanthomonas sp. LMG 8993 | reverse complement strand
GATCGTGCCGTCAGCAAATACCAGCTGCTCGATGCTGCTCGCATCGTTTTCATTGCCGCCGCTGAGCCAATCCTTCAACCGCACCGAGTCGGTCCCGTTGCCCAGATCCAACACGACATCCGAACCTTGGCGCAGCACGCGTACATCGCTGGCAGCGATACCCTCGCCGAACACGATCCTGTCCACTGCACCGCTGTAGGTTGAGGTCTCTACCACCGTGTCGTGGCCATCACCCTTGTTGAAGAGGTAGGTGTCCGAGTACCAGCTGCCGTTGAGCGTGTCGTTACCCGTGCCACCGATGAACACGCTGTCGCGTGACTGCGAGTTCACCGACAACACGTCATCGCCTGCACCACCTTCAAGTTGATTGGTTCCGCTCCCACCATCCAAGAAATCGTCGCCAAGGCCGCCTATAAGGGTGTCATTACCGACATTTCCATAAAGGGAATCGTCGCCACTTGTTCCTATAATTACATCGTCGGCGCTACCACCTTCAACCGCGCTACCGAAAATGACACCCATTAAGCTTTTCGCTTGCCTCTCAAAATCTTGGCGATCGAGAGTCAAATCGCCTAACTCGACCAGCACATCCACCCAGCTCCAATCTAATGGAAGCCCACTAGCCCCCTCTTTCAGATCGTAAAGATCTTCAATGGCAGCCAGGTTACCATCTGTACGAAGAGTCTCTTTTAGTTTTTCAGCAACCCGATCCACCTTTAAGACAACTTCCCCATACTCATTAATGCCGAGCCTCAATTCGTCCGCGTAATCTCTTAAACGAGTATCTAAGACAACGCCATTGTAAAGCTGAAGCCGCAAAGCCTCATATCCTTTCATCAACAATTCAGTCTGCTCTTTCCCCAGAACCACTTCAAAACCCAGCCTCACCCCCGAGCTAACGGGAGACCAGGTCGAATTCCCGAGTCTAAGAGGAGCATCGTCGTCGCCTCCTGAAAAGAAAATTTCACCATTGAACTTTTCCATAACAGAAAGTATCTGGCCAATATCAAAAACATGACCATCGACGGCGGTTCCTTTCACCTCGAGACTTTTCCTGCCGGATTGTCCATTGAAATAATCCACACTGGACCGCATCGAAGAAGTATTAGCCCACTCTAGTAGCACCGCATCCATTGCGACTAAAGCATTTGATCGCGTAGCACCAGCAGTTACGCCATCCAATAAACGATATATATTGCCATTAATGCTGACCGATTCTTGGAGATCCCTTACCATCCCGGAGCCAGCGACATTAACAACTTCCTGCGCCAATGCCGTCAAAGGTACCTCATCGGTAAAATCACGATGAAATGCATTCGAAGCGAGCAGCAAGTCACCCGTTATACCTCGAGTCCCATCTTTACGGGTAAAGTATCCGTAGCTGTCTACTGTATTCCCATTCCCCAAGGCAACGTTCTCTGTCGACGTAGGAGCCAAAGCAATACTCTCTACACCAAGCTCGTTCAGCGAAAAAAGCTCTCCCGCGTTGGAAATTCCGTCTTGATTGAGATCTCTCCATACCTGAACAGAGGAAAAATTTTCATCACGGGAATCAAAAAACCCGTCCTTATTGGTATCCAGAGAGGATAGCGCACGAAGTCCGGCCGAAAGTTCCGACTTCTCGCCTGCCATTAATGCCGCACCGTCCGTGTAATCGCCGAAAAGCTCCGCCCCACCATCAATCAAACCATTTCGATTTCGGTCCAAAACCAATATTCCATCATCGGCACTAATCCAACCAGTCCCTTGCTTGACCGCATTCCCTTCATGATCGAAAAGTATGCTACCACTTGCACCAACTGTTTCAATCCCATCGCCATCTAGATCTAGCACTAGCGGATCTACCGCACGACGCCAACCTTTAGCGCTCTGATAATTATCCCCGGTCGCATCTTGAAGATATTCGTTTATCTCTCTATCGCGATGGCGCAACTTCCCATACACATCACCCAGCAACCCATTTGACCCAATGCCACCTAGTTCCGGATCAAAAATATCATCCATTGTGAAGTTTTCGGCAAGCGGAATATCGTAACTCCCAATAAACTTCCCATCAATTGTCAAATCCACTTTTGCTGACGGAACCTGACCAGCATACGGATCTGTTGGGTGCCCAACAAAACCATTCGGAGTTATATCTAGCCCGACACCAACACCGGCAGGAGTATCAAATCCGATAGAGACAGTATGCCCAGAAGCATTGAAACCACCATTCCCATCAGGGATTACGCTATCGGAACTTATACCGACTGACCCACGCCCGTAATTCACCGTGCCCGAAGCACCATCAGCCCCAATGGTAACTGATGCACCCGGGCCGCCAGGAGTCGAGTAGCTAACTGTAACGTTGCTACCATCACTCGAAAATCCGAAATCACCACCAACACTAGACTTTCCTTTTCCACTCATTTTAACACTCCTTTTTGGAAATTAAATTAATAAAAAATTATTAACTTTCAAACACAGCAACCAGCAGGTTGACGAACCTTTAGAATCAAAAAAACATCAACCTATCTTCGCGACAATTATCCAAACAGAACCTCGGATGCGCGTGACCAAAGCTTCCTGCAAACCGACAATCAACGTTCTCTCAGAGACTCATCCGCATGCGTTCGGAGAGGACTCAATAGGTAATCAATCACCCGCCGCTTCCCTGTCTTCACTTCCGCACTCAAGCTCATCCCGGCACTCATCCGCACCTCGACCCCATCGATCGCCAGCGTGCTGCCGTTCAATTTGATGCGCGCGGGGAACACCAGGCCCAGCTTTTCGTCCTGTGCGGCATCGTGGGAGACGCTGGCGACCGTGCCGGTCAGATAGCCGTAGCGGGTATAGGGGAAGCTGTCGACCTTGACGGTGACCGGCTGGCCCGGGCGCATGAAGCCGATGTCCTTGTTGAGGACGGTGACTTCTACCTCCAGTGCTTCTTCGGCCGGCACTACGACCAGTAACGGCTGTGCGGGCGTGACTACACCGCCTACGGTGTGGACGGCCAGCTGCTGGATCGTGCCGTCGACGGGCGCATGCAGGGCCATCAGCTTGTCGCGCTGGCCGGTCTTGGCGACATCCTGGGTCAGCTGGCCGGCCTGCTCGCTTGCCTCGCGCAAGGCATCCAGTGCCTGCTGGCGTGTGTCGGTGACAAGTACGCGCAACTCTTCCTGCGCCGCGCTAATTGCCGAGCGGATCTCCTGCAGGCGATTACGCTGGGTGGCGAGCTGGCTTTCTGCGGCGATGCGTTCCTGTTCGCGCAACAGGTAGTCATGGCGGCCGACGTACTTGCCTTCGACCAGGCGGGCGTAGTCCTCTGCGCGCACTTTGGAGATGCGTGCGGATTCGGCCAGCGGTTCGATCGCGTCCTGGGTGGTCTGCAACTCGGCCTGGCGTTGGGCGATGCTGGCTTGCAGGTTGTGTCGGCGCGCCTGGAATGCGTCGAATTGACTGCTGACCAATTGCTGCTCGTTGGCTACGCGCCCGGCGGGTAGATCCGGAGCCGGATCTAGCTGCGGCGGCTGCCCGGTCGCAATGGCGGTCGCCAGCGCTGCCTGGCGAAGCGCAGCGAGACGTGCGTTGACCAGTGCGTCGCCGGCCTGGGCGAACTCGGCGCCGGTGGCGGTGGCATCGAGTTCGACCAGCAGCTGGCCTTTCTTCACCGCTTGTCCGTCGCGTACCAGGATCCTGCGTACCACCGCGGTTTCTGCGGTCTGCACCACCTTGGTCCGTGAGTCGACCACGGTCTTACCTGGTGCCACGGCGACGATATCGAGCTTGCCCAGGCACGCCCACAGCAGCGCGACACAGAAGAAACCGATGATGATGCGCATCGTCCAGTGCGCGGTGGGCGAGACAGGCGTTTCGGTCAGCTCAAGATGGGCGGGCAGGAACGCGCGCTCGTCGGCGCTGCGCGCGGGCGGGTCGAGCTGGCGGCGCACCGCCCAGGCCGATTTGAAAATCTTGAAATAGCGGAGAAAGAAATCGCGCCATCCCTGGAGCAGGTGCTTCATGGTGTCCCCTGTTGCAGTCTGTATAGATGCGCGTACTGGCCTTCCGGCCGGTCGACCAGCTCGGCATGCGAGCCGCTCTCGACGATGCGTCCCTTCTCCACCACGACGATGCGGTTGGCCTGCCGCACGGTGGACAGGCGATGGGCGATGATCAGCACGGTGCGGCCCCTGCAGATCGCGCGCATATTGCTCATCACCGCGTGTTCCGATTCGTAATCCAGGGCGCTGGTGGCTTCGTCGAGAATCAGAATGCGCGGATCGCCGATCAGTGCGCGCGCGATCGCAATGCGCTGCCGCTGCCCACCGGACAGGCCGGTGCCGTGCTCGCCAACCTTGGTGTCGTAGCCTTCCGGCAGTTCCAGAATGAAGTCGTGGGCACCGGCCAGCTTGGCCGCATGGATCACCCGCTCCAGCGGCATGCCAGGATCGGTCAACGCGATGTTCTCGCGCACGCTGCGGTTGAACAGGAAGTTTTCCTGCAGCACCACGCCCAGCTGACGACGCAACCAGGCCGGATCGGCCAGCGCCAGGTCCTGGCCATCGATCAACACACGCCCGCGCTCGGGCGTGTAGAGCCGCTGCACCAGCTTGGTCAGCGTGCTCTTGCCGGAGCCGGAACGGCCGACGATGCCGATGATTTCGCCTGGGCGAATGTCCAGCTCGATCCCGTTGAGCACCTCGGGCGCATCCGGCCGGTAGCGGAACGTGACCCGCTCGAACGTCACCTGCCCACGGATCGGCGGCAGTGCCAGGCGGCTGCCCGGCACCTCGGTGCGGGTATTGAGTATGTCGCCCAGCCGCTCGACCGAAATGCCGACCTGCTGGAAGTCCTGCCACAACTGAGCCAAGCGAATGATCGGCGCGGTGACCTGGCCGGACAACATGTTGAAGGCGATCAACTGGCCAATCGACAGCTTGCCTTCCATCACCAGCTTTGCGCCCCAGAACAGCACCGCCACGGCGGTGAGCTTCTGCACCAACTGCACGCCCTGCTGGCCCAGCGTGGCGATACGGGTGACGTTGAAACCGGCGCTGACATAGCCGGCCAGTTGGTTGTCCCAGGTGCGGGTCACGCGCGGGTCTACCGCCATCGCCTTGACCGTGCCGATACCGCTGACCGTCTCCACCAGGAAGGATTGGTTGTCTGCGCCGCGCGCGAACTTGTCGTTCAAACGCTGGCGCAGCACCGGGGTGATCAGGCCAGAGATGGTGGCGTACAGCGGCAGCGACAGCACCACGATCAAGGTCAGCCAGCCGCTGTACCAGAACATCACCGACAGAAAGACCACCGTAAAGAACAGGTCCAGCACCGAGGTCAGCGCCTGTCCGGTGAGGAAGTTGCGGATGTTCTCCAGCTCGCGGACGCGCGCGATGGTGTCGCCGACCCGCCGCGATTCGAAATACGCCAGCGGCAGCGACAGCACATGCCGGAACAGCCGGGCACCCAGCTCCACGTCGATCTTGCTGGTGGTGTGGGCGAAGACGTAGGTGCGTAATCCGGACAGCAGCACGTCGAACACCGCCATCGAGACCAGCCCGATCGCGATCACGTCCAGCGTGGTCAGGCCGTTGTGCACCAGCACCTTGTCCATCACCACTTGATAGAACAGTGGCGTGATCAGCGCGAACAGCTGGATGAAGAACGATACGATAAAGACCTCGAGCATCAACTTGCGGTACTTCACCACCGCAGGAATGAACCAGCTGAAGTCGAACTTGGCCAGGTCGCCCAGCACCGAAGCTCGCGAGGCCACCTGTAGCAACCGCCCCTGGTAACGTGCTTCGAACTCGGCGGGAGAGATGGAGCGTGGCCGCTTTTCGACCAGATCGTGGATCAGGATCTGGTCCGCCCCGACCTTTGCGACGATAAACGCGTCGCCATCCGGCACCAGGGCCAGGGCCGGTAACGCCGCCATGCCGATCCGCGCTGCCGGTTGGGCGACGACCTTGGCTTTCAGCCCCAATTGCTTGGCAGCCAGCAGCAGCGTGGTTTCGTCGAACGGCTCGCCGCCTCGTCCGAACGCATGCGCCAGTTGCACCGCGTCTGCGGCAACGCCATGAAATTGCGCCAGCAGGACCAACCCCTGCAGCCCCAGATCCGGTCGGTCTTGCACCGACGAGCCGCCCTCGACTAACGAGAGCGACGCACTTCCCCCTGACATACGCATTCCTTGCTGTAGAGCCCAAGCCGGACTCAAGTGATGGAATAGAATCTGAAGATGTTAAGAAGTTGTCAATCAGCCAACCCCTCGACTTCAATCAATCTTCTCAATCAAGCGTCTCCGAGGCTGAGACGCCACCACTTGATTGTGTGCCCACGGTGACCAGGACCTTGCCTCTCCGACCAGCCGCTGACGCCTGCAGCGGCTTGACATCGTTGCCGATGCAAGCATGTCCGCCTGTCATATTTCCGCTACCATGCCAAGCCTCACGCCTACAACCGGCCCGTCGCATGTCCACTGCCCCGCAAAAGCCGCTCGCCATCCGCGAGCGTCTGTCCGAAGTCCGCTACGAAATCCGGGGCGAGCTGGCGCGACGAGCGCGGGAGCTGGAGGCGCAGGGCCGCAAGCTGATCAAGCTCAATATCGGTAATCCAGGCGCGTTCGGGTTCCGTGCGCCGGAGCATCTGCAGCGCGCGATCGCCGACGACATGGGCCGCACCGATCCGTACACCCATCAGCAAGGCCTGCCGGAAGCGCGCGAGGCGATCGCCACCGCGTATGCGCGGCGCCAGCACCCGGATGCGCATCCGGACCGCATCTTCGTCGGCAACGGCGTCAGCGAGCTGATCGACCTGTCGCTGCGTGCGCTGCTCAATCCCGGTGACGAAGTGCTGGTGCCCTCGCCCGACTATCCGCTGTGGTCGGCCGCCACCATCCTCAACGATGGCCGGCCGGTGTATTACCGCTGCGCCCCGGAAAACGGCTTCCAGCCGGACCCGGTGGAAATCGAGACGCTGGTGTCCTCGCGCACCCGCGCCATCGTGCTGATCAATCCGAACAATCCCAGCGGCGCCAGCTATTCGCGCGAACTGCTGGAGCGCATCGTGGCCATCGCCAGCAAGCACAACCTGCTGCTGATGGTCGATGAGATCTACGACCAGGTGCTCTACGACGACGCCGCCTTCGTGCCGGTGGCGCCGCTGGCCGGTGCGCATCCGTGCATCACCTTCGGCGGCCTGAGCAAGGTGCACCGCGCCTGCGGCTGGCGCGTGGGCTGGGCGCTGCTGTCGGGCGAGCAGTCGCGCATCAACGACCTGCGCAATGCGATGGATCTGCTCGGCGCGCTGCGCCTGTGCGCCAACGTGCCGGGCCAGTATGCCATCGACGCGGCAGTCAACGGGCCGGACACCATCTCGGCGCTGTGCGCGCCGGGCGGCCGTCTGTACGAAACCCGCCGTGCGGTGATCGAGGCCTGCGCGGCCAGCGAGCACCTGTCGCTGGTGGCGCCGGCCGGTGCGCTGTACGCGTTCCCGGCGGTGGTCGGCCCGGCCGCGCGCAACTTCGACGACCATGAATTCGCGCTCGACCTGATGAACGAGGAAGGCGTGCTGGTGGTGCCGGGTTCCAGTTTCAACGTGCCCTACCGTCACCACTTCCGCGTGACGCTGATGCCGGAAGCGCCGGTGATGCGCGATGTGTTCGCACGCATCGACCGTGCGCTGGCACGCCGCGCCGAGGCGGTCACCAAGGTCGTGCCGCTCAAGTCGCGCAGCGTGGCGTGATGGCGGCGGCCGGCACGCCGCTGCGCTATCTGGCGCTCGGCGATTCCTACACCATCGGCGAAGGCGTCGCCCCCGAGCAGCGCTGGCCGGTGCAACTGGTCGACGGTTTGCGTGCCTACGGCTGGAATGTGGCGCCGCCGCAGATCATCGCCACCACCGGCTGGACCACCGACGAGCTGCAGGCCGGTCTCGATGCCGCTGCGCCGCAGGGGCCGTTCGAGCTGGTGAGCCTGCTGATCGGCGTCAACAATCAATACCGCGGACACTCGCTGGACGAATACCGCAGCCAGTTCGATGCGTTGTTGCAGCGTGCGATCGGGTTCGCCGGCGGGCTTGCGGCACGTGTGTTCGTGCTGTCGATTCCGGATTGGGGGCTGACTCCGTTTGCGCATACGCAAGGCGGCGATGCGGCACTGATCGGCGCACAGATCGATGCCTTCAACAGCGTGGCCGCCGAACGCTGCGCCGCGCGCTCGGTGCGCTTTGTCGACATCACCGCCACCAGCCGCGATGGCGGCGACGCTGCCGACATGCTGGTCGACGATGGCCTGCATCCCTCCGGCGCCATGTATGCGCGCTGGACCGCACTGGCACTGCCAGCGGCGCGCGATGCGATAGCGGCTGCCAACGCGATCGGGATGGACCACGCCACGCGTGGGCAGCCCCAATCGCGTTAGCAGGCCCCAAGCCAGCCGCGCACCAAGCCTCATTGCCAAGGAACGACATTGCACAGCACCGCCACCCAACCCATGAGCCGCGCGCAGGCGCTGGCGATCGCGCGCGCCTTCCTGCCGCCGCATCCGCTGGGCAATCGCTACGACTATTACTACACCCAGGCCAAGCTGCGCACCGACCCGCTGTATCCGGGCGTGCTGGCCGAGTTGCGCAGCACCACCGCGCCCGTGCTGGATCTAGGCTGCGGGCTGGGCCTGCTCGCGCACGCATTGCGTGCCGATGGCCAGGCATTGGCGTATCACGGGGTGGATGTGGACGCGTCCAAGATCCGCCGCGCGCAGCACATCGCGCAGCGCTCGGCATTGGGCAATACGCAGTTCGCCGTGGTCGATCTGAGCGTGGCCTGGCCGCAACACCGCGGCAGCGTGACCATTCTGGACGTGCTGCAGTATCTGCAGGCCGACATGCAGGCCAGCCTGCTGCGCAGCGTGGCGCAGATGCTCACGCCGGGCGCGAAGCTGGTGATCCGCAGCGCATTGGGCGATGCCAGCAGCCGTGGCCGCACCAGCCGCGTGACCGACGTGCTGGCGCATCTGAGCGGCTGGATGCAGCGCATGCCGCGCAGCTATCCCACCCGCGACAGCCTGCAGGCGCAGCTGGATGCCGCCGGTCTGCGTGCGACGTTTGCGCCGTTGTATGGCAACACGCCGTTCAACAACTGGTTGATCGTGGCCGAGCCGCGCTGAGGCCGTGCACAACGTGCCTGGCTCGCTTTACAACGACTGACAGAACGTAACGCGCGGTCGCCGGACGGATGTGGACGGCACGCATAAACCGGGGTGTACGCATAGCAAATGCCGCAACGGGCACCGGCCGCGCAGCCGTTTTGACAGCCGCTGTTGACGTCATACGGATGATCCCGGGCCACGTTGTTCAAGGGCGGTGCCCCACGCCCCAGAGAGTCCGCTGGTTGCCTTGTTGAAAGCCATGCACACCGACCATCTCGACGGGTCCTTGCCCGCCCACCGTCGCGGGACCTTACGCGGCATGGATGCCGCGTAAGAGCCTACAGGGATGTACTTGCGGCGTGTCCTGCGAGGGTGGGCGGGCAAGGGCCTGCAGCGAGTCGCAGAGCAGCCGCTCTACAATTGATCCATCCGCGCCGACCAATCACTTCGGGACAACCAAGTCACCGAGTCGACGCGCCGTTTGGATGCAGGCAAAGGCTTGGTTAGCCCACCGTCGCAGGACCTATGGCGGCATCGATACCGCCAAAGCCTGTCGTCTGGAGCAAGCTCAGAACTTCCAGGACAGCGTCAGCTCCACATCGCGCGGGTCGCCGTAGATCAACTGGCTTTGATAGACGATGTTGGCGTAGTACTTGCGGTCGAACAGGTTGCGCACGTTGAGCTGCGCCGACCATGCCTGGTTGATGTCGTAGCGTGCCATCGCGTTGGTCAACACCACGCTGCCCTGGGTCAGCCGTTGCGTTGTGCCCTGTGGCCCGGACATCAATTCGTGGATGGCCGACTGCCAGCTCAGGCCACCGCCCACGCGCCACGGCCCGGTCTGCCAGCTGGTGAACAGGGTGGCTTCGCGACGCGGACTGGTCGGATTGACGTCGACACCGCTGGCATCGTTGGCATCGAACTGGGCAAAGCCGAACGCGATCCGCCACTGCTCGGACAGCTGCCCGTCGAGCTGGAATTCCACGCCCTGGCTGACCGTGCCCTTCGCGGCCAGGAAAGCCTGATTGGTGGTGCCGGGCACGAATTGTCCGGGGTCGTTGACCGCCAGGTTGTCCTGCTCGATACGGAACAACGCCAGCGCCGCGTTGAGCTGGCCGCCGAGGTATTCGCCCTTGGCGCCGACCTCGTAGCTGTTGCCTTCCAGCGGGGCGAGATAGCGCCCGCTACGGTCGCGATTGTTTTGCGGCTTGAAGATGCCGGTGTAGCTGGCGTAGAGCGAATGGTGGTCGTCCACGTCCAGGATCAGGCCGGCGTACGGCGTGGTGCGGCCGCGACGCTCGTAGGTATTGGCCGGCACCAGTTGATCGGTGTTCTTCCAGTCGGTGACGCGTGCGCCGACGATGGCAGTGAGCGCGTCGGTCAGGCTGAAACGGCCGGCGGCATAGGCGGCCACCTGGCGCACGTCGCGTTCTTCGCCCTTCACCAGCGGCGTCCATTGCGGCTGCGCCATGCTGCCGGTCCAGGCGTAGACGCTTTCGGCCGTCAGCACCTGCGGCGGCTGCGGCCCGTTGGACCAGCTGCGCACGTTGCGGTTCATCCAGGTGGCACCGGCGACCAGTTCGTGGTTGCGGCCCCACCAGGTCAGCGGCACGCTGAGGTAGGCATCCAGGCTGTTTTGCGCCGTGAGTGCGGGATAGCGCCCGCCAAAAGTGTTGGCAAGGCCCAGGCCGGTCTGGCGGTCCGGGTAATCGAAGTAGCCGAACAGCACCGACTTCCAATCGGCTTCGAACCGCTGATGCGAATATTCCACGTGCAGCTGCGCACCGTTGTCGAGGCGATGGGTCAGGCCGGCAAACGCATTGGTGGTATCGGCCACGCCGCGCGCCCAGCGCGGCGTGAACGAATCCGAGCGTGCAAAATCGGTGCGGCTGCCGTCGCTGAAGTACGCCGGCACCCCGCCCCAGGTGGTGCCGCGGCCATCGTTGCGCTGCTTGTTGATGCCGATGTAGCCGCGGGTGGCATCGCTGAAATCCGCATCGACGATGCCGTAGAACAGCGACGATTGCTTGCTGTAGTAATCGCGGAACGACTGCTTGTCCTCGTAGCTGGCAACCACCCGCCCACGCACGTTGCCGGCGGCGTTCAACGGCGATTGCAGGTCGACGGTGCCGCGATAGCGGTCCCAACGCCCTGCCGACAGATCGACCCGACCGGTGAACACATCGCTGTCGGCATGCTTGCGCACCAGGTCGATCGACGCGGCCGGGCTGCCCGCGCCGGTGGTCAGGCCGTTGGCGCCGCGGATGATTTCCACCCGGTCGTAGATCGCCATGTTCTGCTGCACATCGCCGGTGTAGTCGGTGGGAATGCCGTCGATGCGGTAATAGTCCACTTCGAAGCCGCGCGCGTTGATGTAGGTGCGCTCGGTGTCCCAGGTCGGCGAGTTGAAGCCGGCCACGGTGTCGGTGACGTCCTGCAGCGATTGCAGGTTGCGGTCGACGATCTGCTGGCGTGTCACCACCACCACCGACTGCGGCGTCTCGCGCAGCGACAGCTCCAGCTTGGTCGAACTGCGCGCGACATCGGCGGTGTAGGAGTCGCTACCTTCGGTCGCGGCGCCGCGGTGTGCCTCGATTTGCAGGCGGTCCAGATCGACCGGGTCGCGCATGCTCGATTGCGCGGCAGCCGCCAATGGCCATGCGCAAGCCAGCGCCAGCAGGGAGTACGCCAGCGGGAGCTGCGGCGAACGGAGATCCGCACGCGCAAGCGCGCGCGCAGGGACGATGCAATGGGACATGGGGTCAGCCTCAGGAGCGAATATGGCCGTCGATGACGGCTATTGAGGCTGGCGTCGGCAGCGCCATCGGAAGGCGCGCACCGTTTGCTGGCTGGGGGCGCATGTTCGATCCGCGTTAAATCGCTGTCAATACATGCGCGGATCGATGACGGAACTCAGGAGCGCCAGCTCCAGGCAATCCGGCGAACAAAAAAGACGCGTCGCACCAGAGCGTTCCCGCCGGCAGGGACGATGGATCCGGCAACGCACGCCCCGCTTCCACGCCACCGTCCACGCCGTGCGCAGGACCTTAGAGCGGACGCCGCCCGGCCAGGCCGCGCGCGTGCATCGCCTCCAGCACGCCGCGCAGGATGGTGAGGTTGTGGCCGTGCGCGGCGCCCTCGTGCAGCAGCACGATGGCGCCGGGGCGCAGGTCGCGCACGATGCGGGCCACGGTGGCCTGCGGCTCGCAACGCACCCCGTCGAACCCGCGCGCGCTCCAGGCCACGCGGGTCAGCCCGTGCGCACGCAGCGGCGAGGCGACGAAGGGATTGGTCATGCCCACCACCGAGCGGTACAGCCGCGGCGCCTGCCCGGTGATGGTGGCCAGCACGCGCTGTGCCTGGCCGATTTCCTGCGCCATGCGGTGCGGGCCCAGCGCCCAGAACCAGGCCTGCGGATGGGTATGGCTGTGATTGCCGATGCCATGCCCGCGGCGCACGATCTCGCGCACCAGTTCAGGCCGTTGCTCGGCGCGCGCCCCGACCACGAAGAACGTGGCCTTGGCATCGAAGGCGTCCAGCAGGTCCAGCATCGCCGGGGTGTCGTCGGAGGGGCCGTCGTCGATGGTCAGCCACACCTGCGGCGCGCGGCCCGGCAGGCGCGCCAGCACCGGCGCGTACAGGCGCGCGCGCGGCAGGAACACCGGCACCACGAACAAGGCGTGCGACACCAGCAACGCCGGCACGCCCCAGGCCCAGCCCAGATGCCACCACAGCAGCGCCACCGCCGCCTGCGACAGGGCCAGCAGGCCCACCCAGCGGTACGGGTGCGAGGGGATGCGATACAGCGTTTGAAGCGTGGTCATGCCGCATGATGCCATGCGGCGTAGAATGCCCGGACTCCACGATCTGACCGAAGTGCTGCCATGTCCCTCGATCCCGCCCTGCGTTCCCGCATCGATACGCTGCTGCAATCCAGCCGTGTGGTGCTCTTCATGAAAGGCCAGCCAGGCATGCCGCAGTGCGGTTTTTCGGCCAAGGCGGTTGGCGTGCTGGACGGTCTGGGCATCGACTATGCCCACGTCAACGTGCTGGCCGACCAGGAGATCCGCGAAGGCATCAAGGCCTACGGCGACTGGCCGACCATTCCACAGCTGTATGTGGACGGCGAGCTGATCGGCGGCAGCGACATCATCCTGCAGATGGCCGACAGCGGCGAGTTGAGCAGCATGCTGGGCCTGCAGGCGCCAGACCGGACTCCGCCCAAGATCACCATCACCCCGGCCGCGGTCGAGATGCTCAAGGGCGCGCTGGCCGATGCGCCGGATGCCTCGCTGACGCTGGCCATCGATGCCAACTTCCAGCCGAACTTCCAGCTGGCGCCGACCAACCCGAACGCCATCGCGGCCGAATCCAACGGCCTGCGCGTGCAGTTCGATCTGGCCAGCGCCCGCCGCGCCGACGGCATCACCATCGACTGGGTGGACGACATCCGCGGCCGTGGCCTGGCCATCGACAACCCCAATGCGCCCAAGCCGGTGCAGGAGCTGTCGGTGCGCGATGCCGACGACCGCATCAAGGCCGGTACGCTGACCCTGGTGGACGTGCGCCCGGCCGACGAGCGTGCCCTGGCCAGCGTTGCCGCGCCGTTCCGCACACTGGACGCGCACGAGCGCGCCGCCATCGAGCAGTTGCCCAAGGACACCCCGCTGGCGTTCCTGTGCCACCGCGGCGGGCGCAGCCTGCAGGCGGCCGAGCACTTCCGCGGCCTGGGTTTCAGCAACGTCTACAACGTCACCGGCGGCATCGACGCCTGGTCGGACGAGGTGGACAACGGCGTGGCCAAGTACTGAGCAAGCCAGACGGCACAGCCGGTGGCGGGGAATCCGCATCCGGCGATGGCTCGCCGCAACCGCCGGCCAGGTTTTGAGCCGCGTTTGCTACAGTGCACACCCCGAACGGGCGCTCCACCGAGCGTCCGTTTTTTCATGGATCGATATGCACAAGGACGTCGCTGCAATGCACACCCGCCTGCTCTCTCTTGCACTGGCCGCGCTGTTGCCGCTGGCCGCACAGGCCGCCGAGCCGGCACGCGCGGTCATGCTGGTACAGACCTACGACAACCAGCCGGGCGAAGACCCGCTGGAATACATTCCGGTGTGGCTGGGCAGCGGCGTGGCGAAGGAGTCCAGCATGCCCAGGTCGCTGCTGAGCCAGCCGCTGCAGGTCTTCAATGCGGGCGTGTCCAGCGGCACCGTGCGGCTTGCGTCGCTGAGCGTCGACGACAACAGCATGTGCGGCGGCACGGCAAAACTGCGCTTGAAGGGCACTGGCACGCTGTCCGATTCGCCGCTGTTATCGACGGTGGATCTCAATCCCGGCAAGCGCTTTGCCAGCCGTGACGCCACCGCTGCCGAACAGGCCGAGCTGTTGCGTCAGGCCGGCGCAACCGCGCAGCTGCGCAACAGCGTCAAGCCGGCGGCGCTGGCCCAGGCGTTGACGGCATTCCCTGCCGATCGTGCGCAGGATCTGGCCGCGCTGCAGATCGTGACCGACACCCGGCAGCCGCAGCGACGCGTGGCCGTGCTGACCTCCCATCACCCGACCAGGACCGGCAACCCGGACAACCCAACCGGCGTCCTGGCCGTGCTTGCGATCTTCGAACATGACGGCAGCCGCTGGCAGTTCCGCAAGGGCAGCGCGGCCAGTGGCTGCGACGATTGCGAAGACCTGCCACTGCGCACGCATCTGCTGCAGTTCGGCGATATCGACGGCGATGGCACGCTCGACTTCGTGCTATCGGAAAGCGGCTACGAGAGCTACGGCTTCTACCTGCTGCTCGGCGAAGGCACGCACTGGCGTTCGGAAGGCTTGATGGGCGGCTGTTGAGCGATTGCCGCGCGATGGCCGATGCCCGCAGCGGTATCGGCGTCACGTTGCGGCACGCACCGGATCCGGAAGAGCGCAACTCGCCGCCGCGCAAGTCATTCGCATCGCCGTTGCGAGGCTATTGGTGTGATTGCACCGCCGCACGATGTCGATCAACGCGCGACAGCGCGCGTATGTGCGCCATCAACCTATCGCGTCGATCGCCCGCTCGATCCGCGTGCCTATACGCAATGTGCAGCGCGGGAAAGCCACAGCGGCGTGCGGTCGCGGCAGGCCATAACCGCCGCCCTCCTTCAGCCGGCAAATCCGCCGTCATCGAGAAACTGCTGCTCTTCGGCGGTGGTCTCGCGCCCCAGTACCGCATTGCGATGCGGGAAGCGTCCGAAGCGCTGGATGATCTGCTGATGCTCCACGGCCCAGCGCGTGGTTTCGGCATCGTCCAGCGCGGTGATCAGCTGCACCGAGCGCGCCTGCTCCTGCAGATCTTCGGCATGCTCGAACGGCAGATAGAAAAACAGCCGCAACTGCGCGGAGACCTGTTGATCGAAGCCGCTGGCGATTGCCTGCCTGGCGCAGGACAGCGCCAGGCCATCGGTGGCGTAGGCATGCGCGCTGCCGCGGAACGCGTTGCGCGGAAACTGGTCGAGCAGGATCAGCAAGGCCAGCGCATCTTCGGCACGTTCCATCCAGTGCGCGTACTCGCCACGCGCCGCTGCAAAGTGCTGCTCGCTGAAATGCTGGCGGAAGTTGGCATCAAACGCATCGTTGTGCGTGAACCAGCGGGCCGAGCCGGCCAGTTCCCAGAAAGCCAGTACCACATCGGCCTGTTTGTTGCGCTCTGACTTGACGATCATCGACGTATTCCCTGACGAATACGGCATAGCATGCACTGGCGCATGTGATGAGCCCGCCGCCGCCGACCGTGCAGCACTTGGCAAGCACGCCGCCGGCCGCTAGGTTTGCGGCTGACGTTTTCGTTGCACCGGGGAAATCCATGCGTTCCATCCTGTTCGCCGCGCTCGGCGCGGCCGTGCTGTGCGGTCCTGTGTCTGCGGCATCGCGTTTCGTGCAAGACCCCTATCCCAGCACCTACCGTGCGCTCGCGTCCGCTCCGGTGTTGATCCAGCACGCCACCGTGCTCACCGGCACCGGCCAGCGGCTGGACGACGCCGACGTGCTGCTGCGCGACGGCAAGGTGGCCGCGGTCGGGCGCGGGCTGGAGGCGCCGGCCGATGTGCGCCGCATCGACGGCACCGGCAAGTGGGTGACCCCCGGCATCATCGACGTGCACTCGCATCTGGGCGTGTATCCCAGCCCCGGCGTCAGCGCGCACAGCGATGGCAACGAGATGACCGCCCCGGTGACGCCGAACGTGTGGGCCGAGCATTCGATCTGGCCGCAGGATCCCGGCTTCGGCACCGCCCTGGCCGGCGGCGTCACTTCGCTGCAGGTACTTCCCGGCTCGGCCAATCTGATCGGCGGGCGCGGCGTCACCCTCAAGAATGTCGCCTCCACCACCTACCAGGGCATGAAGTTTCCCGGCGCCCCCTGGGGCCTGAAGATGGCCTGCGGCGAGAACCCCAAGCGCGTGTACGGCCAGAAGGGCGGCCCCGGCACGCGCATGGGCAACGTGGCCGGCTACCGTGCCGCCTTCATCGACGCGGCCGAGTACCTGCAGAAGAATGCATTGAAGAAAAAGACTGCGAAAAAGCGCCATTGGTGGAGCCGCGGCGGCGACAACGACAGCAGCGGCGACGCCGGCGGCAAGCGCGATCTCAAGCTCGACACGCTGGCCGGCGCGATCAACGGCGACATCCGCGTGCATATCCATTGCTACCGCGCCGACGAGATGGCGACCATGCTCGACCTGTCCAAGGAGTTCGGCTTCCACATCGCCGCCTTCCATCACGGCGTGGAGGCCTACAAGCTGGCCGACCGGCTGGCGCAGGAGAACGTTTGCGGTGCGCTGTGGGCCGACTGGTGGGGCTTCAAGATGGAAGCCTTCGATGGCATCCAGGAAAACATCGCGCTGGTCGACAGGCCGGCCAACAGCTGCGCCATCGTGCATTCGGATTCGGAAGAAGGCATCCAGCGCCTGAATCAGGAAGCGGCCAAGGTGCTCGCCAACGCGCGCCGCAGCGGGATGGAGATTCCACCCGAGCGTGCGATCCGCTGGCTCACCAGCAATGCCGCCAAGGCGCTTGGCATCGAGCAGCAGACCGGCGCACTGGAGCCGGGCAAGATGGGCGATATGGTGGTGTGGAACGGCAATCCCTTCAGCTCCTACGCGCTGGCCGAACAGGTCTATATCGACGGCGCGCAGGTCTACGACCGCCACGATCGCCGCCTGCAGCCGGTGTCGGACTTCATGCTCGGCCAGGAGGTGGCGCGATGAGCCGCACAACTGGACTGCGCCCGCGCCTGCGCGTGATCTCCGCGGTGGTCCTGGCAGTGCTTGCATTGCCCGCATTCGGCCAGCAGGTGCTGATCCGTGGCGCGACCGTGCATACCGCCACCGCACAAGGCACGCTGCGCAATACCGATGTGCTGGTGCAGGGCGGCGTGATCCGCGCGATCGGCAGCAACCTGGCCGTGCCGGCCGATGGTCGCGTGGTCGAGGCCAGGGGCCGCCCGCTGACGCCGGCCCTGTTCGGCGGCATCACCGAGATCGGCATCGAAGAAGTCTCCGGCGAAGACAGCACCGTGGACAGCGGCGTCAAACTCAGCGACCAGCCGATGCGTCCGGAATTCGACGTCACCCTGGCCTACAACCCCGATTCGGTGCTGGTGCCGGTGGCGCGCGTGGAAGGCATCGGCTTCACCGCGCTGGGCGCGACCACCAGCGGTGCCTTCATCGCCGGGCAAGGCGGCGTGGTGCGGCTGGACGGCAGCCCGGACCCGCTCGGCCCGCATGCCTTGTTCATCCGCATCGGTGCGGCGGCCTCCGATCTCACCGGCAGCTCGCGCGCCGCGCAATGGATGCTGCTCGACCAGCTGGTGGCCGAAGCGCGCGGACGCGTGCCGGCCGACTCACCGCATGCGCTGCTGACCCCGGTCGGCCGCAGCGTGCTGGCCAGATACCTGGCCGGGCAAGGCCGCATCGTGGTGCAGGTGGAGCGTGCCGCAGACATCCGCCAGTTGCTGCGTTGGGCGCAGCGCGAAAAGGTGCGCATCGCCATTGCCGGCGGCGCCGAGGCCTGGAAGCTCGCGCCGCAACTGGCGCAGGCCGGGGTGCCGGTGCTGGTGGATGCGCTGGCGGACCTGCCGTCCACCTTCGACCAGATCGGTGCGACGCTGGAAAACGCCGCACGGCTGCGCGCGGCCGGCGTGGAGGTCAGCTTTGCCCAGAGTGGCGATGCCTCGCATAACGCGCGCAAACAGCGCCAGCTGGCCGGCAATGCGGTGGCCAACGGCTTGCCGTGGGAAGCCGGCCTGGCCGGCCTGACCCGGGTGCCGGCGGAGATCTTCGGCGTGGCCGATCGCATCGGCAGCATTGCGGTCGGCAAACAGGCCGACCTGGTGCTGTGGGAAGGCGACCCGCTGGATGTCGCCCACTACGCCGAGCAGGTGTGGCTGGGCGGTCGCGACATGCCGATGCGCTCACGCCAGACCGAGCTGCGCGAGCGTTACATGCAACCGGCCGGCGCGTTGCCGCGGGCCTATCTGAAATGATCGGGAGCGGCGTGCGCATGGGAGCGCGGTGACCCGCATGGCGTTGGGCGTGCGCTGCACCTACCTGTTGATCGCATTCGCCGTGTTTGTCATCGAAGTGGCGATCGGCGCAGGCACACTGGGCGGGCCGTGGGTGCGCGGCAGCCTGGGCGATGTGCTGGCGGTGATCCTGGTGTATTGCGGGTTGCGCGGTGTGCTTGCGCTGCCGCCACGCTGGGCGTGCGTGCTGGCGGTGGCGATCGGGTGCCTGATCGAAGGGCTGCAGGCGCTGCATCTGGCCGACCGGCTCGGGCTGCGCCCGGGCAGCGCGGCCTACATCGCGCTTGGCAATACCGCCACCGTGCACGATCTGCTGATGTATCTGGTCGGCGGCGGGGTGGCGTACATCGGCGATATGGCATCGTGCCGCGTCGCCGCGTCTTCCCAGCGATAACAACTGCATTGATACACTCCCTCGGGCCTACCGCATGTTCTGCGTCTCCTCATCGACACTGATCGACAGCGTTGGCATCCCGTCCCGGCAACGGCAGCAACGGCGTGCCTGCGCCGCCGCTGCGTCGCAGTGACCTCGCTGTTCCAGGGAGGCGGCTTGCGCTCGATCGATCGCGTCGTATTGCGCCAGGCGCCGGCCAATCTGCTCCGCGGGCTGGAAGCGGTCGGCGGGCGGCTGATCCTGACCGCCGATGCGCTGCACTTCCAGCCGCATCCCTACAACATACAGACCCGGTCGTTGACCGTGCACCTGCGCCAGATCGCAGCAATGCAACCACGCTGGACGCGCCTGTTCGGCCTGCTGCCGGTGGCGCCAACCTCGCTGGCGGTGCAGCTGCATGACGGCGGCGAGCACCGTTTCGTGATCGGCAAACGCGAACAGTGGATGGCTGCCATCGCCTCGGCGCGCGACGCCCTGGGCTGACGCTGCACGACAAGCGCGGCCGCACTGATGCGCAAGGGCGCATGCCCGACTGGCGCACCGCAATGCCCCGGCGTCGTCGCGCATGCCTGCGCATCGCAGAAGGAGCGTGAACTGCGCTGCGTTTCAGCACTGCATCTTGTACGCGGTGCACGCTCTGCAGGTCCGACCATCGCCGTCGTTGTCCAGCCCGCCTAGCATCGCGCGTCGGCACCATAGCGACGCCCCTACTTCGGCATGGAGATCGATATGCCCCGCACTATCCTGCGCATCCTGGCGTGCGCATTGTTCCTGTACGGCGGCGTCAGCGCGCCGGCCATCGCCGCATTTGGCGTCACCCACAGCGGCGAACGTGTCGTTGTCGATACCGGCGCCGAGCTGGTGTTTGCGGTCAACGCCGGCAACGGCGACATCGTCTCGATGCGTTATCGCGACAACGCGCTGCAGACCACCGAGTCCAAGGGCTCGCAGATTGCCTCCGGCCTGGGCAGCGCCAGTGTGGAGGCGCGCGTGGTGGGCGCCACGATCGTGGTCTCTGCCAAGGCCGGCGACCTGACCCAGTACTACATCGCACGCAAGGGCCGCAACGCGATCTACATGGCCACCTATGCACCGACGCTGCTGCCGATCGGCGAGCTGCGCTTTGTCACCCGCTTGAACGTTGCCAAGCTGCCCAATGCGCAGCAGGAGCCCGACTCCAATGTCGGCAGCCCGGTGGAAGGCGAGGACGTGTTCCTGCTGCCGGACGGACGCACCAGTTCCAAGTTCTATTCGGCGCGCCGCATGATGGACGACCAAGTGCACGGCGTCAGCGGTTCGGGCGTGGCGGTGTTCATGCTGATGGGCAACCGCGAGCGCAGTTCCGGCGGGCCGTTCTTCAAGGACATCGCCACCCAGAAAACCCGCGTGACCCATGAGCTCTACAACTACATGTATTCCGATCACACCCAGACCGAGGCATTCCGCGGTGGCCTGCATGGGGTGTACGGGCTGCTGTTCACCGATGGCGGGACGCCCTCCAGCGCACAGCTGGACACCGCCTTCGTCGATGCAACGCTGGGGTTGACCGGTTATCTCGCCAGCGACGGGCGTGGCGCGCTGAGCGGCCGGGTGAGTGGCGTGCTGTCCGGCCAGCCTGCCGTGATCGGCCTGCGCAACGACCAGGCCCAATACTGGGCCACCGCCAACGGCAGCGGCGATTACCAGATTGCGGGCGTGCGCCCGGGACGCTACCGCATGACGCTCTATCAGAACGAACTGGAAGTCGCGCAACGCGATGTGGAGATCCATGCCAACGCGACCACGCAAGCGGCGCTGCAAGCGGTTGTGCTGCCGGGGACCGTCAAATGGCAGATCGGCACGGCCGATGGCACGCCGGCCGGTTTCCGCCATGCGGATCTGCTGCCACGCGCGCATCCATCCGACAAGCGCATGCGCTGGAGCCCGGTGACCTACACGGTTGGATCGAGCAGTGCCGGCAGCTTTCCGGCAGTGCAATGGCGCGGCATCAACACCCCGACCCGTATCGACTTCACCCTGGGCTCGAGTGAAGTGCGTGGCTATCGCCTGCGCATCTTCGTGGCGCTGACGCAGGTCGGCGCGCGCCCGCAGATCAGCGTCAATGCGCATTGGAATGGCCCGGTGCCGGCCGCGCCTACGCAGCCCAAGACACGCGGCATCACCCGCGGCACATGGCGCGGCAACAACACGCTGTATGAGGTGGACATCCCGGCATCTGCGCTGCAATCGGGCAGCAACCGGATCGAGATCGGCATCGCCTCGGGATCGCCGGACAACGGCTTTCTCAGCCCGGCCGTGGTGTTCGACAGTATCCAGCTGGTGGCGCTGTAAGCAATCCGCCTATCCAGCGAGCGGTGGTCGGACAAGCAAGGGCTGCACGTAACAACGCCTCGCACCCATTGCAGAGACCGTGGCACTGCCCGCATTCGCCTGACACCTGTGCAAAGCTGGCGGTGGCAGCGCCAGCCACACCGATATGGCAATCACCGCGCGCAACTGCGTGCGGTGATTGCGGCGGTGCATGAGATTCCGGAAGCGGCAGACCCTCACACTGCACGGTCGATGCACGTCGCCATGCATATGACCTGCGCGCTGACTCGGCCTGCCCGACTGCCGTCAGTCGATCTGCTGCGCGAGCCGTCGGCAGCCAGGACGCGAGGCATGCAATGCGTGCGTCGCGCACATGCCACCTCGTTGGCTCTCAAGCGGCCTGCAATCGTCGACGATTGTCAGGCCAGCGCCGCAGGTGCGATCACCGGCGTGCGGTGTGCTGCACGCCGGTCTCTACGCTAATGACGCACCTCGGCCATGTCGCCGATGGGCATCGTGCTTACTGCGCATCCAGCGTCGCGCTCACCTTGGCCCAGCCATTGCCGCGCACCACTTCGAAACCGGCTTCGGCTGCATGCAGGTACATGCTGTTGTTGTAGCGCCCATCCTTGGACCGGTTGGTCTGCAGCCAGTTGAGGAAGGGCTTGGCGTCCACGTTGAGGCTGCCGCTGGTCTTGAGCGTGGCCTGCCCGGCGGTGCCGGTCGGGATGAACGTATAGACGTAATAGCCGGCGCCGGAGTTGAAGCCCTCCCACAGGTCGAAGGTACGCCCGCCCGCGGTGATCACCTTGCTGGCAGTCAGTGTGCCGATCGGCCAGGAGTTGTGGTCGCCCCAGATCATCACTTCCAGCTGCGGGTTGCCCTTGGCGGTATCCCAGCGGAAGAAGATGTCGTAGGCAAAGTCGCCTGCGAGATTGGTCCCGCCGGCGCTGTAGGTGAACTTGAGCGGGATCTTGCTCAGCGAGGAAATCTGCCGCGGAAACAGCGTGTCGCTGGTCGGGTTCCAGTCGTAATGCCAGCCGCGCACGATCGCCGGATAGCCGTAGAGATTGTAGTCGGCGAAGTTGAAGGTGACGGTCAGCTCGGGCGTGCTGCCGGTGCCGAACGTGCCCTGGATGATGTTGTTGGGATCGTTGAAATTATTGACCCACGCATAGTGGTTACCAAAGATCTTGTAGGGACCGGCCAGCGCCGCCGGCGTCAGCGCGACCAGACCCACGGCCAGTGCAGCCTTCCACCAGCGCGATGCGCGCCGCCGTGTAGTAGGCGCCTGTGCGCCAGTCTGAGTAAGGGTGCTGGATTGGCTGTTTTGCATGTTGACTCTCTCCGAGTAAGTTCAGCGCGGCGATGCCGGTGCGGCAGCGTCGAGAGCCGCTTTGCAGCGGTCGCGTCGGACCCTAGCAGCGGCGTTGTGACGGGAGCTATAGCAATTGCAGCAGGCCTCGCTCGTCATCTGCGATAGCGGGCGCCACCTTGCAGCCGAAGCGTGCGCCGATCCTCAGTTCGCAAGGTAAATCGCAGTGCGACAGCGTGTACCGGTCATCTGCATGACGGCGCGGTGCATGCCAATGCTGCGGAGCCACATCGGGGCGATCTGCGTTTTGACAGCGCCTGCAGCTGCTTGCTGCGGTCCATTCGCCTCCGTCGAGCTTGCCTGATGACCGCGCGCCAGGCTCCCGTCCGCGGCTTGCGCGCTTCGGCACCCGGCCTTCGACCGCAGCCCTACTCGCCTCCGCTGTTTTGCGATAGCGTTCGCAGTTACAGATAACGCAACAGCCGGAGGGGGCGACGATGCGCATCGGAATCGTGGTGGACAGTGCCTGCGATTTGCCGCAGGACTTCATTCAGCAAAACAACGTCATCGTATTGCCGATCAGCGTACGTATCGGCGAAGCGGTATTGGCCGATCACCGCGATGAGGAAGCGACGCTGAGCTTTCTGCAGGCACATGTGGCCGAGCGTGGGCACGAAGCGGAAACTACGCCGTTTTCGGTCAACCAGATTCGCGACCTGTTCCTGCAACGGCTGGTCATCGACTACGACCACGTGTTCTGCCTGACCATCTCCAAGCTGCGCAGCCAGATCTTCGATAACGCGATGCAGGCCAGCTTCGCGATCCTCAACGATTACAAGCCGATCCGGCAGGCCGCCGGCCACACCTCGCCGTTCGCGCTGCGCGTGATCGATACGCTCAACCTGTTTGCCGGCCAGGGCATCACCGCAGTGGAAGCGGTACGCCTGCGCGCGCAGGGTCAGGGCGTGGCGGCAATCCGCAGCCGGCTCGAACAGCTGGCCGAACACACCTACGGCTACATGATTCCGCGCGATCTCTACTACCTGCGTGCGCGTGCACGCACCAAGGGCGATCGCAGCGTGGGCCTAATCAGCGCCGCGCTGGGCACTGCGCTGGACATCAAGCCAGTGCTGCGCGCCTACCGCGGCGTCACCGAACCGGTGGCCAAGTTGAAAGGCTTCGAGCCGTCGACCGAAAAGCTGTTCGGCTTCACCGTGCGCAAGATCCGCGAGGGCTTGATGACACCGACCGTCTGCGTGGGCTACGGCGGCGAACTGGCCGAGCTGCACGCCCTGCCCGGCTACGCCGCCCTGCAAAGCGCCTGTCAGACCCACAACGTGGAATTGTTCGAAAGCGTGATGAGCCTGACCGGCATGGTCAACGTCGGCAAGGGTGCACTGGCCGTGGCATTTGCAGCCGAACCGCATACCTTTTCGGCCTGAAAACAAGGCCGGCGCGCGGCGCCCTCGCCGGCTTCAGGACACGCCGATCTACAGCTGACCTATCCGCGCACCCCGGATCTCCAAAGACAACCACGCACACCGACCATCTCGACATGTCATGCCTAGCTTGCCTAAACACACCAACTATCTCGACAGGTCCTTGCCCGCCCACCGTCGCGGGACCTTACGCGGCATGGATGCCGCGTAAGAGCCTACACGGACGTACTTGCGGCGTGTCCCGCGAGGGTGGGCGGGCAAGGGCCCTGCAGCCAAGCCGCAGACCAACCGCTCTACAACTGATCTATCCGTGCGGGCAATTTACTTCCAGACACAAGACAGTCAACAGTCGGGTCACAGCCTCGTTTGTTAGATGCGGCCAAAATTCCGGTTAGTCGAGCGCGCAGCACCCTCATCACTTGCGGGACACGCCGTGAATCCAAACCTGGAAGCTCAGTAGGCGGCATCCGTGCCGCCAAGGGTCCCGCAAGCGGCGAGGACAACGCACCTGAGAGTTAATCGATACTTTCCAAAGCTTGCGCGTTGCTCGGCTTGCATTGGGACAATGGCCGGACGCTGCACCATCCGAGTTAGCCCAGCGCAGCGTTACCGCAGCGGCACGTTCAATACCGATGGCGTTGCCGCCGGCGAGGTAAACGTCACCGTGCCGCCGCCGTCGCTGGCATCGGTGTAGCGCACGTCCTGCGTGTCGATCACCAGCACCAGGCGCTGCCCTGCCGGAATCTCCGCAGCAGCCGCTTGCAGCGACCAATCCAGCGTCACTGCGCGGCCTGGCGTGACCCCGCGTAGCGAGTACGGCGCATGCGTGATCAGTTGCGCCACGCCTAGCGCGTCCATGCGATACAGATACGCGAACAGGCTCACTTTCGGTTGGCTGGGTACCACGGTCACGCGCAGCGATGGACTGCCGGCCAGCCGCCGTAGCGTGTTCGATGGCGCACCCACCCACACTGCCGCGCCGATGCGATTGACCAACGGAATCGAGGTGGTGACCGGCACACCGATGCCTTGCAACAGGCCACTGACCAGGACCACGCCCGAGTCGGCCAACGTCGGCACATCGGTGGCAATGCGCGATTGCCATCCGCTGGCGGTGCCGCCGATCAAACCGCCGGTGGGGCTGAGCAATCCGGACGGTGCGGATAACCCCAGGCGCGTGTTGCCCTGTTGCACCGACGCCCAGTCCGCGTACTCCAGCCATTGCCCCGCGCGCGGCGACAACCGCACCGGCGCTTCGCTGTCCACGCCGTTACGCAGCTGCTTGAGATGACGATCGAACCAGCGCGTGGTCGCCGTGTAGACCTCGTTGGGCAGGCCGAGCGCGCCCGGCAGCTCTGCGGTGGCGTGATCGCCCTGGCTGAGCAGCAACTGCTTGGGCCCGCGCAACTGATTGAAGAATGCGATGGTCTGGTTCGGCGGAAACAGGCCGTCGTTGAAGGCATTGCCCAGCAGCACCGCCGTGCCACGCGCATTGAGCGCGGCCACATCGCTTGCCGGGCTGCGCGACGCGGCCTGCGGCAGGAAGCCCTGCACGGCGCCGTCGTAATCGCCAACGGCAACCCGTGTGCTGATCTGCGCCAGATCCGGGCCGGGACGTCCGGTCAACGCGCCGGCACCGACCAACAGCCCAACGCCTTGCTGGCTGACGGTGCGGTTGGAATACAGCGACGCTTCCAGATCGGCCCAGCCGCTGAGCGCAGCCACGGCCTTGATGCGCGGATCGCGCTCGGCCGCCAGCAGGCTGATGCCCGCGCCATACGAGATGCCCGACGCACCGATCGCATTCGCATTGGCCGGCGTATGCGCCAGCGCCCAGTCGATCACCGCGCTGACGTCTTCCACGGTGTCGGCGCCGGCGATATCGATCTGCCCGGCCGAATCCCAGAACCCGCGCGAGGTATAGCTGACGACCACGTAGCCATCGCTGGCCAATTGGGTCGCGCGGCCGAGGTACTCCAGATTCGGCAACGACCAACTGGCCGGCATCACGATCAGCGGAAACGGCCCGCTGCCCTGCCCTTGCGGCACCAAGACCAGTGCGCCCATCGGCGCGCCGTCCCAGCCGGGAATCCGTTCGTAGGTCTTGCTGAAAGCGCCCGCCACCGCCGACGCCGATGCCACCAGCAACGCCAGTGCGGCGATGCCTCCGATCCAACGCTTGTTCATGCGGATCTCTCCCACGCAAGGCCGGGCCGGGATGGCCCAGCGGCAACTGCCATGCATCCGTGGTTCGGGGGAGAACGTCGCGAACGTACCAGACGGTACGGTATGGCTCAAGGGCCGGGATTCGGGATTCGGGAGCGTAGGCGCCGCAATGGCTGGCACGTGCTGAAGTGCAAGCCGGCGGACGCCATCGCATGGCCGCTCCCGACCTGCAGACGTTGGCTGCAATGCAGCACGCCCGCGCCACGCCTCCCGCGCGCTCAGCTCAGCCCACGAAGTGCTGATACCCGCGCTGCGGCGGTTGCCACGGGTTGCCGTCGGCGTCGTGGACCACCACGCCCGGCGTGGCGACGATCTGGCCGATGCGCGTCACCGCGACTCCGGCGAAGTCCATCGCCTGCACCACCGCGTCGCGGTGTTGCACGGCGGCGGTGAAGCACAGCTCGTAGTCGTCGCCGCCGCCGAGTTGCCAACCGATGCATTGCAGCGCACTGATCCCGGTACTGCGCGGCATCGCCGGCAGTGCCGCCAGCGCCAGCTGCGCGCCCACGCCGCTGCGTTCGCACAGATGGCCCAGATCGGCGAGCAAGCCGTCGGAGATGTCCACACAGGCATGCGCAAGCCCACGCAAGCGCAGCCCGGCCTGCACGCGCGGCTGCGGGCGCAGCAGCCGGCCGCGCCACAGTTCGTGCAACGGATCGGCCGCCGCGCAGGTCACGTCCAGCTGGCCGGCCTGCCACAGCGACAAGGCCGCCGCCGCCTCGCCCGGCGCGCCGGTGACCCAGACGTCGTCGCCCACACGCGCGCCATCGCGACGCAGCGCCGCGCCCGGCGGCAGGCTGCCGATCGCGGTCACCGCACACGCCAACGGCCCGCGCGTGGTGTCGCCACCGACCAGCGCAATGTCATGCGCATCGGCCAGTGCAAAGAATCCATCGGCGAATGCGTCGACCCAGGCAGCATCGTCGTGCGGCAACGACAGCGACAGGGTGCACCAGCGCGGCTGCGCGCCCATCGCCGCCAGGTCGGACAGATTGACCGCCAGCGTCTTCCAGCCCAGATCCTCGGCACGCGTCTCGTGCGGGAAATGCACGCCCGCATTGAGCGTATCGGCGGTGATCGCCAGTTGCTCACCCGGCGGCGGCTGCAGCAGCGCCGCATCGTCGCCAATCCCCAACGGCACATCCGCACGCGCCGCAATGCGCGCGCGCAAGCGGGCAATTAGATCGAATTCGGGCATTTGAAGGGCCGGGATTGGGGATTTGGCAGTGGGGATTGGTCACGGCGCACTTTGGCAGGGAGCAGCGCCGCGGCCAATCCCCAATCCAAACTGCCCAATCCCGAGGCGCTTCAGGCGCCGCTAGCGCCGCTGGCGCCCGACTCCACCTTGCGCCACTCCACCGAGGCGCGATCCAGCACGCCGTTGACGTAGGTGTGGCCGTGCTCGGAGCCGAAGCGCTTGGCGGTTTCGATCGCTTCGTTGATCACCACGCGGTACGGCACGTCCTGGCGATACAGCAGCTCGTAGGCAGCCAGACGCAGCACTGCGCGCTCGATCGCGTCGACTTCTTCCACGCCGCGATCCAGATACGGGGTCAGCGCGGTATCCAGCTCGGCGCGGTTGCTCAGCACGCCTTCGACCAGGTTTTCGAAATAGGCCAGGTCGGCCACTTCGTGCGCCTGCTCATGCGCAAACTGCGAGATCACCTGCTTGGCGAACCCGCCGGAAATCTGCCAGGCATACACCGCCTGCAAGGCACGCCGACGCGCGCGCGAACGCAGCACCGGGTCGATGCCGTCGCGACGGACGTGGCGGGCGTGTCCACCGGACTTGCTCATGGCAACAACTCCATCAAATTGACCAGTTCCAATGCCGCAAGCGCGCATTCTTCGCCCTTGTTGCCATGGCTGCCACCGGCACGCGCCTCGGCATCTTCCACGCGCTCGACCGCGAGCACGCCGTTGAGCACCGGCACGCCGGTCTGCAACTGCACGCTCATCAGGCCTTCGGCACAGAGGTCGGCGACGTGTTCGTAGTGGCGGGTGTCGCCGCGGATCACGCAGCCCAGCGCGATGATCGCCGCATGCTGTCCGGATTGCCCCAGGCGGTTGGCGGCGATCGGAATTTCCCAGGCGCCCGGCACGCGGATCACGTCGATGGCGTCCTCGCCGATGCCGTTGCCGGCCAGGCTCTGACGCGCACCGGTGACCAGCGCGTCGGTGATGCGGGCATTCCAGCGGCTGGCGATGATCGCAAAGCGCGCGGTGGTGGGGCGGAGATCGCCTTCGTAGTGGGTCATGCGGGTCGGCAACTCGAGGGGGCGGCAAGTTTAACAGCTGCGGGGCCCTGGCCCGGCCGGTACGTGGCGGCCGGGGTGCCGAAGCAGCCCCGGCCATGTCGCCAGGAAACGAATGTGGAGCGCGCAGCACGGGCTGTGCAGCTCGCAGCTGGCAGGGTCGATACGCAGCAACCGCGCGAACCACTCGGACAGCGCGGTTCCTGTTGCGCGCCCTGCAACCACCGGACAACGGCGGCTCCAGGCCGCCCGCGCCACGTCAGGGCAGCGCGGCCGCCGGCACCGAGCGCACCCCTTCGCCCGCGTGGCATTCCAGGTACTCCACCACCTCCAGCCCGAACCCGGCCAGGCCCACCTGACGCCGCGGCGTGCCCAGCACGCGCAGCTTGCCCAGGCCCAGTTCGGCCAGGATCTGCGCCCCGGCCCCGTTGCGCCGCCACTGGCTGACGTCCTTGGCGTTGGTGGCCGCTTCCGGTTGCTGGCGCAACCGCGCCAGCAAGGATTCGCTGTCGCGCGGCGCCGACAGCACCACCATCACGCCCTGCCCTTCGGCGGCGATCGCACGCAAGGCATCGGTGGCGGCCACGCCGAAGTCGTCGCGCTGCCAGTGCAGCAGATCGGCCAGCGGGTTTTCCACCTGCACACGCACCAGCGTCGGCGTGGCCGGATCGGCAGTGCCGCGCACCAGCGCAAAGTGCAGGTCGTGGGCGATGCGGTCGCGGTAGGTCACCAGCGTGAACGGGCCGAACTCGGTGCTGATCTCGCGCTCGTCCACGCGCTCGACGGTGTGCTCGTTGGCCAGGCGGTAGGCGATCAGATCGGCGATCGAGCCCATCTTCAGCCCGTGCTCGCGCGCGAACACTTCCAGCTGCGGGCGGCGCGCCATGCTGCCGTCCGGGTTGAGCACTTCCACCAGCACGCCGGCCGGTTCCAGCCCGGCCAGCATCGGCAGGTCGCTGGCCGCTTCGGTATGGCCGGCGCGGGTCAGCACGCCGCCGGGCTGGGAGATCAGCGGGAAGATATGCCCCGGCTGGCTCAGATCCTGCGGTTTGGCATCCGGCCGCACCGCGGTGCGCACGGTGTGTGCGCGGTCGTAGGCGGAGATGCCGGTGGTCACGCCTTCGGCCGCCTCGATGCTGACGGTGAAGTTGGTCTGGAACTGCGCGGTGTTGTTGCGCACCATCGGCGCCAGGCCGAGCTGCGCGCAGCGCTCGCGGGTCAGCGACAGACACACCAGCCCGCGCGCGTGGGTCACCATGAAATTGATGTCCGACGGCTTGACCAGCTCGGCCGCCATGATCAGATCGCCTTCGTTCTCGCGATCCTCGTCATCGACGATCACCACCATGCGGCCGGCGCGCAGTTCCTCGATCAATTCCGGAACGGGTGCGAAATTCATGCCGCACCCCGCGTGCCCAGCAGGCGTTCGACATAGCGCGCCACCAGGTCGATTTCCAGATTCACCTGCGCGCCAACTGCGGTCTGCGCAAACGCGGTATTGGCCACCGTGTGCGGAATCAACGCGACCTCGAAGCCATCCGCGTCCACTTCATTGACGGTGAGGCTGACCCCGTCCACGCAGATCGAGCCCTTCTTGGCGACATAGCGCAACACCGCCGGCGGGGCGGCAAACCGCCAGCGCTGCGCGCGCGCATCGCCATGTACCGACTGCACCTGGCCCAGGCCGTCGACATGCCCGCTGACCAGATGCCCGCCGAGGCGGTCGGTCGGGCGCATCGCGCGCTCCAGGTTGAGCAACGCGCCTTCCGGTAAGGCGCCCAACGTGGTCAGCGACAGGGTTTCGGTGGAGGCATCGGCCTGGAAGCTGCCCGCGTCGAAAGCGATCACGGTCAGGCACACGCCGTTGACGGCAATGCTCTCGCCCAGCTGTACCGCCTCGAACGGCAGGTTGCCGGTGGCGAAGGTGAAACGCACATCGCCGCCCTGCGGCTGGCGCGCCGCCAGATGGCCGACGCCTTCGATGATTCCGGTAAACATCAGCGCACCCCCGTCGTGGATGACGACAGTGCGGACGGAGTGCAGTGAAAGATCGCGACGCAGCGCGACGGGTGACGCATGGACATAGTCGTTTCTCGCAGGAGTTGAGCGAAAAACGCCACAAGGCAAACAGGCGCGCGCACAGCCGCAAGGCTGCGCGTTGGCCGTCTTCTTTCATCCGGACTATACCGTCGGCCCCGGCATCGCACCGGATCTGCTGACCTTGCGCAGCAGGGGTTTCGCGTGGATCCGCTCAACCCTGAAGTGCAAGCGCTCGCGGGCTCGCATGCTTGCGCATGCCTACCGCCGGTGGGGAATCGCACCCCGCCCTGAAGACGTTCGTGAGTACCGGCGAACCGGTGCGCAAAGTCTAACAGGGCACATCGGCGCGATGGCTGAGCGTGGGCCAAGGCTGACAGGACACTGCGTCATGTGGGGAAATCCCCCATAGCCAGGATTGTGAAGGATCTGTTAATTTACGCGCCGCGACGGGAGACGTCGCTTTTTTCCCTCCCGCAACGGGACGGAGACACGGACATCAATTCGGAGAGAGACATCCAATGCGTAACACCCTGATTCTGGCTGCCCTGCTGGCCGCCGCACCGTTTGCCGCATCGGCCGAAGGCCTGAGTTATTCCTACGTCGAAGGCGGCTGGAACCGGACCGAAATCAACGTCAACGACGCGTCCGACGACATCGATGGCGGCTACATCCGCGGCTCCTGGCAGATTGCCCAGCCGGTCTACCTGCTGGCCAGCTACGAGCGTGCCACCAAGGACTACAACCTCGGCAGCGGCTTCGTGATCGACGGCACCCTGCAGCAGGCCACGGCGGGTATCGGTTACCGCCAGGAAATGACCGAGCGCGTCGAGTTCACCGCCGACATCAGCGTGCTGCGCACCAAGGTCGAATCCGATCTGCGCCTGCGCGGCCGTTCGATCGACAAGGCATCCGATTCGACCAACCTGGGCTTCGCCAACCTGGGCCTGCGCGGCAAGCCCTCGCCGCGGACCGAAGCCTGGATCAAGGCCGGCTATATCGACGGTAGCGACGTGGACGAAGGCGAGTTCGTCGGCACCCTGGGTGGTCAGGTCAACTTCACCCGCACCTGGGGCCTGGTCGCCGAAGCGCAGTTCATCGACGACGCCAACCAGTACAAGGTCGGCGTGCGCGCGAGCTTCTGATCGGCGCGTCGCATATACACCAAGGCCCCGCATGCGGGGCCTTTTTCATGCGCGCAACAGCACAGCTGCGCTGCATCGCGCGCGCCATGCAGCGCTCACCCGGCAACAACCGGCGCATAGCGCAGACGCAGATCCTGACCCAGCTGGCGCACATCCAGCAGCTGCAACGCAGCGCGCTGCGCCATCGTCTCAATGCCCAGCCCGGCCAGCAGCGGCCTGGCGGTATCGCCCAGCAGTACCGGCGCCATGTAGACCAGCAGTTCGTCTACCAGGCCGGCCTGCAGCAGCGCACCACCCAGCGTTGCGCCGGCTTCCACATGCACCTCGTTGATGCCGCGCTCGCCAAGCAGTGCCACCACCGCCGCCAGATCGAAGCGGCCGGCTTGCAACGGCATCGCAAGGAACTGCGCATCGTCCAGCGACGGCGCGGCGACATCCTCGCCATGCAGATACAGCGTGGGCGCATCGCCCTGACGCAGGTTCCTGCACGCCAACGTCCGTAGCCCGGCATCGAGCACCACGCGTAGCGGCGGCACGACCGGCGTGTCATCGCCCAGCCGCACCGTCATGGAGGGGTCGTCGGCCAGCACCGTGCCCGCACCAGTGAGGATCGCGCCCGCACGCGCGCGCCAGCGCTGCACGTCTGCGCGCGCGTCACTTCCGGTGATCCACTTGGATTCACCGCTGGCCAGCGCCGTACGCCCATCCAGGCTGGCGCCGAGCTTGACCCGCAACCACGGCCGCCCACGCTCCACCCGTGACAGAAACCCACGATTCAGCGCGCGCGCCTGTGTTTGCAGGACACCACTGAGCACTTCGATTCCGGCCTCGCGCATCAGCGCAAACCCGCCGCCGTTGACCTGCGGAAACGGGTCGGCCATCGCCGCAACCACACGCGCAATGCCGGCATCGATCAAGGCCAGGGCACAGGGCGGCGTGCGTCCGTAGTGCGCACACGGCTCCAGCGTGACGTAGGCGGTGGCGCCACGCGCCAGCGCGCCGGCCGCGCGCAGCGCGAACACTTCCGCATGCGGGCCGCCGGCACGTTGATGAAAGCCCTCGCCCACGCACACGCCATCGCGCACGATCACGCAGCCAACCATCGGATTGGGGCGGGTGGTGTAGGCGCCACGCTCGGCCAGGCGCAATGCCTGCGCCATCCAGCGATGGTCGTCGGCCGTTGCGCTCATTGCGTTGCCGCTTGCGGTTCGATACACATCACCACGATCTGCATCGGCCCCAGCAGTAATTCTGCATGCGTCTGCCAGCCCAGCCGCTGATAAAACGGCACCAGCACTGGTTGGCAATACAGGTACAACGCCGGCACGCCCATGCGCGCGGCGGACTGCACGCAGTGCGTCACCAGCGCCTCGCCGATGCCCTGCCCGCGCGCCTGCGGCTGCACGTACAGCGACGCCAGCCATGGCGACCATTGCCGAATGCGCGAATCGTCGTTTTCCAGCAGGCTGACCGACCCGAGCCACTGCGCCTGATCGAGCGCCACCCACGTGGTCGGGATCACCCCGTCGCGGGTGTGGCTGCGCAACTCGCTCAAGGCCTGATCGAAATTCCAGTCCGGCAACAGACTGCCGAAGGCCTGCAGATGCGCCTGCGCGATGGCGGGCAGCAGCTGCGGCGTGTCGGCCACGCACGCGATGCGCATGGCGCTCACCGCTTGCCGGGCTTGCCGGCGCGCTCCAGGGCCGCTTCCAGCAACGGCAACTGCTCGATGCCGACCGGGAGCTCGCGCTCGAGCTTTTCGATTTCCTCGCGGAAATCGGCCACGTCCTGAAAGCTGCGGTACACCGAGGCGAAGCGCACATAGCCCACATGATCGAGCTTGCGCAGCTCGACCATGACGTATTCGCCCACCCGCAGCGAGCCCACCTCGCGCTCGCCGGACATACGCAACTGATGCACCACCGCGCGCACTGCCGCTTCGATCTGTTCTTCGGACACCGGGCGCTTCTGCAGCGCGCGGTCGAAACTGGTGCGCAGCTTGCGCGCGTCGAACGCCTCGCGCCCGCCATCGCTCTTGACCACGGTCGGCAGCTTGAGCTCGATCGTTTCCAAGGTGCTGAAACGCTCGCCACACGCCTCGCACTCGCGACGCCGACGAATCGTCGTCCCGTCTTCGGACACCCGCGAATCGATCACGCGGGTGTCGTTGTGCTGGCAGAAGGGGCAGTGCATCAGGTCGCCGAGATTGGGAAGTGGGGATTGGGGATTGGCAACAGCAGGAGCAAGGACGCGCTTGTCGCGCATCCCCAATCCCGAATCACCAATCCCGGCACCTCAGCCATACACCGGATACTTCTTGCACTGCGCAGTCACCGCGTCGCGGACCTTGGCCAGCACCGCTTCGTCGCTGGGGGCGTCGAGCACGTCGGCGATCCAGTTGGCCAGGTCGATGCTGTCCTGCTCCAGGTAACCGCGGGTGGTGATTGCCGGGGTGCCCAGGCGCAGGCCGGAGGTGACGAACGGCGAGCGCGGGTCGTTGGGCACCGAGTTCTTGTTGACGGTGATGTGTGCCTTGCCGAGCGCGGCCTCTGCGTCCTTGCCGGAGACGTCGCGGCCGATCATGTCCACCAGCATCAGGTGATTTTCGGTGCCGCCGGACACGATCTTGTAGCCGCGCGCGATCAGCGTGTTGGCCATCGCCTGCGCGTTCTTGACCACCTGCTGCTGGTAGGTCTTGAATTCCGGCTCCAGCGCCTCCTTGAACGCCACCGCCTTGGCCGCGATCACGTGCATCAGCGGGCCGCCCTGAATGCCGGGGAACACGATCGACTGCAGCTTCTTCTGCAGCTCTTCGCTCGCGCCCTTGGCCACGATGATGCCGCCGCGCGGGCCGCGCAGGGTCTTGTGCGTGGTCGAGGTGACCACGTGCGCATGCTCCAGCGGGCTCGGATACACGCCTGCGGCGACCAGGCCGGCCACATGCGCCATGTCCACGAACAGATACGCACCGACGCTGTCGGCGATGGCGCGGAAACGCGCCCAGTCGATCTTCTGCGAATACGCCGAGAACCCGGCCACGACCATCTTCGGCTTGTGCTCGGTGGCCAGTCGCTGGACTTCGTCATAGTCGATCAGGCCCTGCTCGTTGACGCCGTACTGCACAGCGTTGAACAGCTTGCCGGAGACGTTGACCTTGGCGCCGTGGGTCAGGTGACCGCCGTGGGCCAGGCTCATGCCCAGGATGGTGTCGCCGGGCTGCAGCAGCGCCAGATACACCGCCTGGTTGGCCTGCGAGCCGCTATGCGGCTGCACGTTCGCATAATCGGCGCCGAACACCTGCTTGATGCGCTCGATCGCCAGCTGCTCGGCAATGTCGACGAACTCGCAACCGCCGTAGTAGCGCTTGCCCGGGTAGCCTTCGGCGTACTTGTTGGTCAGCTGGCTGCCCTGGGCCTCCATCACCAGCGGGCTGCAGTAGTTTTCGCTGGCGATCAGCTCGACGTGATCCTCCTGGCGGCCGGCTTCAGCAGCGATGGCCTGGGCCAGTTCGGGGTCGTAGGTTTCCAGTCGGACGTCGCGCGAGAACATGCAGAGCTCCGGGGCAGCTGTTGCCAGTAGGGGCGCAGATTGTAAGCCCCCGCATGGACAGGTGACCAATTGAGACGCTGGCGAGGCCAGGCGCGCCATGGCAGGTTCCCCCTGAACGACAAAGGCGCACCGGAGTGCGCCTTTGCGGGTTCCCTGCCTACCCAGGCCTGACCCGGACGGTAGACAGGCTTAGTTGTTGAGCACCAGGTCGGCGATCACCCCGGTGGCGATGGCCACCAGCAGCAGATTGCCGGTGTTGTCGCGCTGCCAACGGTAGCCATACGGCGGGCGGCGCAGGTTGTAGCGATCGTAGTCGTTGATCACGTAGACCGGGCCGTGGTAACGCTGACCGCGGGCCCAGTACGGGCGCGGCGGCGGGCCGGGGCGGTAGTAGCTGGGGCGATCGTAGACATAGACCCGGTTGCGGTCGTAGCGACGGTCCTGATAACGGGCATCGCGATAGCCCTCGCGGTAGCCGTTGCTGTAGTAACGGCGGTCATCGCGGCGGTCGGCCCGGCGCTCGTCGTGCCAGTCGCGGCGGTCGTTGCGCCAATTGCCACGGTAATCGCGGTCGTGGCGATCGTCGCGATCATGACCACGACGGTCGTGGCCGCGGCCCCAGTCGTCGGCAAACGCTGCCGGGGCCACGGAGCCCAGCGCCAGGATGGAGGAAAGCACAACAGTCACGATGCGTTTGCGGTTCATGGGATTGCTCCTGTCTGCGATGTCGCAATTTCATTAAGGCGCTGGCCGCCTTAACGCATTCTTGCTGGAATCGATTACGAAAACGCCCATTCAGGTGGAAGGTAAGCTGCCGTTTAGCTGCCGCCGCGCCGCCGCGAGCCAGGCCGGTTGCCCGTATAATCGGCGCAATCCCTTTTCCGCTGCCTCCGGCCCCGGCCGGTGGGCTGCCTGCGTCCACGGAGCACCCATGTCGCAATACATCTACACCATGAACCGCGTCAGCAAGGTGGTCCCGCCCAAGCGGCAGATCATCAAGGACATCTCGCTGAGCTTTTTCCCGGGCGCCAAGATCGGCCTGCTGGGCCTGAACGGCGCCGGCAAGTCCACGGTGCTGAAGATCATGGCCGGCGTGGATACCGATTTCGAGGGCGAAGCCCGTCCCCAGGCCGGCATCAAGGTCGGCTACCTGGCGCAGGAACCGCAGCTCAACCCCGAGCACACCGTGCGCGAAGCGGTCGAGGAAGGCGTGGGCGACGTGCTGCAGGCCCAGGCCGCGCTGGATGCGGTGTACCTGGCCTATGCCGAGGAAGGCGCCGATTTCGACGCCCTGGCCAAGGAACAGGAACGCCTGGAAGCGATCCTGGCCGCCGGCGATGCGCACACCCTGGAAAACCAGCTGGACGTGGCCGCCGATGCGCTGCGCCTGCCGCCGTGGGACGCGGTGGTCGGCAAGCTGTCCGGTGGCGAAAAGCGCCGCGTGGCGTTGTGCCGCCTGCTGCTGCAGAAGCCGGACATGCTGCTGCTCGACGAACCGACCAACCATCTGGACGCCGAATCGGTGGAATGGCTGGAGCAGTTCCTGGCGCGCTACACCGGCACCGTGGTGGCGGTGACGCATGATCGCTACTTCCTCGACAACGCCGCCGAGTGGATCCTGGAACTGGACCGCGGCCGCGGCATTCCGTGGAAGGGCAACTACACCGACTGGCTGACCCAGAAGGACGAGCGCCTCAAGCAGGAAGACAACCAGGAAAAGTCGCGCCAGAAGGCGATCCAGAAGGAACTGGAATGGTCGCGCCAGAACGCCAAGGGCGGCCGCACCAAGGGCAAGGCGCGTCTGGCCCGCCTGGAAGAACTGCAGTCGGTGGACTACCAGAAGCGCAACGAGACCAACGAGATCTTCATCCCGCCAGGCGAGCGCCTGGGCAATGCGGTGATGGAGTTCAAGAACGTCTCCAAGAAGTTCGGCGACCGCCTGCTGATCGACAATCTGTCGATGATCGTGCCGCCCGGCGCCATCGTCGGCATCATCGGCCCCAACGGTGCCGGTAAGTCGACCCTGTTCAAGATGATCACCGGCGCGGAGAAGCCCGATTCCGGCGAGATCGTGGTCGGCCCGACCGTGCAGCTGTCCTACGTGGACCAGAGCCGCGACAAGCTGGAAGGCAACCACAACGTGTTCCAGGAGATTGCCGGCGGCCTGGACATCCTCAACATCAACGGCGTGGAGATCCAGTCGCGCGCCTACATCGGCCGCTTCAACTTCAAGGGCCAGGACCAGCAGAAGATGGTCGGCTCGCTGTCCGGTGGTGAGCGCGGTCGTCTGCACATGGCCAAGACCCTGCTGCAGGGCGGCAACGTGCTGCTGCTCGACGAACCGTCCAACGACCTGGACATCGAGACCCTGCGCGCGCTGGAAGATGCGTTGCTGGAGTTCCCGGGCAACACCTTCGTGATCTCGCATGACCGCTGGTTCCTGGACCGCATCGCCACGCATATCCTGGCGTTCGAAGGCGACTCGCACGTGGAGTTCTTCCAGGGCAACTACCGCGAGTACGAAGAAGACAAGCGCCGCCGCATGGGCGATGACGCAGGTCCCAAGCGTCTGCGCTTCAAGGCGCTCAAGTAAGCACGACAAGGGCGCCGCAAGGCGCCCTTGTCACATCCGGGTGCAGCTGCGACCGATGGCCTACAGGTCGTAGGACAGCACGTCTTCGAAGCCGAAGGTGGCGAAGTTCTCGATCCGCGAGGGATACAGGCGGCCGACCAGATGGTCGTACTCGTGCTGCACCACGCGTGCGTGGAAGCCTTCGGCCTCGCGCTCGATCAGGCTGCCGTCCGGCGCAAAGCCGCGGTAGCGAATGTGGCGATAGCGCGGAATGACCGCACGCAAGCCGGGAATCGACAGACACCCTTCCCAGCCGTTTTCCATTTCTTCCGACAGCGGTTCGATCTGCGCATTCGCCAACGCGGTGCGCGGCACCGCCGGCGCATCGGGATAGCGTTCGCTGGCCTCGAAGCCGAACACCATCAGCTGCAGGTCCACCGCGATCTGCGGTGCGGCCAGGCCGACGCCACGCGCATCGTCCATGGTCTCGAACATGTCGGCCACCAGCGCGCGCAGCTCGGCACTGCCCAGGTTGGTCACCGGCGGCGCCACGCGCAGCAGGCGCTTGTCGCCCATGCGGATAATCTCGCGAATCATCTGACTGCTCCCGGGAAACGTTGCGGCGATTTTAAGACCTGTGCGGTAGGTGGGGGTGAGGTTGGGGAGTCGGGATTGGGGAATCGGGATTAGGGATTGGTAGCTGGGGCGTCAGTGGCGCTGCTTGGCGTTTCGCAGCTTGATCGGAGTTGGCTGCGCTTGATGTGGAGCGACTGCGTTTCGGGTATCTGTCTATCAGCCCGTTACGCGTTGCCCGGCATCGTCCAGCACGCGTTCGCCGTCTTCCTTGACGAAGCCGCTCGTCGCGTGCGGCAGCAGGTCGAGCACGCGTTCGGAGGGGTGGCACAAGCGCGTCCCCAATGCGGTTTGCACGAAGGGGCGGTTGATCAGGATCGGATGCGGGAGCATTGCGCTCAGCAGCGCTGCGTCGTCCAGCGTGGGATCGTCGAGTCCCAGTTCCAGATACGGGGTGCCTTTCTGACGCATGGCCGCGCGAACCGGGATGCCGGCGGCGGCGATCAGGGACTGCAGCGTTTCGCGGGTGGGCGGGTGCTGCAGGTCATCGACGATCTGCGGTTCGATGCCGGTGTGGCGGATCAGGGCGAGCGTATTGCGGGAGGTCCCGCAGTTGGGGGTGTGATAGATGACGGCGTGCATGGGAACCTGGTGCGCGGAGTCACCAAGACTGTAACGCGCTGCGGTCGAATGGCGCGCGGCGTGCAGAGCCAGCGCAGCGTACGCGCAGCCCGCGCCGATGCCGGGCATAAGCATCTCCCAGCAGGCCGGCAACGCATGGCTTGCGCGCATTGGTACGACCGCGCTACTTGCGTAGGCCGGGCCACTGGCCGGGTCGGACTACAGCCCCTCTCCCCTCGGGAGAGGGGTTGGGGTGAGGGTACGGGGCGAAGCTCAGGCGTACTCGCACCCTGCCCTCAACCTCCACCTGGCTTCGCTCGTACCCTCATCCGCACCTTCGAGGCACCTTCTCTCGGGGGAGAAGGGAATAAGTCGTCCAGATCTTGGCTGGCGTGAATTGTCCGTCGAGACCATGGGCTGGGGAGGCTTCCGGCCCGGTTGGTTCGTGTCAAAAATCTGGCCGATCTGGGGCCAGCTGCCGCTGTAATCCCCGGAAATTTCCCAACGCAACTGCGGCGATGACCGTTTCAGGCTCTCGCTTCGCATTCAGCGGCCTATATGTCAAAAGATTGACACACATCACGGATTCATGATTCAGTCATGAACAGACTGAAACGGAAGGATTCCCCCGATGCCGGTGTCTGCACGGCGTCCCTTTTCCCTGTTGGACTCAAGGAAACCCCAACGATGATGAGCTTTCGTAAGCCCGGATGGATGCTGTCCGGTGTGTTGTGCGTCGCCTGCCTGCCGGCCCTGGCCGTGGCGCAAGAGGCTGCAACCAGCAGTTCCAAGGTGGGTATCGATCCCGTCACCGGCAAGCTGCGCCCGCTGACCGACGCCGAGAGCGCGGCGCTGGATCAGCAGGCTGCGTCGGCTGCCCGCAGCAGCGCTGCCCGCACTGCGGTTCCGCAGACCGAATCTGCCGCACGCGCGACCGAGCGACGCCTGCCCAACGGCACCGTGGCGCGCAAGTTGCCGGCCACGCAGATGAGTTCGCTGATGGCGACCCGTCAGGCCGATGGCCGCATCGTCATCGAGCACAGCGAAGACGCCGACACCCAACCCGCCCACGCCGAGCACGGAGCGCTGCCGCATGAATAAGCCCTTGTTGCTGTTGTCCCTGGCCGTGGCTGCGGCCATCGCGCCGCTGCATGCAAGCGCCGCCAATGTCACGCTGATCAATGGCGATGCCGGCACCAGCGTCGGCTTGAACGATCCCACCAGCGCAGCGCCGTTGGGCGGCAATCCGGGGCGCTCGGTCGGCGAGCAGCGTCGCATCGCCTACCAGTACGCGATGGATCTGTGGGGCGCGGTGCTACAGAGCAATGTCGAGATCAAGGTGTATGCCTCGTTCGCGCGGCTGACCTGTACCGCCACCGGCGGCACGCTGGGCCAGGCCGGCCCGAACTGGATCGTCAACGACTTCCCCGGTTCCAAGCCCAATACGCTGTATCCGTCCGCGCTGGGCGATGCGATCGCCGGGCAGGATCTGGTCCCCGATCCCAGCGATCCGGCCGACGTGTTCTCGCAATTCAACGGCGATCTGGGCAAGCCCGACTGCCTGGCCGGCTCGGGCTGGTACCTGGGCCTGGACGGCAAGACGCCCGAAGGCCAGATCAACTTCCTCAACGTGGTGATGCACGAGATCGGCCACGGTCTGGGTGCGGCGGGCTTTCTCAACAAGACCACCGGCGTGCTCGGCTCGGGCAGCGGCCTGACCGACGTCTACACCGCGCAGGCCTACGACAACGTGCAGAACAAGCGCTTCGACGATCCGGCCATGACCAACGCGCTGCGTGCCGAAGCGATGCGCACGCCGGGTCGTACGGTGTGGGCCGGCACGCGCGTCAACCGCGAGGCGGCGCTGATCCTGGATCCGCGCACCCTGTTGCAGGTGAGCGCACCGGCCAGCGCGGCGGGCAAGTTCGAGGTGGGCTTTGCCAGCTTCGGGCCGCTGGCCACGGCGGCCAATTTCCCGGCCCGCGCAGTGGTGACGGTCAACGACGGAGTGGCTGCCGCATCGGCCAGCGATGGTTGCGAAACGCCGTTCGTCAACGCGGCCGAGGTGGCCGGCAAGGTTGCGCTGATCGACCGTGGCACCTGCGCGTTCGCGATCAAGGTCAAGAACGCACAGCTCAACGGTGCGGTGGGCGTGATCGTGGCCAATAACGCGGCCGGCGTACAGACGATGGGCAATGCCGCCCCGCCGATCACCGACATCACCATCCCGGCGATCATGGTCTCGCAGACCGATGGCGCGCGACTGAAGGGCAGCGCCGGAGTGGTGGCGGCGTTGTACGAAGACCCCGAGCTGTTGCAGGGCACCGATACCGCGGGCCGCACGCGGCTGTATTCGCCCAGCGTGGTAGCCGGCGGGTCGACGTTCTCGCACTTCGATACCGACCTGCAGCCGAACGCGTTGATGGAACCGTTCGATACGCCGGAAGTGCAGGCGCATCTGAACATCGACCTGACCCCGGCGCTGTTTGCCGATATCGGCTGGACACTCAATCGCGGGCTGGCCAAGCTGGGCAACTGCAATACGCTGGTGCCGACGCTGGAGACCGGCGGGCTGATTCCCGGCGCCAACATCTCGGCCGAAAACAGCCTGTGCAAGTCGCAGAACGCCGGCAACCGTCTGGGGTACCTGACCTGCATGGACGAGCACGCACGCGAGTTGCAGAACCAGGGTGCGATCAGCCGCATTCAACAGGCAGCGGTGTTTGTCTGTGCCACCAAGGTGCGCCCGTAACAACAGGCGCAGTCTGCGTTAATCGATGCAATGCGAACGGCGCCGGGAGGCGCCGTTCGTTTATCCGTGCTCACACTGTTCGCGCTGCGCCACACGCGGCGATGTCCACGCCCCACCGAGCGCGCGCGCGCCAGCATACGTGTACAGCGCGCAGCAAAACGCCGGCCAGAGACACCCGCCACAGCGCAGACCAACCGCCACGGCCAGAGGGCCGCGCAGTCGGTCTGCCTTGTCCTCAACGATCGGCAGCGTATGGCGAGGTCAGCACCTGTGGCGCACGACCCAGTGCCGCGCCCAGGCGATCCATCACGAACCGCAGATAGAGATTGCTGCTGAACTGGTTGTAGTCGCGCGCATTGTTGAAGGTCATGCGCCCGCCCAGGAACAGCTGCGGCGCCACCTGCCATTCGGCCGCGCCACTGAGATTGTAGGACACGCCGGTGCGGGTTTCGCCCGCATACACCGGGTCGGTGTAGCGGTTGACCAGCCCGAGCAAGGCCGCCAGCGAGGCGGCATCGTAGGCGGCCTGCTGCAAAGTCGGATCGGTCGGGAAATACGGCGAGGCGTCGGTGCTGAAGTGCTGCACGCCGATGCTGGCATCGACCTTCCAGTTCACCGTCTGACCGGCGCTGCGGCCGCTCCAGTGCACCGGAAAACCCAGGTCCACATAGTCCTGCGGGCTGAAGTAACCGCCGTGCCCATAGGTGAAGCCGCTGAGGTTCTTGTCGTACTGCATGGCGGTGAGATTGATGCCGGCCGTCAGCGACTGGTGCCGGGTTTCCAGTGCATGCACGTAGAAGCCCAGGTCGAGCTGGCGCTGGTCGTTGTCGGCGACGTTGTTGCCGAGCAAACGGTGCGCGGCAAGATTGGCATAACCGCCCAGCAGCCCATTGTCGGCAGTGGCCGACAACGACACGCCATTGCTGGTCACCCCGCCCCATTCGCGGCCGCTGCGGGCATCCTGCGCGCCGGCGAACGACAGCACGCTGTCGGTCACCGCGCGCCGCGAGGCTTCGGCCGACCAGCTCACCGCATCGCCAAGCTCGCCGCGATAGCCGACGCCGCCGATGAGGTTCTGTTCCTGGAAGCCGATCGGGGTGCTGCCGATGTCGGCACTGAACCCGCCATTGCGATAGCGCACACCGACGCCCACCCCGGTGTCGTCCTGGCTGAGCCGGCGCGCGCCGTTGCCGGTGGCGGCCATGGTATTGAGCGTGGCGGCCAGCCCGGTCGGAGTCTGTTGTGCGGCGGCGGTGCTGCCGGCCAGCGCGCGCAACGCGGCCGCATCGCCGGCGGCCAGCTGTTCGCTGAGCGCGGTATTGCCGAGGATGTCGCGCGCCAGTTGGGCGATCGGCGTGTTGGAGGCATTGATGCCGAGCAGGTAGGCCGGCAACGGTTCGTTGGCCAGCGCCGCCACGGCGGCGGCATTGCTGTTGTTGTTCTCGACCAGCAGTTCGTTGAACAGGCCGGTGTTCAAGGCGTAGCGACGCAGACGTTCGCGCGTGGCGGCGGTGTCGCCTTCGGTGGCGAGCAACTGGTACATCGACGAGCTGACCAGCGTATCGATCGGGCCGCGATCGGCCGCCAGCGCATCGTTGATGGCGGTCTGCGGGCCGCTGCCGAAGCGGCTGGCGGTGACGTAATCGGTGGTCAGCGTGCCGGCATCGACGATGGTCGGGGTCAGGGTGACGCCGAGCTTGCCGTCGCCGACCGCGAACTCGGCCTGGACCGGCATTTCGATATCGTCCAGGCGACCCAAACCGTCTTCGCCATCGCGCGAGCGGTACAACGCGCCGCCAGCGAGGTTGTCGCTGTTTTCCGACTGCACCGCACGCAACTCGTCGAGCACGCCGTTGCCGCTGCCGAGCGGCGGCAACGCCTGTGCGGCGGGCTTGGTCAGACGTGGACCGGCGTCTGCGGCGATCGGTGCGACCGCGCGCGCGGCAAGCAGCCCGTCGCCGCGCGACGACCCGCGCATGCGGCCGCTGGAGACCGGCAGCATGGCGGGCGCAGCGCCGGCGCTGATCGGCGGCGGCAATGCATCGCCACCATTGTCGGAAGGACCAATCGGTGTGGCAGCGGCGAATCGTGCAGAGCCCGGCGACGCTGCCACCGGTGCAACCGCCACGTCGCCATAGGCGCTACCGGCATCCATGCGCTCGGACAACACCGCCGGCGAGCGTGGCATGCCGCCGGTCATGCCGGAAAACGGATTGAGCGGGCGGCTGGAGGACGCGACCGCGGACGGACCACGCGCGGACGGCAGGCCATTGTCCAGTTGCCCGGCCTGACGCTGCTGCGCGGCCAGCGAGGCACGGAAATACTGCTCGGCCTTGCGGTTCTTGCCGGCGCTGCGATACACGCGGCCGGCCGCGGCCAGCACCTCCGGCGACTCCGGTGCCTGCGCCAGCGCGCGTTGCAGGTAATGCTCGGCATTGCGCAGGTCCGACTGCGCGGCCGCGCTGTTGGCGGCGGCAGTGAGCGTGTCCAGGTCGTCGGGATGACGCTGCAGGATCTGCTGGTAGATCGCCAGCGCCTGACGCTGGTCGCCGGAGGCGGCATACAGGCGTGCGAGCGCGGCCTGCGCATCGCGGCTGTCCGGCTGCTGGGCCAGGATCGGCGACAGCGCGTCGTAGGCGCCTTCCAGATTGCCGAGTTCGCGCAGCGCATCCACCTGGCGCAGCGTGTAGGCGCTGCGCAGGCGTTGATAACGACGCAGCTGTTCCGGGGTCAGGGTGGTGGCCTGCAACTGGCGCAGCACCGCCGACAGTTCGGCGTCCTGGTGCGCGCGCAGCAGCACGCCGGCATATTGCAGGCGATCTTCGCTGCGCACCGTGGCGCCGGTGACCAGACGCTGGGCCAGGGTCAGCGCGCGCGGGGCGTTGCCGGCATCGGCATGTGCGCCGGCCAGTGCGGCCAGCAACTGCGGGTCGTCGAGCTGATTGCCCAGCGCGGTTTCGGTGCGCGCCAGCAACTGCTGCGCGTCGCCGGGCCGGCCCTGCTCCACCAGCAAGCGTGCCTGACGCGCCTGCAGTTCGATCCAGGCGGTGGTGCGCAGCTGGGTCATTTCCGGCGTGCGCGAGGCGACCGGAATGCGCTCCAGGCTGTCGTAGGCGCCCTGCCAGTCGCCGCTTTCCTGCGCCAGCAAGGCGTTGGCCTGCAGCGCTTCGGGTTGGTCGCCATGCACGGCGAGCAGGCCATCCATCACGCTGCGGGCCTGGTCGGGGCGGCCGGCCTGTTGGTACAGGCGAGCCAGATCCAGACGGATCCAGGCATCGCCCGGGCGCTCGACCATCGCCGCTTCCAGCTCGGTCTGCGCGCTGACCGCATCGCCGGCTTCCAGCGCCTGGCGGGCGCGCGCACGCTGCACGTTGGAACGCAGCAAGGCCTGCCCCCCGGCTTTGGCACGTTCTGCGGCAGGCAGGCGATTGAACACGTCGCTGGCTTCCTGCATGCGGCCCTGGCGGCTGTACAAACCGACCAGGCCCTGCAGCGCGCCGGCATTGTCGGCATCGTGCGACAGCGCCTTGCGGTAGCTGGCCTCGGCGGCGGCCGGGTCGCTGGCGGCCTGCAAGCCGCCCAGCGCCACCTGCGCGGCCGGCTCGTTGGGCAGCAGCTGCACCGCCTGCTCCGCCAGCTGGCGCGCCTGTGCCAGATCGCCACGTGTGCGTGCGGCCTCGGCCTGCTGCAGCTGCAGCCAGTAGCGCGCGCTATCCAGCGCAGCTTTCCATTTGCCGTTATTCGCCGCGGCCGGGCGCAGCAGCTCCTGCGCTTCGGCAAAGCGCTGCTGACGCAGGCGCACCGAGCCCAGGCCGCCGAGCGCCTCCGGATCACGCGCACGTGCGCGCAACACCTGCGTGAAGCGTTGTTCGGCAGCGCCCAGATTATTGGCGCCCAGCGCACGGAAGCCTTCGCCCAGCAGCACGCCGTTGGAGTCGGCCGGCGCGGCGGTGGCCGCGCTGCGTTGTTCGCGCAGCTGGCCGAGTTTGGCGGTGACTTCCGCATCGGCCGGGGTGCCGGCCAGGAATGCCTGGTACAGCGGCGCATCGGCCATGCCGGCGTTGAGCCACAACAGCGCCTGGCGCCAGCTTGTGCGCGCCGGCCCGCCGACATCGGCGCGTTGCGCCAGCGTGCGCAGCTGCGCGATGCCGTCGCGGCGGGTGGGTTCGCGGTAACTCAGCACCTGCGCCAGCGCCAGTTGCACGGACGGGTTGCCCGGTTCGCTGGATTGCAGGCGTTGCAGGCCGTCACGCGCACGCTCCCAGCCGGTGGGGGTGCCGGCCAGCGACTGGTAGTACTCCAGCGCCAACGCCGGCGGCGGCTTGCCCGCGAACAGCGCGTCGTAGTTGCGCGCGGCTTCGACATAGCGCCCGGCCGCGGCGGCGCGGCGTGCGTTGCGCAGGTTCGGATCTTCGCCGGCAGCGCTGCTGCCACGGGCGCCGATCGCCACGCGCAGGCGCTGTGCCTGCGGCGATTGCGGGTGTGCCGCGTCGAGTTGCTGCAGGCGCTTGCGTGCTTCGGATTGACGGCCCTGCGCCAGATCGATCTGCGCCAGGCCGAGCAAGGCGTCGGGCTGATCCGGATCGACGCCAAGCAGCTTGCGCCAGGTGTCGGCGGCCAGATCGTCGCGGCCCTGGTCGTGCCAGTAATTGCCCTGCCCGACCAGTTGCTGGGTGGCGCTGGTCTGCGCCTGCACCGGCAAGGCGAGCAGGCACAGGTCGATCATGCCGACGAGGTACAGCGGGGTCAGTTTTTTGCGGAGCATGCAGGCGTTCTCCAGGCGGGCAGCAGGCGCCCGTCTGCGGCAAAGCGGTAGCGGTTCTCAAGCCAGCCCTGTCCGAACAGGGCCAGCGTGCGTTCGAAGTACGGCAGCACAGCGGCTGCCGCTTGTGCGGCGGCGGGAATGCGCTGCGCCTGCGCCTTGAGCAGCGCGGGCTGGCCCATCGCACTCAGGTAAGGCAGCAGCGCGGCAGAAAACCCGACCGGCAATGCGCCGCTGCCCACGCCGCGCGCGGTGTCGACCTTTTCCGCAAACGGGGTCTGTGCGGCGAGCAGGTCGGCCGGGCCGGACAGGTCGCGCAGCAAGCCGCTGCGCAGCGGCTCGCCGGCATCGAGCATGCCGGCCCACAGATACACGCGGATCGCGTCGTAGCTGCCGACGTTGCCGCGCTTCGGATCGGGGCTGAAGCGCTCGCCATCCCACACCGTCCAGTCCGGCGCAAAACCCACCGGCGCGCTCTCGCGCAACACGCGCGCGGCATTGCTGGCGATCGCCGCCCACGGCCCCTTGGGGTCGGCGTTGGCGCAGCGCCGCAGCACCTGGATCGGCAGGTAGCTGGGATTGAGCGTCCAGCGCTGCTTCTCGGCAAAGCCGGTGCGGCCGGGCAGCAACATCGCGCCCAGGCCCGGCAACGTGGCCACCTCCTGCTGGCGCATCAGTTGCAGGATCTGCTGGCCGGCCTTGCCGTAACCGGGCCGGCTCCACAGCCGCCCGGCTTCCAGCAGCGCGTAGGCAATCCACAGCTCGCCATCGCTGGCGGTATTGGCATCGAGCACGCGCCAGTTGCCGCTGCCATCGCGCCCCCACAACCACGCCGGCAGGTTCAGGTCCGGGCGGCCGCCGCACAGATTATGGCGGGTCCAGCCCAGCACCTTCTCGAACAACACCTGGTCGTTGTTGACCAGGGCGAAGAACAGCGCATACGACTGACCTTCGGAGGTCGAGCGCTGGTCCGGATTGAGGAAATCCACCACCCGCCCGTCGGGCTGGATGTGCTTGTCGACGAAGGCATTCCACAGCGGCCACGGCCCGCATTGGCCAGCCGCCGCCGCTGCGCGCGTGGGCAGCAGCGCAGCCAGGCCGGCCAGCGCACCGGCGCGCAGCAGGCTGCGGCGTGTCATCGCTGCGGCGCTGTCGTGCGCGCTCATGCGCTGCCGCCGTCGTTGAGCCGCTCGGCGGCATGCCGGCGCAGCAGCACGCGCGCGGCCAGCGCCAGCAACAGCGCCAACAGCACCACGGTCAACGCCAGCCACACCGGGTGGTGCGAGAAGTACCAGCGCAACCAGGTCGGGAGCGGCAGATGGCCGACGTAGTAGGTCTGGTTGCCGACCAGGCTGATGACCTTTTTCTGCTGCAGCAACACCACGCTGCCCTGGAAGTCCTTGAGCAGGGTCGGGTCGAACCAGGCATCGAACAGCCGGCTCATGTTGGCCGGGTCTTCGCTCTGGAACGCGACCACGCTGCGGCCGGACTTCAACGGCGATTCGAATCCCATCAACAGCACGTCGTCCGGCTGCGGTTGCAGCGCGATTTCGGTGGTGGTCGGCAGGTCGGTGCGGCGTGCATCGAAGGACAGGAAGCCAGGCAGTTTTTCCAGCACCCAATCGGTCAGCGCAAAGCGGGTCGCCTGCCCGTCCTGGCCCACCGGCAGCTGTGCGCGCCATTGCTTGAACAGCGGCTGCGACTGCGCACTGCCGAGCAGCAACAGGTCGCGGTCGGCATGCTGCTGCACCGCGCCGGCACCAATGATCTGCGCATGCAGCGCCGGATACCCGGTGGAGGCGCCGAAGCGTCCGAGCAGGGTCAGCACATTGCCCAGGTCCTGGTCGCCCGGATTGTCGGGCAGCACGATGGTGGATTCGGACAGATCAGCCAGGCGGGTGAAGGGGTAACCGGCATTGGCGAACGCGGCCAGGTTCGGCATCGCCATGTAGTGGTGGAAACCGCTCAGGTCGATGCTGGAATCGGCGTCGATGGCGCCGGACACATCCGGGAAGGTGTTCTTGCACTCCTCGCCCTGCGGGCGATCGAAGAAGAAGTGGAAGCGCAACTGGCTGTTGGCCGAGAACGCACCCACCGGCAATGTCAGATCCTGATGCACCGGCATGCTGCCGCGCGCGCCCAGGCTGTTCCACCAGCGCCTCGGGGTGGACTCGGCGAACGGGCGGCCGGTCAGCGGCAGCGTGGTCACGAACGACTCGTTGATGCTGACGTTGAGCGCAGACTTGTTATCCACGTCCGGCACCGTGTAGCGGTATTTCAGCGCGACCGGAATGCCGTCGCGCTCCCACACGAACAGGTCCGGCGGCAGCTGCAGGCCGACCCGGATCAGGTCCGGGTGATAGCCGCTGACATTAAGCTGGCCGGGCTGGGTCACCAGATCGCCGAAGCGCACCGGATGCTGGCTGGACACCCACTTGGGCGCATCGTACGGCTGACGCGGCACCGGCGCGCTGACCTCGCCGATGCGGGCGACCGCCCCGGTCAACGGCGCGCGCAAGGCCAGCGCGGTGGCGGCGCGTTGCAGGTCTTCGCTGTTGCGGCCGAGCACCAGCAGCAGCTTTCCATTGGGATCGGTCGGGTTGACCACCACTGCCACGGTCGGGCCACGGATATCGGCCACGCCACTGTCGGCGGTGGCGAACTGCTCAGGCAGCGTGCTGGGCGTGGCGAACACCACTGCGTTGCCGGTGGCCGGCAGCGCTTCGGTCGAGGCCGGGAACAGCGCGCCGCGGTAGCCGGCCAGGGCGCCGAACCACGAGGCGACCACGCCGGCCGCCTGCAGCGTGGCGTTGTCCGGGCGCTGCGGAAAGTAGAACGGCAATTCCAGCCGGCGCGTGTCGCGCACATCGAAGAACGGCACCGGCAACAACGCCAGGTTATTGGCCAGCGCCAGCGGCGTGGTGGTCAGCGACAGGCTGGTGGCCGCGTCCACATTCGCCCACAGGCTGCTGTGGTCCGGGTCTTCGCACTCGCGCGTGTAATGGCCGATCAACTGCAGGTTGAGCTGGTTGTAATCGGTGACCAGGCGCGGGTCGATCGGCAGATCGGCCGAGAGCAGCTTGCCGGCATTGGCCTTGTCGGCGGGCAAGGTGCCCACGGTGACGCCATTGATGGTGACCTTCAGATGCGACAGGTCCGGCAGCAGCGCGGGCGAATAGCTGTACTTGAGGTTGAGCGTGGCGGCGGTGACGATCTCGTCGCTGCGCACGCTGAAGGGCACGCCGGCACTGCCCTGCACGCCGCGCAAGGTGATCTCGTAGTCGATGCCGAGCTCGCGCAGGCTGGAGGTGCGGGTGCTGCCGGCCGGCATCGCTGCCGGTGCGGGCGGCGCGCTCGCGGCGGTGCCGTCCTGCCCGGTCGGCGTGGTCGTCGCCGTTGCCGGCACGGCCTGCTGCGCCTGCGCCAGGCCGGTCAGCAGGGTGAGCACACAGGTCAACACGGCCGGGGACATTCGCATCGGTGGCTTCTTGGCAGGGAAAAGGGAAACGGCAGGCGTCACGCTCACGACTCCAGATCCAGCGCGCGCGCCGGGCGGAAGCCCTGACGCGCACTGAGCGCGATATGCCCGCCCAGGCGTCCGAAGCCGCGCGCGCTGGCGGCCAGCACCTGGCCCAGCGAGCGCCAGAACGCATCGCGGTCGTGCTGGCCCCATTGCGACAGCCAGATGTCGGCGCGCGCAAAGGTCGAGGCCACCAGCCAGCGCTCCTGTTCCATCGACATCGCGGTGAACTGCACGCTGACCTGGCCGTCGCGGTCCTGCCGCACCACCGCCGGCAAGGTCTGCTCCACGCCGCGATGACTGAGGCCGATCTGCACCGGCAACCCCGGCTCGATCGGCTGCGGCTGGGCGAGCCTGATCGCCATGCCGCCGGTGGAAAAATTCAGCGAGCGACTGGGCAGCACGCTGCCATCGGGCAGATACAGATTGACCGGGACATCCAGCGGCACGCGATGGGCGCTGCGCACCTGGCGGGTTTCGCTGGCGGTGGCGATGGTGGCGCCCAGCAGCACCATGTTGTAAAGCGTCCAGGCCAGGTTGAACCAGATCGTCTGCTGCTCGCCGCTGCCGCCGACATAGATCAGGCGCAGCACGCCGGCAGCCACACCGGCCAGGTTGAGCAACAGCAGGAACAGGTATGGCTTGGCGATTTGCGCATCGAAATAACTGCGCGCCACCAGCCCGCCCTTGGGCGTGACGTTGAACTTGCCCAGCTTGGGGTTGAGCAGCGCGACCAGGGTGGGACGGAAGATGTACCAGGCCAGCGTGGTCTCGTAGACCTCATTCCACAGCAGATGGCGGAAGCGGCTCTGCACCCGCAGGTTGGTCAGATTGGCCTGCAGGAGGTGCGGCAACGCATAGGCCAGGATCATCAACGCCGAGGCCTGGATCACGTGCGCGCCGAAGAACAGATAGGCCAGCGGCGCAGTGAGGTAGATGATGCGCGGCAAGCCGTAGAAGAAGTGCAGCATCGCATTGAGGTAGCACAGCCGCTGCGAGAGCCTGAGCCCGCGCCCCAGCAGCGGATTGTCGATGCGCGCGATCTGCGCCATGCCGCGCGCCCAGCGGATGCGTTGCGCCACATGGCCGGACAGGCTCTCGGTGGCCAGGCCTGCAGCCTGCGGCACCGCCAGATAGGCGGTGCGATAACCGCGACGCTGCAATTTGAGCGCGGTGTGGGCGTCCTCGGTGACGGTTTCCACAGCCACCCCGCCGACTTCTTCCAGCGCGCTGCGCTTGATCACCGCGCAGGAACCGCAGAAGAAGGTCGCATTCCACTGGTCGTTGCCATCCTGTAGCAGGCCGTAAAACAGCTCGCCTTCGTTGGGCACCTTGCCATGCGTGCCCAGGTTGCGTTCGAACGGGTCGGGCGAGAAGAAATAGTGCGGCATCTGCACCAGGGCCAGCCTGGTGTCGCGCAGGAACCAGCCCATCGCCACCTGCAGGAAACTGCGGGTCGGAATGTGGTCGCAATCGAAGATCGCCACGTACTCGGCGTTGCACTTCTTCAGCGCGGCATTGATGTTGCCGGCCTTGGCGTGCGCGTTGTTGGTGCGGGTGACGTAGTTGATGCCGACCTCGGCACAGAAGTCGCGGAATGCGTCGCGGCGGCCGTCATCGAGCAGATGGATGGTGATCTTGCCGGCCGGCCAATCGATCACGCTGGCCGCCAGCACGGTGGTGCGCACCACCGACAACGGCTCGTTGTAGGTGGGAATGAACACGTCCACGCTCGGCCACAGGGCCTGGTCGGCCGGCAACGGCACCGGCTTGCGATCGAGCGGCCACAACACCTGGAAATAGCCCAGCACCAGGATCACGAACGCATACAGCTCCGCGCCCAGCAGGCCCAGGCCCAGGATGAAATCCACCGCGCTGCCCACGCCCATGGTCTGGGTCGTGCGCCACCAGATGTAGCGGCACGACACCGCCAGCGACATGCCCATCATCGTCAGCATCACCACCCGCCCGCCGCGCTTGCGCACCGCCAGCGCAACGGCGAACAGCACCCCGGAGAACACCAGTTGCTGGGTGACATCCATCGGCACGGCAACCACGAACACCAGCAGCAGGCCGCCCAACAACCACAGCGCCCAGGTCGCCAGCATGGGCAGCGGTGATCCGGAACGGCGGCTGGCAGCAGTCATCAGATAATCCTTCAAGTGTGGCGGCGTGCGGCAAAACGAGGCGAAACGGGCGAGCGCAGCGGCGCTTGCCGAAGGTCACGCGGTGGTGCTGATCAACGCGAGCGCAGTCGCTGCAGCGGGCTTTGCGTCGCGCTGGGCGCATCGGCCTGCAACAGCCGCTGGAACAAGCACTCCAGCGGCGTCTGCGCCTGGCGCTCGCCCGGCTGCGCTGCAGGCGCTGCGGGCTCGTCGAGCTGGCGCAATTTGCGCAGCGGCGCGAGCGCATCGAGCGGCGGGCCTGCCGTCTCTTCGGCAGGCACGGACCGGTGCGCCGCCGGCACTGCCTGCATGGCAATCGAAACGCTCGGCACCGATGCGGCAGGCGCCAACAGCGGCGCTGGCGTCTGCACGGCGTCCGCCGCAGCGGGGGCCTGTTCGACCGCTGCCGGGACCGGCGTTTGCGTCACTTCCGGCCTGCGCGGCGGCAGCTGGGTGTGGGCGAAATCCTGATAGCCCGCGCTCGCCGGCGTCCCCAACCGCGCGAACAGGCCGGACACATCGTCATGCCCGGATGCTGCCTTGTTGTTCTTCGGTGCCATCACACTCCCCTTGCCCGACTTCAGCCGTTCATGCCGTCCGCAGCAACACGAGGTTGCGCAGATCGACGCTGTCGCCTGGCGCGGTCTGCACCGCCAGGCCTGCCAGCATCCCCAGTTGCTGGAACCACCCTTCGTACACGCCCTGCAGGAACCCATCGCTCCATGCCGCACCATCCAGTGCCACGCTCAACGGCGCGCTGGCGTGCTGGATCCGCACGTGGTCGGCGTGGTCGTGCATCGCGCACTGGCCCCAATCACAGCGCTCCCACACGGCGTTGGCGGCCTGCTGCATCTCGTCCAGGGTCGTGCAGTGCGCCAGCCGGTGCTCGCGCGCGAAGCGCCGGCCGATGCGCGCCATCAACGGGGCCAGATCGTCCTCGGGCAACTCGGCGCCGAACTCGGCGGCCATCGCACGCACAAAGCCCAGCCACTGCCGGGAGCAGCTGCGCGCGCGGTACAGCGACAATGGGTCGGGTGCAGTCATACGGGCATCGCGTGGGGAGGAAGCCGTCCGTCAACGTCGCGTGCATCAAACGTGAAGTACGCGTGATGCCAATGTTAACGAACCCATGCGGCCAATTGAGCGCTGCATCGCATTTTTTTTGGCCATTCCCTGACAGGGCCGCCAAGCCCCGGCACACGCTGCCGCTACACGTCAGTCACTGCCGCGCGTGGTCACCCGCTTCCGGTATCGGCGGCAGGCCGAATACATCGCGCAGATAGCGCAGGTAGCCGGCGTCCTCGCACATGCTCTTGCCCGGCGAGTCACTGAGCTTTGCCACCGGCTGCCCATTGCAGCGGACCATCTTGATCACGATCTGCAGCGGCGTCGGCCCCAGGTCGTTGGTGAGGCTGGTGCCGACCCCGAACGCCAGCCGGCAGCGCGTATGGAAGTGCGCGTACAGCCGCATCACCTTGTCGATGTTGAGGCCATCGCTGAACACCAGCACTTTGGTCGCGGGGTCGATGCGGTGTGCCTGCAGGTGGGCGATGACGCGCTCGCCCCATTCGAACGGGTCGCCCGAATCATGCCGCATGCCGTCGAACAGCTTGCAGAAATACAGATCAAAATCGCGCAGGAACGCGTCCAGCCCCACCACATCGGACAGGGCGATACCCAGATCGCCGCGGTACTCGCGCGCCCACGATTCCAGCGCGGCCACCTGCGAGTCGCGCAGCCGCGGCCCCAACGCCTGGAATGCCTGCAGATACTCGTGCGCCATCGTGCCCAGCGGAGTCAGGCCGTAATGCTTGGCGAAATACACATTGCTGGTGCCGACGAACTGCTCGCCCAGGCCATCGCGCAGCAACGGCAGCAACTCGCCGTGCCAGTGCCGCGAATAGCGCCGCCGGGTGCCGTAATCGGCGATCTTGCAGCCGGCCGGCATGCTGCGCAGGCTGCTCACCTTCTCGCGCAGGCGGCGACGGCCTTCTTCGTAATCCGGCTCGGAGGTGTTGCGGAACCACACCTCGTTGATGATCGCCAGCAACGGCACTTCGAACAGGATGGTGTGCAGCCACGGGCCGCGGATGGTCAGCTCGATCTCGCCCGGATGGGTGGTCGATGCCGACAGCTGCAGATACTTGCGGTCCAGATGGAACAGCGCCAGGAAGTCGGCGAAGTCCGGCTTGATGAAGCGCAGGCCACGCAGATAGGCCACCTCGTCCTCGCGCAGCCGCAGCCGGCACAGCGCATCGATCTCGCGCGAGATCTCGTCGATGAACTGGGCCAGATCCACGCCGGGCGTGCGGCACTTGAAGCGGTAGTCGACCTGCGCGGCCGGATGCTGATGCAGCACCGCCTGCATCATGGTGAATTTATACAGGTCGGTGTCGAGCAGCGAATGGATGATCATGCCGCCGGATTATGCCCGCAGCGGCGATCGCGCTGCGTGCAAGCCGCCGATGCGTCCGAGAGGCGATGCGCTGCGCGGCGGCAGTGCGCTTCGCCCCGGCAAGTCACCTCGGCAATTGCGCCTGGCGTTCTCTTGGAGAGTGCCAGGCGCCATCGCTCAGCGCGCCAGCACCTGCTGCGCTGGTTTGCCCTGCACGGTGAAGTCGCTGTCGCCCGGGCCGCCGGCCTTGGGGTCGGTGTACCAGCACCACAGCGCGATACCTTCCACGCCGTGCGCCTGCAGCACCTTGCGCCACTGCTGCAACACCTGCAGCTGCAGGCGGGTGTCCACTGCAGCGGCGCGTTGCTCCGGGCTCTCCCAGGGCGCGGCCAGGCTACCGCGTGCAGAACGCAGCCCCAGCTCCGCCACCCACACCGGCTTGCCCACGCGCTGGCCCAGTTGCTGCAGGCGCTGCGCGGCGGCATCCATCTCGGCCGTGCGCGCGGCAGCCGCTTCGGACAGCCGCGGATACAGGCTGGTGCCCACCGCATCGAACAAGGACCAGTAACGGAAGCTTTCGGCGTGCTCCATGCCGTCGGCCACATACAGCAGCTTGCCGTGGTAGACCTTGCGCACTTCCGCCACCAGACCGGGCCACTGCGGCGCGTCCTGCAGCTTGCGCAGTTCGGTGCCGATCACCAACGCTTCGGCATGCTCGTCTTCGGCCAGCTTGGCCAACGGCAGCAACGCGTTCTGATACGCGGCAAACCAGGCTGCCTGGTCGGTGGGCGCGGTGTCGCCGGCCCAATGCCCGGGAATCCACACATGCACCTTGAGCGTGGCCTGCAGGCCGGCGTGGTGGCTCTGCCGCAACGCCGCGCGCATGGCCTCCACGCTGCTGTCGCTGCCCAGCACCGGATCGTTCGCCTGCGGGTTGGCTTGCCACACAAACGCGACCAGCAAGGCCTTGCTGGCGCCGGTCTTGGCCAGCGCATCCAGCGACTGTCCCGCCGCCTCGCTCTCCCACGGCGCATTGGCCGAGACCTTGACGTTGGCGCCCATCCACGTCGATGCATCGGCGTTGCAGCCATTGACCAGCATGCACGCCCCGACCAGAAACGCGGTACTCAGAACGCGTTTGAACATGCGGCGGATGCCTTGGTGGTGGACGCGGTCGTGGTGTGCGCGCAGTCCATTGCACCGATGACCGCAGTGTTCTTGTCCGGCTGCACGATTGCAGCAGTGGCGGGCGCGCTGACGCCGGACGCGGGCTGCGTGGGCGCGGCCACGTCCGCGACAGTCGCCACGGTGGGCTGCGCCTGCACGGCGTCCATCGCCGGCGTCGCCGCGCCGGTCGGCAACGACACCGGCGCGCTCACCACCACCGCCTCGCCCTGCAGCAAGGACTGCGCATCGGCAGGCGCCGCACGCATCCAGCTGCCCCAGCCCTGCGGCTGTACCCAGGCCGCACCGATCAGGCCCAGCAACAGCAGGCCGGCGGCCTGACTGCGCTGATCGGCATGCAGCGCGCGCAGCAGCAACGCTGCCGGCACCCACAGCAGCAGCAAGGCGTCGAACCCGGCCCAGCCGAAGGCGAATGACAGTGCCGCCGCACAGATCACGGTGCCGGCACTGGCCAGCACGCCGCGCGTGAGCGCACTGCTGCGGCTACGGGCCAGCAACGCCAGCACCGGGAAGCAGACCACCGCCGCCACGCCCCAACGCACGGCCGGCGACCAGCCTTGCGCATGCTCGGCCAGCGGCAACGGCAGCGGATGCGCGCCCTGCCCGATGCTGGACAGCGTCGGCCACGGGGCGTTGAACACGGTCAGATTGACGTAGGCCCACATGCCGACCAGAAACGCGAACGGCAGATAGCACACCAGATAGAACGAACCCGGCGCCTTGCGCAGCATCTGCGGCGGCATCACCAGCAGCAGCCACGGTGCCACCATCGTCGACAGCGCCAGTGTCTGCAGATCCAGGCACAGCAGGATGCACAACCAGCCGGCGATGCGCAGATAGGTGAAGGCCTCCACCGGCGTCTGCAGGCGGCGCAAGGTGCGGCACAAGCCGTAGAACGCCAGCAGACCCACCGCCTGGCTTCCGCCTGCGGCGATCGGCAGCAGGAACAGCGGATTGCAGCCCACCAGCACGGTCAAACCACTGGCCCAGCCGCGCCCGAACACGCCGGCCAGATCGCGCCACAGCAGCGACAGGAACAACGCGTTGGCGGCAACCGCCAGGAACGGCCAGACCTGGAACGGCAGGTTCCAGCTGTCCAGCCCCAGATTGATCGCCCACGACAACAGACCGGTTGCCGGCAAGCCGGCTGCTGGTGCGATTGCCGGTGTAGCGGAGCCGACCGACTGCAGCAGCAGCGGCTGGCTCAGCAGCGACAGGGCCACCACGGCAACCAGAAACGCCGGCAGCCCGCTGTGACGGCGCGGGACCGCCGACTCACTCTTCGAGTGCGGCGCGGCGCTCGTTTTCCGAATGCTTGCTGATGCCATGAGTGGTCTTCTCCCAATAGAACGGATTGTGGATCAGCTGCCAGAGACCCTTGTACGCGGCGATCGACTGCAGCACCCAATAAAAGGGCACGGTCAGCGCGTAGGGCGCCAGCTTGAAGTAGTCGCGCTTGAACGCAGCCACCAGCGTGATGTAGATGAAGAACGCATTGGCCAACAGCAGATTGACCAACGACACGGTCGCCAGCCACGGCGGGAAGAAGCGCTCGAACGCGGTTGTCCCGGTGACTGCCCAGACCACATACAGCGCCCACAGCACCGGCACGCCCAACGCGGTGAAGAAGCCGCCGCCAATGAAGAACTGGAAACCCCAGAAGCCCTTGAACCCGGTGCTGCGATACAGGTGCACCGGGTCGCGCATGTGCACCAGCCAGGTCTGCATGTAGCCCTTGAGCCAGCGCGAGCGCTGCCGGATCCAGTTGGGAATGCTGACGTTGGCTTCTTCGAACGTGGTGGAGTTGACCACGTTGACGCGGTAGCCGTTCTGGATCAGCCGCACGCCCAGGTCGGCGTCTTCGGTGACGTTGTACGGGTCCCAGGCGCGCACCTGGCGCAACACATCCAGACGGAAGTGGTTGGAGGTGCCGCCCAACGGAATCGGGATGCGCAGGTATTCCAGCGCCGGTAGGTAGAAGTCGAACCAGAGCGTGTACTCCAGCGTGAACATCCGCGTCAGCCAGTTCTCGTCGGCGTTGTAGTAGTTCAGCCGCGCCTGGATGCACGCCACATCCTTGTCGGCCTTGCGGAACGCGGCCACCACGCGCTTGAGCTGATCCGGCTCGGGCTTGTCTTCGGCGTCGTAGATGGTGAGCAGCTCGCCGCGCGCAAAATGCAGCGCGTAGTTGCAGGCCTTGGGCTTGGTCTTGGGCTGCGACGGCGGCACCCGGATGATTTCGAAGAACGCCTCCAGGCCGAGTTTCTTGGCGGCCTCGATGGTGTCGAAATCGTCTGCCTCCAGCACCAGCTTCACGTCGAGCTTGCTGATCGGGTAATCCAGCTTGCGCAGCGCGTTGGCCAGGATCGGCAGGACTTCCGGCTCCTTGTACATCGGCACCAGCACGGTATAGACCGGCAGGTCGTCGTCGCGCAGCGCGGCCACCTCGTCCTCAGTGACCTTGATGTCGATGCGGTGGCGCGAGCCGAACCACACCAGCAACAGCTTCAGGCCGAAGGTCGCCAGAAAGCCCAGCGCCACCAGCACGTTGACGGTGATCAGGGCCGGCACCGGGAACAGCACCATTGCGATCACCATCACCGCGGCGATCGCCCACAGCGTGAACTTCTGTCCGCGCGTCACCACCTGGCGCGCCGAGTACGTCGGCGCATGCGATGCGAGCAGGTTCAGCGCGTTGTCGGTGAGCTGCTCGTCGGCATAGCGCTGCAGGCTCCAGATGATGTCGAACTTGGCGGTGCCGACAAAACGCACGTCCTCGCCGTAGTGCGCGCGCGCCCAGGCAAACACCGCCGGGTCGGGATCGGCCACGGCCAGCACCAGCACACCGTCTTCGCGACGCCACGGCAGCAGCAGGCGCTGCGCGTAACTTTCCAGATCGCCCGGGGTGAGCAGCTCCGGATCCGGCGGCTGCTGCACCAGATCGATGAACTCGAGGCCGAAGTGCGCGGCAACGATGGCGTAGAACCGCTGCGCCGGCACGCCGCGCTGGGCCAGGATCACATCGCCCAGGCGCGAGTTCCAGCGTTGCTGCAACGCCAGCGCCGAGCGCAGCTGTTCGTCGGTGATGACGCCTGCCGTGACCAGCGCGCGACCCAACAGACCGCGTTCGCGGCCGATGTCCGGTGCTCGTCCCAGCGCGTCCATTTCGCAGGTGACCGTCATTGTCGTGGCGTCCTTAGAACCGCCACCAGGCGGCCACGAATGGCCCACCTGCGGCGCCGGTGTTGCGGCCCATCACTGGCTGCTGATATCCCACCTGCCACTGGCTGCCGCCCGGCGCGGTGTACAGCGTGGACAGCTGCAGCTTGGTGAGGTCGTAGTTGGTGCCGGTGGCGACAAAGCCGGAATCGCCAGGTGTCGAGCCAACGACAAACGCGTCGTTACGGCCATTGCCTAGGCCCTGGATCACGTTGACTTCGCCAAGCAGCAACCAGCTCGGGGTCAGACTCAGGCCGGTGGACGCGTCCACCCGCACTTCGTCGGAAGCGGCACTGCCGCGCAGGCGCACCGCGCCACCCAGATCGACGTAGCCGTTGCGCCCGCCCAGCGTGTAACCACGGCCGCGGCTGTAACGCAGCTCCAGGCCGTAGTCGCCCAGGCCGAGCGCGGGGTCGCGCCCAGGATTGTTCGGGTGATAGGTCTTGCTACGGCCATAGGCCGGGATGCTGACCAGGGCCTGCACCGAGCTACGCCAGACATCGTCGGCCGCGCCTGGCAGTGCGTAGCGCAGGCCGATCTCCTGATCGGCAAAGCCGGTGGTGCTGCGGCGTGCCCGTCCGGGCGCACCGTTCACCGGTTCGTCGTTGTTGAAACCGACTTCGGTGAAATAGAAATTGCCGATGAAGCTCAGCTTGTCGCTCAGGCCATGCTCGACGTAGACGTTGAGCTGGTCCTGGCGGCTGCGTCCGTTGTTGCCGAAATCGCCACGGTGGTGGGCATCGTCGAACCAGCCGGTGCCATCGCTATGCAGCGCCTTGACGATCACCAGGGTGTCGCCCTGCGGCTGGGTCCACGCGCCCGCCACGGCCGTGTCCGGCAAGGCCGCCATCAGGCAGCACAGCGCGAGCGCCGACAGCGCAGCCCCTGGCACGCGGGAAGCGATGGAATCAAGAGAAGAGGGCGAGACAACCGGACTGGACTGCAGCGCGGCGGCGCACGGCTGACGTCCCCGCAATTGCGGGTCGTTCTGTAAGGACATTGCACGATTCCTGATGGGGGACCCGGAAGGGACAGGAAGCTAGTGATTGATCACACTTCGAGGCGAAACGTATCACACATAAGTCCCGCCACCCATCACTGATTTATCACAAATTTAACGCGAGCGAACTCATCTCTTTCGCAACAATTTCGGTACCTGGGCGACGGCATGGGTCCAGATCGCCAGCCATACGCCCAGCCGGGTGAGCCACCCGCGCCGGCCCGCCTCGAACTTGCGGAAATAGCGCCACAGGCCGCGGTGCTTATGCCATTCGACAAAGAACGGCCGCGAACGACTGGACACGCCACGCACATGCACGACCCGCAGATCGTTGGCCACCGCCACCAGCGCACCGGCCTGGCGTGCCCGCCGGCACAGGTCCAGGTCTTCGGCATGCAGGCGGTAGGCGCCGTCCCAGCCGTCCAGCCGGTCGAACAGGCTGCGTTGCATCAGCATCAAGGCACCGGAAATGGCGTCCACCACCTGCAGGGGCGCAGCGGGATCGGCCGGCACCGCCAGCTGGGCGGCAGCGCGCGGTGCGCGCAGCATGGCGGCAAAATCCGGATCGCGACGGCGCACTGCGGCATCCGGCTGCCCGTCCTCGTCCACCTGCTCCACGCCCAACAGCACCGCCGCATGGCCGGCCGCGCGTGCGCACAGCTGCGCCAAAGTGTCGCGCTCGACCATCAGGTCCGGGTTGATGAACACCAACCAGGGCGCCTGCGAGTCGCGCGCGCCCTGGTTGCAGGCGCTCGCAAAACCCGGGTTGTCCGGATTGGCGATGAAGTGCAGCCGCGCATCGGCCAAGGCATGCCGCTGCACGACCTCCAGGGTGTCGTCGCTGGAGGCGTTGTCGACCACCCGGATCTCGCTGATGCCCTCGGCCGCGCGCAGCCGCGACAGGCACGCATCGATGGTGCTGCTGCTCTGATAGGTGACGACGACGGCGGCAATCTGGACGGGAGTCATCCGGTCATTATCCGGTGCCGGGGCGGCGCAACGCCATCGTGCGTCTGCCAGCGCCGACATGGCGGCTGGCAGCAGCAACAGGCATACTGCGCGCCCGGAACCGCCCAGCGGTTTTGCGCAGGCGCCGCCCACGGCGCGCCCCACATTTTTAGTGTCGAGATGACGGCCAGCGACCTTTCGGTGTTGCGCTGCCTTTTCATTCCCTGCAGTGCAACCGCCTGATGGCGGGCGCGCCGCAACGACGGCCTGGCAGCGCCGTCCGTGTTGTCGCCGGCGCGCGCGCCGGGTCCGCCGCTTCGGCACCGATCGACTGGTCTATACCACTGACCCGCACCGCATTGCCGGAGCCGGGCGCATGAGCACCTCGCATCAGGTGCATGGCATGAGCCTGGAGCTGGCGCTGCCGGACTGGCCGGTGTTGACCGCCGACGAAATCCGTCGCGTGCTGCAGCACTTTTCCGCTCCCGTCGGTAGCGAACTGATTCGCTGGCATAGCGCCCGCCCGTTTTCCGCCGCCGCCTGCGTGGACACCGCCAGCGGCACGCTCATCGTCAAGCGACATCACCGCAGCGTGCGCAATGTCGCCGCGTTGCGCGAAGAGCACGTCTTCATGGCGCATCTGCGCTGGGCCGGCGCACCGGTGGTCGAGGTGCTGCACGATGCCGCGGGCCGCACCGCCCTGGCCGATGCGGACTGGGTCTACGAAGTGCAGCGCGCCGGGCTCGGCCAGGACCTGTATCGGGATGCCTTGTCGTGGACGCCCTTTACCAGCGTCCCGCATGCGGCGGCGGCAGGTGCCGCGCTGGCACGCCTGCATCTGGCAGCGCAGGGATTCGATGCGCCGCCACGCCGCAGCAGCGTACTGGTGGCCAACCTGGCCCTGTTCGCGCAGGCCGACCCGCTCCGGGCGGTGGAACAGGCCTTGCTGTCGCGCCCCGGCCTGGCCGCCGATTTTCAGGACCGGCCCTGGCGCCGCGACCTGACCGACCACCTGTTGCCCTGGCACGCCCGGGCCTGGTCGGTGCTGTCGGCGCCTGGCGCGCTGCCGCCGCTGTGGACGCATGGCGACTGGCATGCCTCCAACCTGCTGTGGCGCACACACGACGATGGCGACGTCGAGGTCAGCGCGGTGTTCGACTTCGGCCTGTGCGACCGCAGTTTTGCGATGTTCGACCTGGCCACGGCGATCGAACGCAACCTGATTCCATGGTTGAACCTGGATGCGGGGCAGCGCGCGCAGCCGCAGCTGGAGCAGCTCGACGCCTTGCTGGACGGCTACGCCCGGCACTGCGCACTGGGCGCCACGCAGCTGCGGCAGCTGGCCGCCTTGCTGCCGATCGTGCATGCGGATTTCGCCCTGAGCGAGATCGAATACTTCGCCGGCATCACCCGCTCGGCCGACAACGCCGACATCGCCTATCACCGTTACCTGCTCGGCCATGCGGACTGGTTTGCCAGCGCCGATGGCCAGCATCTGCTCAATCACCTGCACGCGCGCGCGCGTCGGTTGCCATGAGCGTTTTTCCTTCTCCTTTTCGAGCCCTGCGCATGCACCTGCCCGCCCCTCTTCACCACCGCCGCCCGCTCGCGCTTGCACTTGCGCTGTGCATCGCCACGCCTGCCCTCGCGCAGCAACAACCCGGTGCCGAGGCGGTCGAGCTGGATGCGGTCAACGTGCGTGGCGAACGCGCCGACGCCAGCACGGCCTTGACCGGCTTCGGTGCCACGCGGCTGCTGGATGCGCCGGCCTCGATCGCGGTGATCGATCGCCAGCAATTGCTCGACCGTCAGGCACGCGTGCTCAGCGAGGTATTGCGCGCCGATGCCTCCGCGGGCGACGCCTACGCCCCGATCGGCTACTACGAGAATTTCGTTGTGCGTGGCTATTCGCTCAATGCCGCCAACAGTTACCGCATCAACGGCCTGAGCGCGGTGGGCGAGCAATCCATTGCACTGGAAAACAAGCAGCAGGTGCAGATCCTCAAGGGCCTGGCCGGGCTGCAATCGGGTGTCAACGAACCGGCCGGACTGATCGACTACCGCACCAAGCGGCCCGAGCACGTGCGCAGCGTGATCCTGGGCACCGACGAGCAGGGCTCGCGCTATGTCGCCGCCGACCTGGGCGACTGGTTCGGCGCCGAGCGCAGCCTGGGCCTGCGCGTCAACGCCGCGCGCGAAGACATCAACAGCTATGTCGACCACGCCGACGGTTATCGCAATTTCCTGTCGCTGGCCGGCGACTGGAAGATCAGCCCGCAGTCGCTGCTGCAGCTGGATGTGGAGTATCAGCATCGGCAGCAACGCTCGGTGCCCGGCTACCAGTTGCTCGGTGGCACGCAGGTACCGCGCGACATCGATGTGCATCGCCTGCTCGGCTACCAGCCGTGGTCGCGGCCGGTGGAGATGGATTCGCTCAATGCGCAGCTGCGCTACGCCTACCAGTTCAACGACAACTGGCGCGCCACCGCTGAAGCGTCACGCAGCCGCTCGGTGATCAACGATTTCTCCGCGTTCGCCTGGGGCTGTTATGGCGCGGCCAGTTGCGCCGACAGCGTCACCCCGAATTTCTTCAGCGCGCAGGGCGAGTACGACGTCTACGACTACCGCAGCCCCGACGACACCCGCGTGCACGATCAACTGCGCGCCACGCTGGAAGGCCGTGTGCTCACCGGCGCGCTGGATCACCGCCTGAGCATCGGCGGCGACTGGCTACGCCGCACCATCGATCGCTTCGGTTCGGTCAACGAATTCGTCGGCAGCGGCAGCATCGACCGCGACCCGGAGGTGTTTGCACAGACCGACGTCGCGCTGGACCCGAAGCAACGCCGCCTGGACAGCCGTCAACGTGCGTTGGTATTGGCCGACCGGATCGGTCTTGGGTCGCAATGGGAGCTGTCGCTGGGCGCGCGCTATGTGCGTCTGGACGAGCGCAGCTTCGACCGCGATGGCGTGCTGGAACGACGCACGCGCAAGGACACGCTGCTGCCGCAGGCCGCGCTGCTGTTCAAACCGCAGCAGCAGGTATCGCTGTACGCCAGCTACGCCAAGAGTCTGGCCGCCGGCGGCACCGCCCCGTGGTTTGCCGACAACGCCGATGAGATCCTGCCGCCGACCAATGCCTACCAACTGGAGACCGGCGCAAAATTCGATCTCGACGGCCTGCGCCTGGGCGCGGCGCTGTTCGACATCCGCCAGGCCTACCAGTTCACCCAGCCGCAGGTCGATGGTGGCCTGCGCTATGTGCAACAGGGCCGCCTGCACAACCGCGGCCTGGAGTTGTCGGCCGATGGCGCGGCCACCGCGCAGCTGCGCATCTTCGCCAGCGTCGCGGCGATCCGCGCGCGCGCCGAAGACACCGACATTGCCGAGTACGAAGGCCACCAGGCCATCAACGTGCCCAAGCTGCGCGCCAGCCTGCAGGCAGATTACAGCGTGCCCGGCATTGATGGCCTGGCGCTGCTGGCAGGCGTGCAATACAGCGGGCGCAAGTTCGCCGACCGGCTCGGCAACGCCAGCGTGCCGGCCTACACGGTGGCCAACCTGGGCGCGCGTTACGCCACTGCACTGGGCGGGCTGGCCACCACCTGGCGTTTGAACGTGGACAACGTGTTCGACAAGCGCTACTGGCGCGATAGCGGCGAATACCAGGGCGATGCCTATCTGTTCCCGGGCGCGCCGCGCACGGCGCGTCTGACCGTGCAGCTGGACTTCTAAACACAGCCGATGCGGCCATGCGATCCGCTGACGCATGAGCTGTATGGGTTACGACAGCGGTACTGCGCGGGCCGCGTGCGCTGCAGGTAGCGGCTGCAGGCGGTGAACGCGCTCGGCCTGCCTGCACGATCGCGTTGAACTGTTCTGCGTCCCTGCCCTCGATCCCTCTTCCATCAGACATCCTCCCCAGACCTTCCATGTCATTGCTCGAATCTGCCGCCGTCGTGATCAACCTGCTCGGTGTCTGGCTGACCGCGCGGCGCATTCGCTGGTGCTGGCCGGTCGGCATCGTGGCGGTGGCGCTGTATGCCTGGCTGTTCTATCAGTGGAAGCTGTACTCGGACATGCTGCTGCAAGGCGTCTACGTGCTGACCCAGCTGTACGGCTGGTGGCAGTGGCAGCGCGGGATGGCGGCACAGACACGCATTCGCCCGTTGCCGATGCCGCAGGCGGAGCTGTGGATCTCGCTATGCATCGGTGCCGTGTTCGCCGCCGCGCTCGGTGCCTACATGCATCACCGCACTGATGCCGCACTGCCTTGGGTGGACGCGGCGCTGGCCAGCTTCAGCCTGGTCGCCAGCGTCTGGGCCGCACGCAAGCGCATCGCCAACTGGATACTGTGGGTCGTGCTCGATTGCGTCTACGTGGGCGTGTTCGTCAGCAAGGGGCTGTATCCCACCGCACTGCTGTATGCAGGCTTCGTGCTGCTGGCGCTATATGGATGGCGCAGCTGGAAAACCCAACAGCAGCAGAACCTGGCAGGCCTTGCCTGAGCCACCTGCAGTTTGCGGGCGCGTTCTTCTTTACCATCGCTGCATGCACCTCTCTCATCTGACTGCCTTGCACCTGCGCCGCAGCCACCGTCGGCGGATCGCCGCATGAGCGCGTCGCGCCAACACGCCATCACCGAAATCGTCTCCGCGCAGATCGCCGCTGGCGAATGGGGCCCGGATCAGCGCCTGCCGGTGGAGCGCGAGCTTGCCGAACGCTTCGGTTGCACCCGCATCACCTTGCGTGAGGCCTTGCAGCAACTGGAAGCGCAGGGCCGCATCTACCGCGAGAACCGGCGCGGCTGGTTCGTCAGCGCACCGCGCGTGCGCTACGACCCCACCAGCATCGCCGGCTTCATGCAGTACGTGGCGGCGCAAGGGCGCAAACCGCGCACCGAGCTGTTGAGTGCCACCCGACAGGCAGCGGGGCCTGCCTACGCGGCCGCGCTACGGCTGGAGACGCCGTACGACGAAGTCTTCGTGCTGCAACGCCGGCGCTGGATCGACCGCCGCGCGGTGCTGCTGGAAACCAACGTGGTGCTGGCCGCCTGGGCGCCGGGCCTGCTGGAGCACGACCTGGCCGGCTCGCTGTCGAGCGTGTTCAACCAGAAACTCGGGCTGTTCCTGAGCCGCGCGCAATTGTCGATGCATCCGGCCGGGCTGGACGCCGCGCAAGCCCTGTTGCTGCAGTCCACCACCGGCACACCGTGCTTCCGGCTGCAGCGGATCAGCTTCGCCGAAGACGGCCGCGCGGTGGAGCTGGATATCGAATCCTGGCGCCACGATGCGCTGGATGTAGTGGTGCGGACCGAGGCACCGATGCGGTCGGCTTCTTGATCGGCTAACAAGACGACGTCACGTCAGTCACTGAACTGCGGCCTGGCTGCAGGGCCCTTGCCCGCCCACCATCGCAGGACACGCCGCAAGTACGTCCATGTAGGCTCTTACGCGGCATCCATGCCGCGTAAGGTCCCGCGACGGTGGGCGGGCAAGGACCAGTCGAGATGGTCGGTGTGCATGTTTTCAACAAAGCAACCGACTCACTCTCTGGTGCGGTGTCCTCGCCGATTGCGGGACCGTGTGGCGGCATGGATGCCGCCACCGAGCCCCCAGGGACGGGTTCACGGCGTGTCCCGCTAGCGGTGAGGGCACCGCGCCCTCGACCCACTCGGCGTTTGACCTGGACGTCCGATAGCATCCACCAACATACAGCCGACAAAGCCATTGCACTCACCGTACGGCGAGCAGTCGTCAGGTTGCATAGGACAGCGCTCAAGAACTGCACTGTACGAGTCCACCGAACACCGACTGCGCCCACCTGACGGTGAGCATGCCGCTTTGGAAGCTGTTCTACGCGTCAAATAGCCTGCGTTGTGGATCCGGCGGCGGTAAATCGGCTAGCAACTGCGCGAGTTGATCGCGCTGCGCACGTAGCGGGTCGTGCATCAGGAAGTTGGCCAGGCGTGCGTGCCAGGCCGGCCAGCGTGTGGCCAGTGCATCCATGTCGCCATCGGCAGGGCGGCCTTCGTGCGGCGAGGCGACAAAGGCGGTGTCGCACAGCACGTTGCGCCATCCCAGGCCAGCCATGCGCAGGCTCAGGTCCACCAGTGCCGCATACCAGGAGCCATAGCTGCTGGCGTCCAGGCCGCCGGCCTTGCGCCGCGCGCTGCCGCGCAGCAGCACCGCGTGGCCGATTGCCGACGGCAGTTCCGGATGCAATGGCGGCATCGCCGCGCACGCAGCGGCGAGCCGCTCCGGCGCGGCAGGCATCGGATTGAGTTCGCCCAGGCGTGGCCAGCTGCAGGCTTCGCCCACATTGCTCCACGGGGTGGCGGTGGCGATCGCCGCATCACGCGCAAAGCAGGCGTCGAGCTGATTCAACCACCCCGGCAGCGGGCAGGCATCCACACCCAGCACCACCACATCGGCATCGCCGCAGCCGCTGAGCATTTCGTCCAGATGGGCCACCTCGCCGAGCATGCGCTGACGACGGGTGTGATGCGCCTGCAGCCGCGTGCGCGCCAACCAGTGCGCGATCACCGCGCGGCCGCGCGGGCCGGCCTGCGCGTCGTCGGCCAACCACACCCGCGTGCCGGCGGGCGTGGCGGCATCCATTGCGCCCAGACAGGCATCCAGGGCCTCGTCGTCGGTGCCGACCGGCACCAGCACGACGGGCAATGCCGCACTCATTGCGGCTTCTGGCTGGGTTTCAGCGGCTCCATGGCTTTGAACTTCTGGCCGTATTCGTCGGTGAGATTGCGCGCTTCCTGCGGGTTGCGCACGATCGACGGAGTGATCAGCACGATGACTTCGCGGCGAGTGTTGTTTTTGCCTTTAGTTCCAAACAGCGCACCTACTACGGGCAACTTGCTGAGGAACGGAACGCCGTCGCTGGTGTCGGTCGTGCTGTCGTCGATCAGACCGGCCAACATGATGGTGTCACCGCTCTGCACTGCGGCCTCAGTTTTGACCCGACGTGTATTGATGTCGACATTACAAGCTGCAGCATTGACGGTTGCCGTTGCTGACGTACACGCAGCTGGACGGTCGCCTGGACTGCTGACTTCTTGAACTATATCCAAAAACACCATTCCATCCTTGGTTACGCGTGGACGCACTTTCAGAATCACGCCCGTGTCGATGTATTGGACTGAAGAGAAGCTACTGTCGCTACCAAGACCGGTATTGATGGAAGTTGAGTTAATTGCGATACGCGATCCGACATTAAGTGTAGCCTCGGCATTGTTTCGAACAAATACCGACGGCGTTTGCAACAGGCGGACGTTGGTTACACGGTCCAGTGCAGTGATGATGGCCGCAGCATTCTTGCCGAGAAAACTCCAAGCAAGCCCTCCACTGCCGACTTTCCCGGCGATGTCACCCCAGATGTTACGTCCCGCTGCATTTGCAAGACCAGCTCCCAGACCGATGCCCGTTCCATTGGTCAGACCGCCATCGGTCGCGGTTGCCGGTGCATTTACTGCATTTTCAAAATACCAGTTAACGCCGTAACTCAGCGCACCGGTCAAATTCACCTCGGCCACCTGCGCCTCGATATGCACCTGCATCGGCATCACATCGAGCTTTTCGATGACGTCGCGGATCGAATTCCACGACTGCGGGGTGGCGCGCACCAGCAAGGTATTGGTTTCGGCCACCGCCGACACGCCGACCTTGTCGCCTTCCACTTCCAGCGTCACCGCGCCATTGCCGTTGCTGCGCGGCGACAGCTGCAGGCTGCCGTTGCCCAGTCCACCGCTGCTGCTTCCACTGCCGCTGCTGCCGCCGAAGCTGCTGCCAGAGGAGCTGCCATCGCTGCTTTCGCCGATGCTGCCGCCGGTGGTGCCCGAGCTACCGCCCATGCTGCTGTCGCGGTTACCCAGGGCGCCGCCGAGCACGCTGGTTTCCGAGCCCGGGGCCAGCGAGGCGTTGGAGTCGCTGTTGTTGCCGCGCCCACCGAACACTTCCGACAGGCGGTCGGCCAGGTCCTTGGCCTTGATGTACTTCAACTCGTACGAGAACAGCCGCACGCCACCGCCGGCGCTGTCGATGCGGTCCAGCCACTGCTGGATCTGGTCCAGGTAGCGCGGCTGCGGGGTGATCACCAGCACCGCGTTGGCGTTTTCCAGCGGCATGAAACGGAACATGCCGGCGCTTGGTGTCTTGCTCTGTTCGCCGAATACCTTCTCCAGATCGGCCGAGACCTTTTCGGCCTTGCCGGACTGGATCGGGAACACGCCCACCGACATGCCCGACAGCCAGTCCACATCGAAGATCTGCACGGTGCGCAGGTAGTTTTCCAGCTCGGCGCGGGTGCCGCCCAGGGTGATCACGTTGCGCGAGGGATCGGTGCCGACGATGGCGTTCGGGCGCGCATAGGGCTCGAGCACCTTCTTCATTTCGCTGGCGGAGATGAACTTCAACGGCACCACGCGCACTTCGAAACCGCGCGCGGCAGACGGTGATGCGGTGCTGGGCGCGACGGTGCCGGCCAGCGCCTGGTCGGCCGGCACGATGTTGTAGCGGCCGCCGCTGAACACCATGCGTGCGTTGTTCCAGCCCAGCACCATTTCCAGTAGGTTCAAGGCCTGCGCCGGCGAGACCGGATTGGGCGTGGCCAGGGTCACGGTGCCCTGCACGCCGGGGGCGATGACGTAGTTCTGCCCGAGCATGTCGCCCAGGATCGCCTTGACCACCGCCTGCACCGACTCGCCTTCGAAATTGAAGGTGGCGCTGCCGCTGCTGGCCATGCCCAGCGTCGGTGCCGGCGCGCTCGCCGCGCTCTGGTTGATCATGGTGCCGCTGCCACGCCGGATCACCGGGGTGGGCTTGGCGCTGGCATTGCCCTCGGCGCGTTGCTCGGCACCGGTCTGAGTAGCGCCGGCGGCGCCGACTTGCGGGTCCAGGCGCGCGTCGCGGCGCACGTCCGGCGGCGGAGTGGTGGCGCAACCGGCCAGCAGGCCGATCAGCAGGGACACGGGAAACAGGCGCTGCGTCATGCGTTCACTCATTGGGTCTGACCGGGGGTAGAGCCGCTCTGGCGCTGCTGTTGCAGCTGGCGGCGTCGGGCTTCGATACGTTCGCGGATGGCGCGCATCTGATCATCGGAGGGGCGTGGGGCTTCCTGGGCGCCATCGCTGCGCTGCGGCGGCACCGTCGGCGGTGTCTGCCCACCGGGCTGCTGTGGCGGCGTGGTGGGCTGGGTCTGCGGCGGCTGCGTCGGTGCGACCGCGGCGGCATCGGGCGACGGTAATGGCGGGACGGCGCCGGCAGCGCCACGCGCGCCCGCATTGGCGGTGGGCGGTTGCCCGCCCAGGCCGTTGAACACGTGCAGCTCCAGTGTCTGGGTGCCGCCGGGGCCTTCGATGGTTGCGCTGCGCGGCTGCAGGGCGAGCAGGCGCCAGCCCTTGACCGCTTCGCCGCCCAACTGCACCCGCACCGAATCCTGTGGGTCCAGCGTCAGCGTGGCCATCTTGAAGTTGTCCGTCAGCAGCACGCCGGTCAGGCGCACCGTCGAGGCGGCACTGCTGCCGTCGTTGCCGGACAGGAAGAACGGATGCGGCAGGCGGTCTTCGGCGAAGGCCGGATGCGCGGCGATCTCCGAATATTTTTCGAACGCGCCCAGCCGTTCCGGCGCCGGTGCCGGCAGGGTGGGCAGGCGCTGCACCAGGGCCGGGTCGTCCGGCAGCAGCTCCACGCGCTTGCCCAGCCCGGCCACGGCCAGCACGCACACCAGCAGCGCCCAGCCGACCACGGTGGCCAGCAGCCAGGTGCGCAGACCGATCATGTCAAGGCGCATTGCTGGCCTCCGCGGCGTCGGGGGCGGCGGGCGCGGCGTCGGTGTTCAACGGCGCGGCGCTGGCGCCGGGGCGCAGGTAGCCGGCCAGTTCGAAGGCGATGTCCAGGCCGTTGCCGCTTTCGTTGGGCGAGAGTTGGTAGCGCTGCGCCATCACGTTGAGGTTGTCCACGAACAGGCGCGGGGTGCCGTTTTCCAGGCTGTACAGCACCGAGGCCAGCTCCGGCGTGCCGCAGCGCAGGCGCACCTGCACCGCGACGCGGGTGAAGCGGTCCTTGCTTTCTGGCTGTAGCGGCGAGCGGTTGCTGATCGCGCAGCTGCGGTTGCCGGGGCTGGCTTCCACCACCGCGCGTTCCAGCCGCTGCACCAGGCCGGCCGATGCCAGTTCGGCCGAGGTTTCCGGCAGGAAGCCCGGGCGGCTTTCCAGGGTCTGGCGCGCCTGGCGTAGCCGTTTGCTGACTTCCGGCGCCTGCTGCAGTTGCACGCGCACGCGCAGCTCGCGCTCGCGCAGCGCTTGCAGGTCGTCCTGCACCGCGATCATCGGCTGGGTGAACCAGGGGTGCACCAGCACCAGATAGGCCACGCCGATCACCAGCAACAGCAGGCCCAAAGCGATCCAGCGATCGCGCTTAACGCTGCGTGGCATCGGCCGCCTCCTTGGCATCGGGGCCGGCCAGTTCGGCGGTGATGGTGAAGCGGTCGACGTTGCGACCGGCATCGCTCTGCAGTACGCCGGTCAGCGAGGGCGTGCGCCACAGTGGCGAGCCTTCCAGGCGCCGCACCAGCGAGGAGGCTTCGTTGCTCAAGCCGATCAACTGCAATTGCCCGCCTTCGACCGAGAATTTTTCCAGATAGGTGCCGCCCGGCAGACGCCGGCTCAGCTCGTCCCAGATTTCCACCGAGGTGGGGCGGGTGGCGCGTTGCTGCTGAAAGAAGTTGGCCCCTTCGACCAGATCCAGCAATTGCTGGCGTTCGGCGGCGACCTGGCGCGCACGTGCGGCGTTGGCCTGCACCTTGGCACGCAAGTCGTCGGCGGCCTGGCGGCGGTTGTCCAGCAGCAGCCAGCCGGCCACGGCCAGCAGCACCAGTGCGGCGGCGGCCAGCAACAGATTCCAGCGCTGCATCGGGTCGCTGCGCCGCAGCCGCCGCGCCGGCGGCAGCAGGTTCACGCCCAGTGGCAGGCCCTGCGCATTGGCGACATCGATGCCGGACAAGGCGCTGGCCCATGCGTCGGGCACGCCGTCCGGGCCATCGATCAGGCGCCGCGGCACCACCACCAGTTCGGCATCGAGCTGGCCGTCCTCGCGCACGTCCAGCACGCGCGCATCGAAGTACACCTGGTCGGCAGTGAACGGGGTTTGCCGATCGATCTCGAAGCGCGCCACATCCTGCAGGCGCGCCGCTGCCGCAGCAGGCAGGCGCAACGGACGACGCAAGGCATGCGCGGCCGGCAGCAGCCAATGCCGCGGCAGGCCTTCCAGCGCGGTCGGCAACAAGGCATGCACTTCCTGCGGCTGCACCGGCCACGGCAGGCTGGCGATGGTCTCGCTGCTGTGATCGCGCTGACGCAGCAACTGCAACGCCTGCCCATCGGGCTGCAACAACAGCCGCGACGGCGACAGGCCCAACTGCCATTGCCAGCGCTGCGGCAGCCAGGCCAGCAGCGATTGTTGCCACCAACGCCAGAAGCCTCCGGCTCCCGGCATGGCGCGTACGCCGATACGACCCAAGGTGTCCCGCCATGCGGTCATTGCACTGCTGCTCCCTCTTCCCAACGCAACACGGTATATGCAGACCCAGGTAATGCGGACGCACTGGTGGAGACCACCGCCCGCAACACAGCCTCGCGTCCCTGACTCAGTCGCGCCCGGCTCTCGATACTATAAGTGTCCGACCCACCGACCGTCGCCTCGCTGCCCGGCAAACCCGGCGGCGCGTCACGCTGGGCCAGCAGTTGCCGCGCATCCAGGCCCATCGCGGTCAGCACCGGGCCCGGCGCAAAGCGCGCTTCGGGGCGCGAGCGTCCGCTGTACAGGGTGAGGTTGGGCAACAGCTTGCGATACAGCTCGCCATCCATTCCCAGCACCAGGCGCAACTCGCCCAGCGTTTCGAACGGGCCATCCTTGGCACCGTATGGCAATCCGGCATCGGCATAATCGCGGTCTTCCGCGCCACCGCCGGGCTGGCTGAGCGAATCGCCATCGCGCCAGTCGACGATCGCGCCGGCAATGCGCGTATCGCGGCCCTGCTCGCCACCGACCGCGCGTACCAGGCCGGCCAGCAGCGCGGGCTCGGCCATGTTCAAGTCCACCTTGCCGCTTTCATCGGTAATGCGGATCTCCACCGTGGCATCGTCCATCTGCCAACGATAGCGCCGGCCGTCTGCAAGCCAGCGTGCCTGGGTGTCGGTGCTTTGCAGGCGGGACAATGCGTATTCCAGCCCGGAGCGCGCATATTCCTGCGCCTGCGCGCCATTGCGCAGCATGCTGCCCTGCAGTGCTTCCACCCGCGCGGTCAGCGCGAATGCGCCGATCATCGCGGTGAGCAGCGCAATCAGCCACAGCACCAACACCAGCGCGGCACCGCGCATTGCGCTCATTGCCCTGCTCCCGGGTTGCTGGATTGCGGCAAGGCCACCACCAGCGGCGGCCAGGCGGCACCGCCGCTACGGATCTCGATGCGCACCAGCAACGGCAGACGGTCGTGCCATTCCCACTGCGGCAACCATGCGCTCAGGCGGCCGCTCTGCGGATCCATGCCGCGATACCGAAAGCTCACCTGCTGCACGTCTTCGGCAAGTGTTTCCGGCGGCAGCGTGGTGCCCTCTTCGATCGACTTGCCCGATTGCAGCATGGTCAACGCGATCCGCAGCGTGCGCTGCTCGCCATCGCCGGCCACCGACAGATCGTGCAGGTACGGCCCACCGCGGCCCAGGTAATCCGGTACATCGGCGGCAAAACGCAGGCGCTGCGGTTCGCCGATGAACAGCATCGGCTGCTGACTCTGCGGGTCGATGCCCATTGCGATCGGCAGTGCCGCCGCCAGCCGCCGGCGCAGGAATTCTTCCACCGCACGCACGCGTTCGCTGCGCTGGGCAATCGCCTCGCCGCGCTGGCTGACCGCACTGGCCGAGCGCAAGGTGGCAAACGCCAATGCCAGCCCGCCGACCAGCAACATCGTCGCCAGCAACACTTCGATCAAGGTGAAGCCGGCACTGCGCGAGCGACTCATGGCGCGCTGCCCGGCTGCGCCGCAGCCACCAGCCGCAAGGTGCGCCACTGCAGGACCTGATTGGGCTGCTCGCCCCAGCGCACCACCAGGGTCAGCTGCAGCAGCGTGTGCGCGCCGGGGGAGACCGGCGCCTGCGGATTGCGTCGCGGCTCGTCGTACGGGCGCACATCCATCGACCAACGGAAATGCCCGTCTTCGAAGGTGCCTTGCTGCTGCTCGGGCACCAGCGGTTTGTCCATGCCCTGCGCTGCCAGCAACGATTGCGCATGCAGGGTGGCGCGCGTGCTCTCGTCGGCCGCGCGCACCTGACGCGCGGCACCGGACAGCGATCCCAGCAACAGACTCAACGCCAGCGCCAACAACGCAAAGGCGACGATCACCTCGATCAGCGTGTAACCGCGCTGGCGCTTCATGGCGACGGCGTCCGCAACTGGCCGGAACGCACTTCGCCGGTGATCCAGCCCACGTCCACGCGCCAGGTCGCATCCTTGACGCGCAGATCGATGCGCCCGCCGGTGGAGGCGCCATCGGGGAAGAACTGGATGGCGCCCTGATCCTGCCGCGACTGCACCTGCCGCGCGCCGGTGAAACGCACCTCCAGCGACGACGGCAGATCGCCGTGATGGCCGCCGGGTGCTTCCCAGCGGCGCTGCTGCGGATCGATCAGAAACCGCTGCGGCGTGCCGGTGGCAATCGCCTGGGTGCGCGTATAGCGCAGCTGCGAGGCGATCGCCTTGCCGGCGGTGCGCAGGCGCATGCCGTCGATTCCGCCGTTGAGCGCGGCGGCGGCCAATACGCCGGCCATCGCGATCAGGGCGATGACCAGCAACATCTCCAGCAACGAACTGCCACGCGTGCGGGGACGACCAGGGCCGACCACTCCATGCGGATGACGCAACGGCTGACACGCAACGCGCATGGCGAACGGCTTATTGGTACTTGATGTCCGCGTCGTAACTGCTGCCACCGGGGCGGCCGTCCTTGCCCAGGCTGATCAGATCGAACGGCTGGCCATCGCCGGGCGCGCGGTATTCGATGGTGTGGCCCCACGGGTCATTGAGTTCGGCCGGCTTGGCATACGGGCCCAGCCAGCCGCTGCTGCCACCGGGCTGGGTCACCAGATCATCGAGCTTGCTCGGCAACTTGCCGGTGTCGAGCTGGAAATTCTCGATCTTGCCGGCCAGGGTCTGGATCTGCGACTTGGCCAGGTTGGCCTTGCCGCGATCGGCACCACCGAGTACACGGCTGCCGACCAGGGTCAGCACCGCGCCGATCAGGACGATGACGATGATGATTTCCAGCAGGCTCATGCCGGCCTGGCCTGCACGCGACGGACTACGGGTGATGGAGCGCTTGATCATGAACGATTTCCTTGCACGTCGATGAAAGATGCTGCCGCCAGAAGATGACACGGCGGGCATTGCAATGGTTCCCGCATGGGTGTCGCGCGGTCACCGGAAAGTTGTTGTGAATCCGCCGCCACGTTATCCGATGGCATTGGTCAGGTCATACAGCGGCACCAGCACCGAAATGATGACAAGCCCCACTACCGAGGCCAGCACCAGCGTGATCAACGGCACCAGCGCGGCCAGCGCGCGGTCGATGGCTTGCGCGGTTTCCAGCTCGAAGGTGTCGGCGGTCTTGAGCAGCATCGTGTCCAGGGCGCCCGATTCTTCGCCGACCTGGATCATCTGCAGGGCCAGCCGCGGGAAGCGCTTGCCGCGTGCCAGCGACATCGCCAGGCCATGGCCGTTCTTGACGTCGTCGGCTGCGGCGTCGACATCTTCGACCAGCGCCAGATTGGACATCACATTGCGCGCAATGCCGATCGCCGCCAGCAGCGGCACGCCGTTGCGCAGCAAGGTGCCCAGCGTGCGCGTCAGCCGTGCGGTTTCCAGGCGCGCGATCAGGCTGCCGACCACTTTCTGCCGCAGCAACCACTCGTCCAGCGCGGCACGGAACGCGGCATTGCGGCGCTTGCGATCCAGCCACAGACCGAGCACGCCCGGCACCACGATCAACACCACCCACCAGTCGCGCACCAGCAGGCCCACGCTCAACACCGCCTGGGTGAACCACGGCAAGGCCACGTCTAGGCTTTCGTACATCTGCGCGAACTGCGGCACCACATAGCCGAGCAGGAACAGCAGCGCGCAGCCCACCACCGCCAGCAGGATCGCCGGATAGATCAGTGCGTTGATCACCTTGCCGCGCAGCGCACGGCTGCGCTCCAGGTAATCGGCCAGGCGCTGCAGCGTGTCCTGCATGCTGCCGCCGGCTTCGCCCGCACGCACCATGTTGATGTAGAGCTTGGAAAACAGCCCGTGCTGGCGTTCCAGTGCCGAGGACAGCGGCGCGCCGCCACGCACGGTGTCGCGCACATCGCCGATCACGCGCCGGCTTTTGTCGTCTTCGGGCAGATCCATCAGGATCGACAACGCGCGATCCAGCGGCTGGCCGGCCCCGATCAGCGTGGACAACTGCTGGGTGAACTGCACCAGCGCGGCGTTGTCGAACGGCTTCTTGCGCAACAGCATGCGCAGCGACGGCGAGTCGTTTTCGCCGGTGGCCAGGCGCGTTTCCACCGGCAGGTGGCCCTGCTCCTGCAGGCGCAGCGCAACGTCCGCGTCGCTGGCCGCTTCCATCTGGCCATCGAGCATTTCGCCATGGGCGTCGAGCGCTTTGTAGCGGTACAGGGGCATCAGGCTGGACGGCCGAGAGTGGGGAATCGGGATTCGGGAATCGGGAAAAGCAGGATCCTGCGCTGCGTTGGCGCCACCGGGCGCACGCGCGCGCGCGCGCGACGCGTTGCCGGGACCTTGCCCTGCCTATCTTCCGATCCTGAGCATCCGATGCTCGCTGTGGCTCCGTTGACTCTCACGCATCCTCCGTCACGCGCAGCACTTCTTCGATGGTGGTCTCGCCGCGCAAGGCCTTGGACAGGCCGTCCTCGTACATGGTGCGCATGCCGGCCTTGCGGGCCAGTTGTTCGATCTCGCCCATGCCGGCGCGACGCATCACCGCGCGCCGCAATTCGTCGTTCATCACCAGGAATTCGACGATGGTGGTGCGGCCCAGGTAACCGGTCGGCGCGGCAGCCGAGGCGCGCGGACGATACAGGTAGATCTCGCCGTCCGGTTGCAGCCGGCGCAGATTGAAGCGTTCGATTTCTTCCGGCGATGCCACGTAGCGCTCGGCGTTGGCCAGGTCGAGTTTGCGCACCAGGCGCTGCGCCAGGATGCCGTTGATGGTGGAGGTGAGCAGATAGTCTTCCACGCCCATGTCGAGCAGACGGGTGATACCGCCGGCCGCGTTGTTGGTGTGCAGCGTGGACAGCACCAGATGGCCGGTGAGCGCGGACTGGATCGCGATGCGCGCGGTTTCCAGATCGCGCATTTCGCCGATCATGATGATGTCCGGATCCTGACGCACGATGCTGCGCAGCGCGTTGGCAAAATCCAGCCCGATCTGCGGTTTGGCCTGGATCTGGTTGATGCCTTCGATCTGGTATTCCACCGGGTCTTCGACGGTGATGATTTTCACATCCGAGGTGTTGAGCTGGCTCAACGCGGTGTACAGCGTGGTGGTCTTGCCCGAACCGGTCGGGCCGGTCACCAGCATGATGCCGTGCGGTTGCTCCAGCACCTTGCGGAACTGCGGCAGAAACTCTTCGGTGAAGCCGAGCTTGTAGAAATCGAACACCACCGTTTCGCGGTCGAGCAGGCGCATCACCACGCTCTCGCCGTGCGCGGTGGGCACGGTGCTGACACGCAGATCCAGCTCCTTGCCCTGCACGCGCAGCATGATGCGGCCGTCCTGCGGCAGCCGGCGTTCGGCGATGTTGAGCTTGGCCATGATCTTGATGCGGCTGATCACCGCAGCGGTGAGCTTGGCCGGCGGGCTTTCGCCTTCCACCAGCACACCGTCCACGCGGTAACGCACCTTGAGCCGGCTTTCGAACGGTTCGATATGGATGTCCGATGCGCGCAGTTCCACCGCGTGCTGGATCACCAGATTCACCAGCCGGATCACCGGCGCTTCGGACGCCAGGTCGCGCAGCGCTTCGATATCGTCGCTGCTGTTGGCATCACCATCGGCGGTTTCCACGATGGTGCCCATCGCGCTGCGGCCCTGGCCGTACCAGCGCTCGATCAGGTCATCGATTTCCGAGCGCAGGCCGACCTGCAGCAACAACGGGCAACCGGTCGCAAGCCGCACCGCGTCGATCGCGTAATCGTCGTAGGGATCGGCGATCCACAACTCCAGCCGGCCATCGCGTTCGCCGACCGGGCATAGATGAAATTGTTTGAGGAAGCGCAGCGACAGTCCCTGCACTTCCGGCAGCATTTCCGGTGGGGTATCGCCGAGCTGGCGTGCATCCACCAGCGGCAGACCCAGCACATCGGCGCAGGTCTCCGCATGATCGCGTTCGGACACCAGGCCCAGACGGCCCAGCAAGGCCAGCAGGCCCATACCGGATTCGGTCTGCAACTGGCGCGCGCGCAGCAGATCGGTGTCTTTCAGACGACGGCGTTCAAGCAGCGCTTCGACGATGCGTGTCTCCGCACTGCGATGCTCAATTGGATCGACGGCAACCGCGTTCACACTCGTCTCCACTGGTCCGGCGCCGACTGTAGCAGTTTGCCGCGACGATCAACCGTACGCATCTGAATCGCCCTGAAAAACGATGCCCCCGGTGATTGGCCGGGGGCATCGGTCACACTATGAGACGGCTTACTGTCGTGCGACGAGCGTCAGCTTCGCGTAGTCGGCAGCGCCCACCAACTTGATGTAGTAGGTGCCGGCCTTGGGGGCAGTGAAACGCACGGTTTCGCTGTTGCCCGGGCGGGTCGACTTGGCGTCGTAACTGGTGGCGCTGGGCTCGGCTTCATGGCTGACGTATACCGACACATCGCCGGTGCCGCCATAGGTCATGAAGCTGAGCACGGCACCGGCCTTGGCTTCGAAGCTGTACAGCGTGGAACTGGCGTAAGCACCGCTCAGGCCGGTCAACGGGGCCTTATTGGTCAGGGCGATGGCGGTCGGCGCGCAGCTCTCGGTGGCCGGATCGCAGGGCTCCACCAACACCGCTTCCAATGCGGCCTTGGCATCGACGATGCCGCTGCCGATCGGGGTGCTGGCCGGCGGGGTCACCGGGAAGCGACGGCTGGTCTGCTTGAGCAGGGCTTCCACCGCGGCCGGGGTCAGCGGGCCATCGCCCAGACCGATCGCCGCGCTCTGCACCAGGGCGACGACACCGGCCACGTGCGGCGATGCCATCGAGGTGCCACCCAAGCCCATATAGGTATAGGTGCCCGAGGTCGGCGTGGTCGCACCGGTGTAGCCGGCCTGCCAGATGTAACCGCCCGGATTGCCGTCCACGCTGCCACCGCCGCCCGGGCCGGACAGGTCGACCTTGCTGCCGTAGTTGGAGTAGTAGGTGATGCCGCCGGTGATGCGTGTGGCACCCACGGTGATGGTGTTGTTGCAGCTGGCCGGCGAATGGTTGGCCGCATCTTCGCCGCTGTTGCCGGCCGCTACCACCACGGTGGTGCCGCGCGCGACCGCGCCGTTGATCGCCAGCTGGGTGGCCGAATCGCAGGGCTCGCCGCCGCCCAGGCTCATGTTGATCACCTCGGCCGGGTTGGTGTTGGCCGGCACGCCAGCGACCGTGCCGCCGGACGCCCAGACGATCGCATCGGCGATGTCGGAGGTGTAGCCGCCGCAACGGCCGAGCACGCGCACCGGCAGGATGGTCGCCTTCGGCGCCACGCCAGCCATGCCCACACCGTTATTGGTCGCCTCGGCCACGGTGCCCGAGACGTGGGTGCCGTGCCAGGAGCTCTCCTGTGCCACCGAGCCGTCATAGCAGACGTTGTCGGCCTCTTCCCAGTCGCCGTAATCCAGCGCGCCCGGCACGCGGGCATCGGTGGGACGACGCGAGACTTCGGCATCGGTGATGAAGTCGTAACCCTGCAGCAGGTTGCCGGCAAAGTCGGGATGGCCCGGCAGGATGCCGGTATCCAGCACTGCCACCACCACGCCCGCGCCCTGCGACAGATCCCAAGCGGCCGGCGCATTGATGCCGCCGTTGGGGTTGCTCAGATGCCACTGGTACTGCGCGTACAGCGGGTCATTGGGGACCAGTTGCGGGGTCACGTCGGTGGCGGCGACGCTCTTCTTGATGTCGACCGGGCGCAGCATGCGATCGATCTGCACGTCGGCCACGGACGGGTCGTTCTTGAGCTCGACCACCACCTTGTCCACCTGGGCGGTGGTCAGCGTGCTGGACAGCTTGATCAGGTCCGAGCCGATGCCGAGCTTGCGCACATACGTCGCCTTGGCGGCGGCTGCGCTGCTGCGTGCGCCGGTGCTCGCACCGACACGGCCGACCGCGGCCTGCACCGCGCTCAGCTTGCTGGCGCGATCGGTCGCGGCAGCAGTGTTGTCCTTGTAGCGCACGATCAGGCGGCTACTGAACGCAGCGCCGGCCGATGCTGCCTGGGTCGGTTCCTTGACCAGCAGTTTCGGGGCAGCAGCGAGCGTGCCCGATGCACCGAGCGCCATCATCAGGATGGCGCCGGTCAGCGGGGAGAGACGGAAATTCTTGTCGATCACGGTGAAGTCCTCTTCGTGTTTTTCGTCGATCAGCTGGGAGCGGCTTGCGAACTGCGGCGCAACTGCGGTGCAGCGCGCTGCGTTCGATCAGCCACTCCTGGTAAGGCCATCACTCCATCGAATCCGTTGGCCGGCCCAGCCACGGTCCTTGCCCGCCCCCTCAGGCCTTGCTCTGGCGCGGCGGCGCACATCGGTGCCGCCGCGTGTCATGCAGCGGCGCGTTACCAGCCGAAGCCGGCACCCACACCGATCGAACTGTCGTCACCGCTGAGTGCGCCGCCCACCGTCAAGGTGGCGCGCGGGCTGATCGCACGCTGGTAGCCCACCGACAACGCCGATTCGCCGTTCTGGAAACCGACGCCGGCACCGACGCGGTTCTGTGTGGCGATACCACCGACGCTGGCAGCCATGTTCAACATCGCCGAACTCATCGCGCCCTGACGATCCAGGCGACGGTTCTGCCGACGCAGACGGTCTTCGATATCGCCCTGGTAGGTCTCGAAGCTGTCGGCCATCGCGTTGTAGCGGCTGTCGGTATAGCTGTTGGCCGCGGCAACGCCGTTGTCCAGCTGGCCCTTGTTGACCGCATCGGTGGCACGTGTGCCGGCGGCCACATTGGCCACCTGACGCTCGCCGCCGACGCTGCCCACCGACACCGTGTTGGCACGATCGGCAACCGACCCCTGACCCAGCGCGACCGCACCTTGCGCACTCGCACGTGCGCCCTGTCCGATCGCCGTGCCGGAGGCCGCACTGACCTGCGCGCCTTCGCCCATCGCCACCGCATTGGTCGCCACCGCGGCAATCTGCGTATTGGCGCCGACCGCGGTGCTGCCATCGGCATTGACGCGCGCATTGCTGCCGATTGCGGTGTCGTTGGGGCCATGCGCATACGCGCTGCCGCCGATCGCCGTGCCGGTCACGTGGTTGGCCACTGCGGCCGTGCCGACGGCGGTGGACGTTGCAGCCGGGGTGATGCTGCCGACCACTGCGGCGGTCGGCGTGCCCTGCAAGCCTGCGCCGGTATCGGCAACGGCGTTGCCCGACGTGCTCACTGCGCTCGCAGCCACTGCAGGCACCCCTGCAGTGCGCAGCGACAGCGTGCGTGCCGCGGTGCTGGCCGTTGCGGTACCACCGCGTGCATCCAGCTCGGTGACCTTGCTGTCCAACGCGGTCAATGCCGCACCGACATTGTTGTAGCTGGCACCCTGGATCACGTAGGTCGGCGCGACGAACACGCCCTGCGCACCGATCGCCGCGCCACCGCCGAGGAAGCTGGCGGCATTGCTGAGCGACTGGAACAGCTGGCCGCCATTGATCGCATCGGTACTGGCACCGGCAATCGCACCATTGCCGACGTTGACGATGCGGCGCGTGGCCGGGCCGCCGCGGCCATCGCCGCTACCCACCGAGACCACGTTGGCATCGTAGGTACGCGAGCCTGAGCCCAACGCCACCGAGTCGGCACCACTGGCACCGGCATTGGCACCCAGCGCCACCGCATTGGCACCGCTCTGGCGCACGAAGGAGTTGTAGCCCAACGCCACACCGTTTTCGCCGATGGAATTGGTCTGCCGGCCCATCGCGGTGCTGTTCACGCCGCTGGCGCTGCTGTCCACGCCCATGGCGCTGGCGCCGGTGGCCGAGGCGCGGCTGCCGGAGGCGATCGCCACGCTGCGTGCGCCGCTGGCGGTTGCACCGGCGCCCGCGGCAGTGGCGCGATCACCGGTTGCGCTGGCCACCCCTTCACCGGTGGTTTGCACCATGCCGTTGGTGGTCTGCACATCGGCCGCCAGGGCATCCAGCTGGCCCTTGTTGACCGCATCGGTCGCCGCCTGGCCGTCGCTGACATTGATGATGCGACGCGTGGCCGGACCGCCGCGGCCATTGCCGCTGCCGATCGACACCGTGTCGGCTTCGTAGGTGCGCGAGCCCGAGCCCAGCGCCACCGAATCGGCACCGGTCGCACCGGCGTTGGCACCGAGGGCCACACCATTGACCGCGCTCTGGCGCACGAACGAGTTGTAGCCGACCGACACCGCGTTCTCGCCGATCACGTTGACCTGACGACCGACACCGGTGCTGTTGATGCCGGTTGCCGATGCATCCACACCGACCACGCTGGCGCCGACCGCATCGGCGCGGCTGCCGCCACCCAGGGCAAGCGTATTGTCGGCAAGGGCCGCCGCGCTCTGACCGAGCGCGGTGGCATTGACGCCGTCGGCATACGAATTCCAGCCGATGGCGGTGGTGTAGTCGGCCGTGGCCCACGCGCCCGCACCGAATGCGGCAGCGCCGGTGCCGGAGGCACGCGCCGGGATGAAGCCGAAGAACGTGCTGCCGCCGACGGCCACGCTTTCTTCGCCGGTGGCCTCGCTGAATTCGCCCACGGCCACTGCACTTGCGCCGGAGGCCAGTGCGGCGGCACCCACGGCGGTGCTGTAGTCGCTGGACGCCACCGCACCATAGCCCAGCGCCGACGACAGCCTGCCGCTGGATTCGCTGTAACCACCGAAGGCGGCGCTGCCGACATTGGAGGCGGTGCTGCGGAAACCGGCCGCGGTGGCCTGGTTGTCCGATGCCACCGCTTCGCTGCCGAGCGCGGTCGCATAGGTCGAAATTGCCTGCGCGCCGGCACCGTTTGCGCTGGCGCCGACATCGCTGGCCAGGGCATTGCTGCCGACGGCGCTGCTGTTTTCGCCGGTGGCCTGGGCGTTGTTGCCCACCGCCGCTGCGCCGGTTCCGCTGGCCAGCGCACTCACGCCAACCGCCGTTGCGTTATCGACCACCGCCTGCGCACCGGCACCCAACGCCGTGGCGCCGGTACCGGTGGCATTGGCGCCCTCGCCTGCGGCCAGGGCGTTGTCGCCCTCGACGTAGGCACCGGCATCGCTGTCATCGCTGCCGCTGGCCTGGAAGTACTTGCTGGTGGATTGTGCGGTTTCGGCAACGGCGTTGAGCTGATCCAGATTCACCGCGTCGGTGCCCTGCGTACCGGCGGCCACGTTGGTGATCTGACGCTCGTTGCCGGCGCTGCCCACCGAGACTGCAAAATCGCGATCGGCCACCGAATCGGCACCCAGCGCCACGCTGCCTTCGCCGGTGGATTCGGCAAAATTGCCGAGCGCGGTGCTGTTGAGGCCCGGTGCCCATGCCGCGCCGCCGAGCGCGGTGGAGTAGTCCCCGGAGGCTTCAGTCGGCAACAGGCCGAGCAGGGCGCCACCGACCGACACGCTGTTGTAGCCGCTGGCCACGCTGCCCTGGCCGGCTGCAACGCTGTAGTCGCCGGTTGCGGTGGCATCGCCACCCACGGCCACGGTATTGGAGCCGCTGGCGGTGCTGAAATTGCCCAGCGCGGTGCTGTTGAAACCGGTCGCACTGGAATAGCCGCCCAAGGCGGTGGAGTAGTTGGAGGTGGCCTCGGCACCGAAGCCGAACGCCGCCGCGCTGGTGCCATCGGCCACGCTTTCTGCGCCGACCGCAGTGGCCGACTCGCCACTGGCGCTGGCGAAATAGCCCACCGCGGTGGTTTCGCTGCCATCGGCCACGCTCAGCGTGCCAGCGGCCAGGGAACCATCGCCATACGCACCTGCCGCCGCACCCAGCGCGGTGCTCTGCGCGCCGGCGGCTTCGCTCTCGCCACCCACGGCCACGGCGTAATCGCCGCTGGCCTGGCTGAAGGCGCCGTTGGCAATGCTGCCGTAGCCACTGGCAGCGGCGTTGTAACCTGCTGCATTGGCGTACTGCGCGGTGGCGCTGGCACCGCTGCCGATGGCGACGGCGCCGATCGCAGTGGCCTGGCTGCTGGAACCGAACGCGCTGCTGTAATCGCCGTCCGCGGTAGCGTTGGAGCCGGCTGCGGTGGCGTCCTCGCCCTGCGCATCGGCTGTGCCGGTACCTGTGCCGGCAAACAGACGCGCAGTGGTTTCGGCGGTTTCGCCGACTGCGTTGAGCTGGTCCAGGTTCACCGCATCGGTACCCTCGGTACCGGCGGCGACATTGGTGATCTGGCGCTCGCCACCGACGCTGCCGACCGCCACCGTATTGTCGCGATCGGCAACCGCGCCGGCACCCAGCGCCACGCTGTTGTCGGCGTAGGCCACGCTGTCGGTACCCAGTGCCGTGCTGCCCTGGCCCCACGCCACGCTGGCCACACCCACCGCAGTGGATGCAGCACCGTTGGCAAGGCTTTCATAACCGAGTGCGGTTGCGCCGCGCCCGCTGGCGATACTGCTGGCACCCAGCGCCGTGCTGTTATCGGCGAGCGCCGACGCATCGGAACCTGCCGCAACGCTGTCGGCGCCTTCGGCAATTGCGGTGCCGTCACCGGTGGCGACGAACGTGCGCGCGGTGTTGGCGGCGCCATCGGACACTGCCGTGAGCTGATCCAGATTGACCGCATCGGTGCCTTCGGTACCGGCAGCGACATTGGTGATCTGACGCTCGCCGCCAACCGTGCCCACCGACACCGTGCTGGCGCGATCGGCCACTGCGCCGACGCCCAGCGCAACGCTGTTGTCGACCGCAATCCGCGCGCCGTCGCCGATCGCAATGCTGTCTGCGCCTTCGACGACTGCCTCGGTGCCGAGCGCAATGCTGCGATCGCCATAGCCGACTGACTGCGAACCGATGGCGATTGCACGCCCACCGCCGGCATAGGCGTTGTCGCCGATGGCGACCGAAACGCTGCCGCTGGCGGCCGAGGTGATGCCCACCGCGACGCTGCCCGCACCGTAGGCGGTGCTTTCCGCACCCACTGCGGTGCTGGTGTCGCCCCAGGCCACGCTGGCAAAGCCGAGCGCGGTGGATTCGAGGCCATTGGCGATGCTTTCGAAACCGATCGCGGTACCACCACGACCATTGGCCACGCTGGTGCCGCCGACTGCAGTGCCATAGAAACCCGACGCCGTGCTGTCGGCACCCACGGCAGTGGCATAGCGGTCGCTGGCGATACTGTTGAAGCCGAGCGCGGTGGCATTGTTGACATTGGCCACCGCACCACTGCCGACCGCAGTGGTGTTGACCGCTGACGCCAGGCTGCTCGAACCCAGCGCAGTGCTGTAATCCTCGTAAGCCGATGCATTGGAACCGGCCGCAACGCTGTCCACGCCTTCGGCAATCGCGGTGCCATCGCCGGTGGCCACGAACGTGCGTGCGGTGGTGGCGGCGACGTCGGACACGGCGGTGAGCTGATCGAGATTGACCGCATCGCTGCCTTCGGTACCGGCGGCGACGTTGGTGATCTGACGCTCGTCGCCAGCCGCACCCACCGACACGGTGTTGGCGCGCGTGGCCACCGAATTGGCGCCCAAGGCCACCGAGTTGGCGCCGCGTGCGGTGCTGTAGTAACCCAGCGCGGTGCTCAGCTCGCCGCTGGCCCAGGATTCCGGGCCGACTGCCGTGGCACCTTCGCCAGGTGCATAGGCGAAGTAACCCACCGCGGTGGCTTCGGTGCCGGAGGCTTCGCTGAGCGTGCCCACTGCCGTGGTGTAGCTGCCCGATGCGATCGCACCGGCGCCGAGCGCGGTGGAGGCTTCGCCGCTGGCCTGGGTCTGTACGAAGAAGCCCAGACCCGGGATGTAATCGACCGGACCACCGACAGCGGTGCTGCTGGTGCCGCTGGCGCTGGTCTGCGTGCCCACCGCAGTGGCGTAATCGCCCGCCGCATTGGCTACCGCACCGAACGCGGAAGACTGCGTCCCGGCCGCATACGCACCGACGCCGAACGACGAGGCGGCGAAGCCATCGGCATTGGCGCTGGCGCCGACTGCGGTTCCGCCGACGCCGGCACTGGTGGCGCCGGTGGTGACCGGCACGCCGCCGTTGGTGACCAACGGCTCGCCGTCTTCGTCCACGGCAGCGCCGCCCACGGCCACGCTGCCAGGGCCGTTGGCCTGCGCGTTATGGCCGAATGCCGCGCTGTTCTGCCCGGATGCGAGCGCATTGGCGCCGACCGCAGTGGCATTGTCGGCCACCGCATTGGCACCGGTTCCCAGCGCAGTGGTCGCCGTGCCTACCGCATTGGCGGCATCGCCGGCAGCCAGCGCGCTATCGCCTTCGACATAGGCGCCGACGCTGTCTTCGCCCGGGGTCGCCTTGAAGAACGTGGCCGTGTCTTCGGCCACATCGGCCACGTCGCGCAACTGCGCCACGTTGACCGCGTCGGTGGCGTTGACGCCGGCGCCGACATTGGTGATGCGGCGCGTGGCCGGGCCGCCGCGGCCATTGCCGCTGCCGACCGACACCACATCGTCTTCGTGGGTGCGCGAGCCTGCGCCCAGCGCCACCGAGTTGGCACCGGTCACGCCGGCGTTTGCACCCAGCGCGACGCCGTTTTCGCCGCTCTGGCGTACGAAGCTGTTGTAACCGATGGCCACTGCGTTCTCGCCGATCGCATTGGTCTGGCGGCCGATCGCGCTGCTGTTCACGCCGCTGGCGCTGCTGTCGGCACCGCTGGCGAGCGCGCCGGTGGCGCTGGCGCGGCTGCCGGCGCCGACGGCAGTGGCGTTGGCGGCAGGTGCCGATGCGCCGCGGCCGACCTCGACCGATTGCGCCATTGCAGAAAGCGGGAGTGCGATGCCGGCGCTACCCAGCGCCAGGGCGATCGCGGCAACCAGGCAACGGCTCTGGCGGCGGTCGATGAATGCGGCGGTGCTCACTGCGCCCGGGCTGTCGCCGCTGGCCAATTCCGATGCCACGGCCCACACGCCTAACGATTTGTTCCAGACCTTGCGATAAATCCGATTCATCGACGCACTGCTCCTGAATGTTGGGACTGGTTTTTTGACGAACACCCACCATCGCGAGGCGTTCCAGCCGCTGCGGTTCCCCGTGGTGATTGGCGCCATGGGCCAAATGGCAGTGCGCGGGAAGCTGCACCCTGGGTAGTCAAAAAGTGAACGCTACCCAACCATAGAACTGAGCGAAGTGTTAACAGCGGTCAAATCAGGCGTCAAGTTTTTGACAGAAAGCGAAGTTGAACGTGCGTTCCATCACACTTCTGCTTGCTTTTATTCGTTTTTTGATAATTCTTTGGAAAACAGCGATCTAGGTCATGTCTTGAGAGACATTTCCAAGCTGAATGCGCATGTCCGCAGCAGACAAAAAAGCCCGCTGGCAGGACGCCAGCAGGCTTGGTTGCGCAAAACCGCGCGCCGAACAGGTCAGGAATCGGACCAGCGCTCCCCGCGCCGACCACTCAGCCCATCATGGTGCACGACGAGAGCGGTTTTGCCCGCACCGTTGCGTCAGGAAACCGACGTCAACACCCCCTCGCGCCGCCATGTGTCGGATCACTGACGCGCCAACAGGCTCACTCCATCGAAGCCGCTGCCGTCGAGCCGGATGAAATAGGTCCCGGCACGCGGTGCGGTGAAGCGCACCGTCTGGCTGGTTCCGCTGCGGCTGGACATGCCGTCGTTGTCGGTCGCGCTCGGCGCGCGGCCCAAGGCGACATACAGCGCCGCCTGCCCGCTGCCGCCGAAGCTGATGAAGCTCAGCACCGCACCCGCGTTCGCCTCGAAGGCGAATACACCGGCATCGCCGGCCACATTGGACAAGCCGCGCTCGGGCACGCTGTTGCGCAGCGTCTGCGCATCCAGCTGGCAGCCCAGATCGCCGCTGTCGCAGCGACGCAGTGCACGATCGATCGCCGCACCGGCATCCACGATGCCGGTGCCGGCCGGCGTGCTCAACGGCAACTGCACCGGAAACGCGCGTGCACTGCGCTTGAGCAGGCGTTCCAGCGCCGCAGGTGTCAGCGGCGGCCTGCCATCGGCGATCAGCGCGCTCTGCACCAGTGCGGCAGTCCCCGCCACGTGCGGGGAGGCCATCGAGGTTCCGGCAAAGCCGGGCCCGATGTAGTCGAATTGGCCGGACGTGGGCGTGGTCTTGCCGGTGTAGCCGGTCTGCCAGATCCAGCTGCCGATCGGGCCGTCGTACAAGGTGTCGGTTGCCAGATCGCGTGCGCCACCACCGGGTGCGGCCAGATCGATCAAGCTGCCGAAATTGCTGTAGTACGCCAGGCCGCCGGTCAGGCGGGTGGCCGCCACCGACACCACATTGGCGCAGTTGGCCGGCACCGCACTGGACACATCCGAGCCATCGTTGCCGGCCGCCACCACCACGGTGGTACCACGCGACACCGCACCGTCGATCGCCGCCTGCGTGACCGAATCGCAGGGGCCAAAGCCGCCCAGGCTCATGTTGATGATTTCCGCCGGGTCGCGATTGTCCGGCACACCCTCCACATGCCCGCCGGACGCCCACACGATGGCATCGCTGATATCCGAGAACGAACCGCCGCAATGACCGAGCACGCGGACCGGCAGCACCTTGGCCTTGTAGGCCACGCCGGCACCGCCAATGCCGTTGCCGGTGGTTTCGGCGATCGTGCCGGCCACGTGGGTGCCATGCCAGGAGCTGTCATGCGCCGCGGAAAAAATGCCGCACTCGCCGTCTTCGGCCTCCCAGTCCCCACGGTCCAGCGCACCCGCCACGCGCGCATCGGTCGGACGTCGCGACCGGCCGGCATCGGTGATGAAGTCGTAGCCCTGCAGCAGATTGCCGGCCAGATCCGGGTGCGCCGGCAGGATGCCGGTGTCGATCACCGCCACCACCACGCCCTCGCCCTGCGCGGTCTTCCACGCCGCCGGCGCATCGATGCCGCCGACCGGATCGGTGAGATGCCATTGATTGCTCGCCAGCAGTGGATCGTTGGGCAAGCTGCCGCCGCTGCTCTGCAACGGATAGGCGCGTGCATCGATCTGTGCATGTTCCACCGCCGGATCGGCTTGCAGCTCGCGCACCAGGCGGTCGGCGTCGCTGCGGCTGAGTTGCGTGGGCAACCGGATCAACTCTCCACCCACCGCCAGGGTACGCACATGCGTCGGCGCCGCCTGCGCGCCGCTGCGCGTGGCCGACGCCAGGCGCACTGCCGCGCGTGATGCCGCCGCAGTGATGGTGGCCGTGGACGCGGCGCCGACGGTGCGCGCGCTCACTGTGCCGCTGCGATAGGTGACGATGATGGCGTCGACCGGCGCATCGCGCATGGCCTGCACTTGTTGCGCGCTGCGCATGCCGTCTGGTGTGGCCGCGCTGGCGAGGCCGCCGGCGAGTGACAGCACGGCGCTGCAGGCAATGGCGAGGGTTCGGGAACGATGGGTCTGAATCACGATGACGTCCTCTTCAAGATGAAATGCAAATGAGTGAGCACGCAGCCGCCGCGAGCGCAGCCGCTGCGATGGCAAGACCTGCGCTACCAGCCGAAGCCGGCGCCCAGGCCGATCGACCGGTCGTCACCGCTGAGTGCGCCGCCCACCGTCAAGGTGGCGCGCGGGCTGATCGCACGCTGGTAGCCCACCGACAACGCCGATTCGCCGTTCTGGAAACCGACGCCGGCACCGACGCGGTTCTGTGTGGCGATACCACCGACGCTGGCGGCCATGTTCAACATCGCCGAGCTCATCGCGCCCTGACGATCCAGGCGACGGTTCTGCCGACGCAGACGGTCTTCGATATCGCCCTGGTAGGTCTCGAAGCTGTCGGCCATCGCGTTGTAGCGGCTGTCGGTATAGCTGTTGGCCGCGGCAACGCCGTTGTCCAGCTGGCCCTTGTTGACCGCATCGGTGGCACGTGTGCCGGCGGCCACATTGGCCACCTGACGCTCGCCGCCGACGCTGCCCACCGACACCGTGTTGGCACGATCGGCAACCGCCCCCTGACCCAGCGCGACCGCACCTTGTGCACTCGCACGTGCGCCCTGTCCGATCGCCGTGCCGGAGGCCGCACTGACCTGCGCGCCTTCGCCCATCGCCACCGCATTGGTCGCCACCGCGGCAATCTGCGTGTTGGCGCCGACCGCGGTGCTGCCATCGGCATTGACGCGCGCATTGCTGCCGATTGCGGTGTCGTTGGGGCCATGCGCATACGCGCTGCCGCCAATCGCCGTGCCGGTCACGTGGTTGGCCACTGCGGCCGTGCCGACGGCGGTGGACGTTGTGGCCGGGGTGATGCTGCCGACCACTGCTGCGGTGGGCGTGCCTTGGAGCGCGTTGCTTGCAGCAAGCCCGCTCGCCGTTGCGGTGACGGAGGACACCGCGCTGTCGGCCATGCCGTCAATGGCCAGCGATGTCGACTGCAGGCCATCGGCTGTCGCATCCGGGGTAGTGGCGACAATCGAGGCGTCCGCAGCCGGGGCTGGCGCCGTTGCCGCACGCGCTGCAGCCGAACGCGCCGCAGCGCCAGGCGTCGCGGTACCACCACGCGCATCCAGCTCGCTGACCTTGCTGTCCAGCGCAATCAGCGCCTCGCCCACATTGCGGTAACTGCTGCCCTGGATTACGTAGGTCGGCGCGACGAACACGCCCTGCGCACCGATCGCCGCACCACCGCCGAGGAAGCTGGCGGCATTACTCAACGACTGGAACAGCTGGCCGCCGTTGATCGCATCGGTACTGCCACCGGCAATCGCACCATTGCCGACATTGACGATGCGGCGCGTGGCCGGGCCGCCGCGGCCATTGCCGTTGCCCACCGACACCACGTTGGCCTCGTAGCTGCGCGAACCTGCGCCCAGCGCCACCGAATCGGCACCGCTGGCACCGGCATTGGCACCGAGTGCGACGGCATCACGGCCACCCTCGCGGGTAAACGCGTTGTAGCCCACTGCCAGACTGTTGTTGCCCAACGCATTTGATTGCACGCCCAATGCCACCGCCGCGCTGCCCGTTTCGCCGACGAACACGCCCACGTTGGCATTGCGCCCGATCGCGATCGCATCGGGCGCATCCGCCTTGGCGTTGGTTCCCAGCGCGATATTGTCGCCATAGAGGATCGACGTATTGGCGCCGCTCCCGATCGCGATGCTCCTGCTGGAGGTGGCACGCGCGTCATAGCCGATGCCGATGCCCTCCGCGCCCTCGGCCGATGCCAATGCCCCCAGCGACACCGTGCGCGGAGCGAACGACGCGGCGCTATGGCCGATCGCCACCGCGTCGGTATTGTTGTCGTTGGAGAACACGTTGGCGTTGTAGCCAAGCGCAACGGCGTAATCGCCGTCGCTGCGCGCACCTGCGCCGATGGCAACGCCACCGACCCGGAACGCACCCGCCGGCCTGAGCGTGGAGCTGATCAGCGACATGCCGCCGAGCGTCACGCTGCGCTCGCCGGCGGCAACCGCCAGACTGCCCACGGCAACACTGCTCTCGCCAAGACTGGAGGCATTGAAGCCCACCGCCGTGGTCATGCTCGCGTCGGCCCGCGCACCAACACCGAAGGCCGACGCCGCCGTGCTGCGCGCGGTCGAGAACGCGCCCACCGCGGTGGCGACATCATCCTGCGCACGTGCGCTGAATCCCGCCGCCATCGATTGCTCGCCGCTGGCCGCTGCCCCCGTGCCGACCGCGGTGGCGAAGCTGCGCGTGGCAATCGCCCCGCTGCCCAGCGCCGCTGCACCGCGCGCCTGGGCCAAGGTGGCCTGTTCCTGCGCGCCGACGATGGAACCCGCCGCATCGAATACCGGCACGGACGCGACGCCACCCACTGCAACGGCCGAGGCATCGGCCGCGCTGGCGTTGCGGCCGACGGCCACGGCATCGCGCCCGAGTGCCAGACTGCCCGAGCCCAGCGCATTGGCACCATCGCCGATCGCGTTGCTGGCGCTCCCCAACGCCAGCGCGTTGAGTCCGTCGACATGGGCAGCGACTTCGTCCGTATCGGTCTTGCCAATGGCCAGCGTGCTGTCGAGACGGTCGGCCACCGCACGCACGCTGTCGAGTTGGGCGACATTGACTGCGTCATTGGCCTCGGTGCCTGCCGCCACGCTGGTGATCTGCCGCGTCAGCCCCGCCTGCACATCGCCAACCGACACCGTGTTGCTGCGGTTCGCGTAGGAATGCGCGCCCAGTGCGACGGCGCTGGAGGCAGAGCGGTTCCAGGCATCGTCAACAAAATCGCCCACGCGCGCGCCATAGCCGATTGCCACCGCATCGATGCCATTGGTTTGGGAATCTGCACCGATCGCGGTGTTGTTGCCGTTGAACCACGAGGTGCCGGCACGTGCGCCCAACGCGATGCTGTTTTCAGTGTAGGCGGTGCTGTCGTGACCGATCGAGATACCACCATCGCCCATCGCCAAGGCGAAACCACCCAGCGACACCGTGCGTGGCGCGAACGAACCGGCGCTGTGGCCGATCGCCACTGCATCGGTATTGCCTGGCGCATTGGGAAAGATGTTGGAATCGTAGCCAATGGCAATCGCATAATCGGACTGGCTCTGCGCACCTGCGCCGAGCGCGATGCCGCCTGTTCCGGTGGCAGCGGTGATCGAGCCGAAGTTGCTGATGCCACCGACCACCACGCTCTGCACGCCACTGGCCAATGCGGTATCGCCCACCGCGATACTGCTGCTGCCTTGGCTGCGCGCCCGGTAACCGAAGGCCGTGGACGTGTCTCCGCTGGCACGCGAACTGTAGCCGCCGGCGGTGGAAAGAAAACCACTGGCCGTGGACAAACCGCCGATCGCGGTGGCGCCGTCGTTGAAGGTCTGTGCGCGATAACCCAGCGCCGCGCTCTGCACGCCAGTGGCGCTGGCGCCGCTGCCAACGGCGCTGGAAAACGGATCCCCAGCCACTGCACCACCGCCAACGGCAGTGGCTCCCACACCGGACGCTTGCGTGGCCTGTTCGCGTTGCCCGATGACAAATCCGGATGCGTCGTAGTCGTAGACCGTTGCCACGCTGCCGACGGCGGTTGCCGATTCCCCTGCGGCCGACACGTTATGTCCGATCGCGGTGGCGTCGCGCTCCAATGCCAGGCTTCCGCCGCCGAACGCGCTGGTTCCATCGCCCAGCGCATTACTCGCATTGCCCAGTGCCAGCGCATCCTGCCCATCCGCAAACGCCGGTGCATCGGCATCGGCCGCAGGTGTTGCCGCTGCTCGCGCGCTCACGATGGCAGGCGCGGCGCTGTCGCTTGTCGCCGCATCGGCGTCGCAACGCTGTTGGCCTTGAACCACCGTGCAAGGTTCAAGCGCGTCGGCTTGCGTGGTCGTGGCCTGGGCAACTCCAGCCACGCCGGCAAGCGCCAGCAGCAGTGCCGCCGCCAGCCTGCCGCGGGCATGCCCGGCAGACCGATATAACGCTTGATTTCCCGCATCGCGGGCAAGCCTCACCGTTCGGCGATGAGCACGCTGCTCACCACCGGCATCCAATTGAATTCGCTTCATTACCGACTGACTCCCCATTGGTCTGGCATGTAAAAACCGACCACCGTACGATTGCATCGCACGGTCCCCCTGAGGTTTATCGAAAACGCACTCGCCCTGCTTCTGCAGCGGCAACTACCCGCGCAAAAGCATCCACGATCAATCCATAAAGTGCTGCAGAAACGCCATGAATCGAAGATTCATAACGTGGTCTGAATCTATTGAAAAACCAAAATTTCAATTGAGATTGACGTCACACAAGCAGCATCACCAGATACTTCGACTAAATACCTAGTAGTTTTGATAGTTACTTAAAGTAAACCATGTTTCGACCTTCACTAAATGCATTTCATCGCAACAGCGCCAATGCGACCGCAGACGTTCGCCCCCACCAGGAACGCATGCAACGTGATGGCGACAAGCCTTGTGCTGGCCGCGGGCCAGGCTGGAAAGCCGCGTTTTTCTCGAGTGTCCTGCCGATGCGCGCGCTGCGTGCAAGGACGTGGCTGCCATTGGCAGCTGTTGCAGGCGAGCCCGGCTCCTTGGGAGCCTGCAGTCGACCCAAACGCGGCCATGCATTTTCTTGCTCATAAAGCACCAGGCATCGCCACGCCGCTCGCGGCAACGGTCGAAGGACTCGATACCACCGCAGGCCGTCGCGCAGCTCCGACACCGGAAACGACAACGGCCGTGTGCATCGCTGCACACGGCCGTCCAATGACACGGTTGGTACGGCGCTTCAGCTCACGCCACACACCTCCGCACCGTCAACCGCACCAGACCCGCGCGTTGCGGAACATGCGCAGCCACGGCGAGTCCTCGCCCCAGTCGGCCGGGTGCCAGCTCAGGTTTGCCGTGCGCGGGGTGCGCTCCGGATGCGGCATCAGGATGGTGGCGCGACCGTCGCTGCTGGTCAGCCCGGTGATGCCGTCCGGCGAGCCGTTCGGATTGAGCGGGTACTGCGATGCCACCGCGCCATCGCCATCGATGAAGCGCAGGGCCACACGGGCAGCCGCCTGATCCACCACGGTGTCGAACTCGGCGCGGCCTTCGCCATGCGCCACCGCCACCGGGATCCGCGAACCGGCCATGCCGCGCAGGAAGATCGACGGCGACTCCACCACTTCCAGCAAGGCGGTGCGCGCTTCGAACTGCTCGCTGCGATTGCGCAAAAAGCGCGGCCAGTGCTCGGCACCGGGAATGATGTCCTTGAGCTGGCTGAGCATCTGGCAGCCGTTGCACACGCCCAACGCGAAGGTATCGCTGCGCGCAAAGAACGCGGCGAACGCATCGCGCAAGGCCGAGCGCTCGAGGATCGAGGTGGCCCAGCCACGGCCGGCACCCAGCACGTCGCCGTAGCTGAAGCCGCCGCAGGCGGCAAACCCGGAGAACTGCGCCAGATCCACGCGGCCTTCGATCAGGTCGCTCATGTGCACGTCGAACGCACGGAAACCGGCGCGCTCGAAGTTGTAGGCCATCTCGATCTGCCCGTTGACGCCCTGCTCGCGCAGGATCGCCACCTTGGGCCGCGCACCGGTCGCCACGAACGGCGCGGCCACGTCTTCGGACGGGTCGAACACCAGCTTCGGACGCAATCCCGGCGCCTGGAAGTCGCGTGCCTGCGCGCGCTCCTCGTCGGCGGTTTCCGGGTTGTCGCGCAATTTCTGCATGGCGTGCGTCACCGACCACCAGGCATCGAACAAGGCTTCCCAACGCCACTCGGCCAGCACCCGGCCCTGCCCGCTCACGCGGATGCGTGGCGCGCCGGTGGGGCGTGCGATGCGCTGCGCGCACTCGGTCAGCGCGTGCCGCTCGACCAGATCGGCGAACGCGGCGCGGTCCTCGCTGGCGATCTGCACCACCGCGCCCAGTTCTTCGTTGAACAGGCTGCGGAATGCATCGTCGCCCCAGGCATCGAGGGTGATGTCCAGGCCCTGCCGCGAGGCGAACGCCATCTCGCACAGCGCCGCAAACGCACCGCCATCGCTGCGGTCGTGGTACGCCAGCAACAGGCCGCTCTCGCGCGCCGCGCGGATCAGTTCAAAGAAGCTGCGCAGCCGCTGCGCATCGTCCAGATCCGGCACCTCGCCGCCGAACGCCGGCAATGCCGCAGCGTCGGCATACACCTGCGCCAGCACCGAACCGCCCAGGCGCTGCTTGCCGCCGCCCAACCCGATCAACCACAGCTCGCTCTCTTCGTCGCTGCGCAACAACGGCGTCAACTGCGTGCGCACATCGCCGACCGGCGCGAATGCGCTGATGATCAAGGAGACCGGTGAAACGCTCTTGTGGGCGATGGGATTGGAGATTGGGGATTGGGGATTCGCAACGGCGGAAGGCTGCGGCGTTTCGCCAATCCCGACTGCCGAATCACCAATCCCAGCGTCAACCCACTGCGCCTGCATCGACAGCGAGTCCTTGCCCACCGGCACGCTCAGTTCGAGTGCCGGGCACAGCTCCATGCCGATCGCGCGCACGGCGTCGTACAGCAGCGCGTCTTCGCCGGCGTGACCGGCGGCGGCCATCCAGTTGGCCGACAGCTTGATGCTGTCCAGCGTCTGCACCGGCGCGGCGCACAGGTTAGTGATCGCCTCGCCCACCGCCATGCGCGCCGACGCGGCGGCGTTCAACAACGCCAGCGGGGTGCGCTCGCCGATCGACATCGCCTCGCCGGCGAAGGTGTCGAAGCCGGCCAGGGTGATCGCGCAATCGGCCAGCGGCAGCTGCCACGGCCCGATCATCTGCTCGCGCGCGGTCAGGCCGCCCACGCTGCGGTCGCCGATGGTCACCAGAAAGCTCTTGGACGCCACCGTGGGATGCGCCAGCACGCGCAGGCCGGCCTGCTGCAGGTCCAGCGCGGCGGTCTGCAGCACCGGCCACTGCGGCGCCGGCGGATGCAACGCATCGCGATGCATCTTCGGTGCCTTGCCGAAGAGCACGTCCATCGGCAGGTCGATCGGGAGCGGGGATTGGGGATTGGGGATTGGGGATTGGTTGGAAGCAACGGCGGACCCGGCAACTGATGAATCGCTTTTGCGAATCTCGAATCCCGACTCCCCAATCCCGTCCCCAAACACGCCATAGCCAACCACCAGCCGCTCCTCGGCCGTGGCCACGCCGACGGCGGCAAACGGGCAGCGTTCGCGCGCGCAGATGGCGGCAAATTCGTCCAGGCGTGCCTGCGGTACGCCCAGCACGTAGCGCTCCTGCGATTCGTTGCACCACAGTTCCAGCGGCGACAGCGAGGGGTCGTCGGTGAGCACGCGGCCCAGGTCGATGATGCCGCCCACGCCGGAGTCGTGCAGCAACTCGGGGATGGCGTTGGACAGGCCGCCCGCGCCCACATCGTGGAACCAGCGGATCGGGTTGTCGCTGCCCAGCGCCACGCAGCGGTCGATGACCTCCTGGCAGCGGCGCTCCATCTCCGGGTTTTCGCGCTGCACGCTGGCGAAATCCAGCGCCTCGGCACTGTCGCCGGCCGCCACCGAGCTGGCCGCACCGCCGCCCAGGCCGATCAGCATCGCCGGGCCGCCCAGCACGATCACCGCATCGCCGGGCTGCAGGCGCAGCTTCTCGACCTGATTGCGATCGATCGCGCCCAGGCCGCCGGCCAGCATGATCGGCTTGTCGTAGGCGCGGGTCAGGCCCTCACCTTCGGCAAGCTCGAAACTGCGGAAATAGCCGAGCAGGTTCGGCCGGCCGAATTCGTTGTTGAACGCGGCGCCGCCGAGCGGGCCGTCGAGCATGATGTCCAGCGCCGGAGCCATGCGCGGGTTCAGCGCGCGCGGCGCCTCCCACGGCTGCGGCAGGGTCGGGATGCGCAGGTGCGACACCGTGAACCCGGTCAGCCCGGCCTTGGGCTTGCCGCCGCGGCCGGTGGCGCCTTCGTCGCGGATCTCGCCACCGGCACCGGTGGCGGCGCCGGGAAACGGCGCGATCGCGGTCGGGTGGTTATGCGTCTCGACCTTGATCGCAAACGCCGACGGCAGCACCGCCTCGGCACGGTACTCGCCACTGGCCGGATCCGGCCGATAGCGCGCGGCCGGCACGCCTTCCACCACCGCCGCGTTGTCGCTGTAGGCCGACAAGGTGTGCTGCGGGGTCTGCTGGTGGGTGTGCTTGATCATGCGGAACAACGAGCGTTCCTGCGGCTTGCCGTCGATGGTCCAGCTGGCATTGAAGATCTTGTGCCGGCAGTGCTCGGAATTGGCCTGGGCGAACATCATCAGCTCGACGTCGGCCGGGTCGCGGCCCAGCTCGGCGAAGCGTTCGCGCAGGTAATCGATCTCGTCCTGCGCCAAGGCCAAGCCAAGGTCGCGGTTGGCCTGTTCCAGCGCCGCCAGCGGCACACGCTGCAACTGTCCGCGATCGGGCACGTTGAACAGCGCCTCGGCGGCCGCGGCCGAGCCGAGCAGCGACTGCGTCATCGGGTCGTGCAGCAGCTTGGCCACGGCGGCCTGCATCGCTTCGTCGGCCGGCCAGCCTGCCAGATCGATGCGGGTACCGCGCTCCACGCGCTGGATCGGCTGCCCGGCCCCGCGCACCAGTTCGGTGGCCTTGCTCGACCACGGCGACAAGGTGCCCAGACGCGGCACCACATAGCGCGAGGAAGCATCCTCGGCCCGCGGCGCGGGGGCGGCTTCGGCCTGCAGGATCCGCTGCAAGGTGGCCTGGTCGGGCGCTTGCCCGGCCTCGGCGCGGATGAAGTACACGTGCCAGGCGCCGGTGATGCGCAGCGCGGGAACGAGGGTTTGCAGGCGGGTTTCGAGCCGAGCGCGGCGGAACGGCGAAAGGGCGGAAGCGCCCTCGAGGACCATCATGTCCGGGGAACCGTGTCAGAAACGGGGCTGCAGATTGTAACGGAGCTGATGCGTCGGCGCCGGACCCGGCGTGGGTGGGCCGCCGATCCATGCGGTGATCATTCGCACAGCCCGGGCCGGATTCGGCGCATTCCGGCCGATGCGGCAACGGCGAAGGCGGATGGCGATGCCGGCAGGGATTGTCGCGCCCACCTGCCTTGGGGCCGGTCTCAGCGCGGTGGCAACGTCCGCAGCGCTAGCCACCACCGGTCCACCGCCGCTCAGCCAGCCCGCCCCTGAAACGCAGGAGGCCGGAATGCATGCATTCCGGCCTCCTGATCAATCACACCGACCGCCGCAGCGGCCAGCATCCCGGCTCCGCTGCGGGATACCTCAGCGGCTGCCGCCGGCAGTGCTGACCGCGCGCTTTTCCAGCGCCTCACGCAGCTGCGCCGGCGGCAGGTAGCCACCGAGCTGGGTGCCGTCCGGCGCAAAGATCGCCGGGGTGCCATTGACGCCCAGACGCTGGCCCAGCGTGTATTCCATGGACACCGGGTTCTTGCAGTCCTTGGCATTCACCGGCTGCCCGGACTTGGCCGCGGTCAGGGCCTGCTTGCGGTCGGCGGCGCACCACACCGCGATCATTTCCTTGTGGTCCTGGCTGCCCAGGCCCATGCGCGGAAACGCCAGATATTCCACCGCGATCCCCTGCTTGTTGAGTTCGCCGATCTCGCTGTGCAGCTTGCGGCAGTAGCCGCATTCCACGTCGGTGAACACTGTCACGGTGTACTTGGGGTTTGCCGGTGCGAACACGATGCGGTCGGCCTTGGGCACGGTCTCCAGCTGCTTGCGGCGGTAGGCCAGCAGGCCCGGGCTGGCAGCGAACTGCTTGTTCTGGATGTCGAACGGCTGCGCCTGGATCAGGTAACGGCCGTCGTCGCTGACGTACAGCACCTGCCCGCCGACCACCACTTCGCGGAAACCGGGAAACGGCGCGGCGCCGATGTAGTCCGGCTTGAAATCCGGATCCAGCGCCTTGAGCGCGACGCTCACACGCTGGTCCACATTGCCCGCAGCGGCGGGGGCAGCGGCGGCAGCTGGCTTGGCGCCGGCATTGCTTGCCGCAGGCTGCGAGGATTGCGCGCAGGCGGTAAGGCTGATTGCGCCCAGCAGCGCGGCGATGGCAAGACGATACATTCACGCATCCAGTTGAATGGGGTGCCTGGATTCTCGCACAGCGCAGATGAAGCCAGGCAGCGAGCGGGACGCTTTGTTTGCCGGCCGAGCCGCTGAATGGGCCGCGGGGGGATGCCGCTGCGCCTGCGACCGCAGTCAGCCGCGCGGATGATGGGCGGCGTGCAACTTCTGCAGGTGCTGACGCGCCACCAGGGTGTAGATCTGCGTGGTGGACAGCGAGCTGTGACCCAGCAGCATCTGCAGCGCGCGCAGGTCCGCACCGTGGTTGAGCAGATGGGTGGCAAAGCTGTGCCGCAGCCCGTGCGGGCTCACCGTGGCGGGGTCGATCCCGGCCACCGCCGCATAGCGTTTGACCAGCGCCCAGAACTGCTGGCGGCTGGGCGGCTGCCGCGCTGCATCGATGAACAGCGGCACCTGCCCGTCCACTGCCGCCACCGCTTTGTGGCTGGCCAGCAGCGGGCGCGCCTGGCTCAGATACCGCTCCAGCCAGTGCTGGGATTCCTCGCCCAGCGGTACCAGCCGCTCCTTGCTGCCCTTGCCGGTGACCCGCAGCACGCCCTGGCGCAGATTGACCCCCACCGCCGGCAGGTTGACCAGTTCGCTGACGCGCAGGCCGGCCGCATACATCAGCTCGAGCATTGCGCGGTCGCGCAGGCCCAGCGGGGTGTCGATCTCGGGCGCGGCCAACAGCGCATCGATCTGCGTTTCGGTCAGCGCCTTGGGCAAGCTACGGGGCAACTTTGGTGGGTCGATCAGCGCCGTCGGGTCGTCGCTGCGTACCCCATCGCGCAGGCACAGCGCGTAGAACGCCCGCAGCGTCGACAATAGCCGCGCTGCGCTGCGTGGGGAGTAATTGGCCTGAGCGCGCCAGCGCAGATAGTCGAACAACGCCGCCCGATCGACACCCAGCAGGCCGCCGCCGGCACCGTCGCGCCAGCGCGCCAGGCCTTCCAGGTCGCGCCGGTAACTGTCCAGGGTCTGCCGTGCCACGCCCTGCTCGGCCCATAACCGGTCCAGGAAGCGTTCGATGGCGGCGGCATCGGCGGCCTGCACCGGTGGCAGGTGTTGCGCCAGTTGGCGACGTTCGGCGGGACTGCTGGCTGACATCGCAACAGCATAGAGCGTGACATGCGATTTGCGGCGCGCCGTGTTGGCCAGGCGCGGGATTGGTGGTGCGGCTTGCCTCGACAAGCCAGCCACCACATCGCTCCCGCCTCGACGCACAGGCCCGGCCCGGCGCGGGATTGCCGCAGCGCGACGTTGCCCGATCGGCTGCGCCGGCTATGCTCGCGGCATGACCTCGCCCCCTTCACCGCGCAGCGCGCGACCGCCCGCCCTGGTGGTCTGGCGCCTGCTGGCCCTGTGCTACGACGCCTGGCCGGTCCTGGCGCTATGGATGCTGATCTCCGCCGCGTTCACGCTGGGCTTCACGCTTGCCGGGCACCCGGCCCGCGAAAACATCGCCCCCTTCAGCGGCTGGCAATGGCTGTTGTGGCTGTGCTGCTGGATCGCCGCCGGGGTGTACGCCACCGTCAGCTGGCGACGGGGTGGCCAGACCCTGGGCATGCGCCCGTGGCGGCTGTCGCTGGTCGGCCCGCAAGCCACCTGGCGCGCGCTCTGGGTCCGCTATGCCGTCGGCACGCTGTCGCTGGCCTTGGCTGGCGCAGGATTCTGGTGGGCGTGGCTGGACCGCGACCGCCTGGCCTGGCACGACCGCGCCAGTGGTACCCGGCTGCAACGCACACCCAAACGCTGAAACGACCAGACCGGCCTCTTGCCGATCTCGACGGCAGGCGACAACGGAGTGCGGCCGTCATGCGAAGCACCCACCAGGCAACTGCTCGCGTGCAGGCAGTTAAATGCGGCGAACCGAGACGGGTGTGGACTCAATGCCCGCGTGCCGAGGGGCGCTCAATCAGCCACTGCACGGCATAGCCAACCAGATACAGCGCCGCCAGAAATGGCGGAACCAATAGCAGATAGCTGTGCACCCAGGGCATATCGGTCAACCAGGCGTCAGCACCCATGGCATCAAGCACAGTCAGCTGTGGTGTCAGCGGCAACTGCAGCAATACAAAATGGCCCTTGGGGTCGCCACCAGCGTCGCTGGCCGCCCACACGCATAGAGCAGTTCCAGCGACGTATAGCAGACAGAGCACGGTTCCGAACACGCTGAACCGACGCATCGGCGTCAGCTACTGCGCCGTCGGAACAGCCATGCCGACACGCCCAGCATCACCATCGGCGGCAGCGCGTAGGCGATGCGGTAATCCAGCTTGAGTGCGCCGGCCATGCGGCCGAAGAACAGCTGCAGCAGCCAGAACCCCAGCGCGAACAGGATGCCCAGGAACAGCCGCTTGCCCAGGCCGCCGCTACGCAGCGAACCGAACGAGAACGGAATCGCCGCCAGGCACAGCGCCAATACGTTGAGCGGATAGAACCAGCGGCTCCAGTACTGGTCTTCGTAGTCGCGTGCGTCCAGGCCGTTGCGGCGGCGGTACTCGATGCTCTGTTCCAGATCGCGCGCGGACAGGTTGCGCGGCTTGGCCAGCCCGGCCGCCAGTGCCGCCGGGCTGAGCTGGGATTGCCACGGCAGCTCGGGGAAGGTTTCGCGCTGCACCGAGCGCTCCTGGAAGGTGTCGCGGCGCACCTGGCGCAGCGTCCAGGTCCCGTTGCGGTTCTCGGCCAGCGCTGCATAGGTCAGCTGCTGCATGCGGCCGCTGGCATCGAGGTGGTACAGCCGCACATCGTGCAGGTCCAGCGCGGTGCCGCCGCCATCGAGCAGCTTTTCTTCGCCGCTGAGCGCGTTGAGGAAGGTGTCGCCCTCGCGCGCCCACAGGCCGGAATAGCGCGAGCCGGCCATGTTGCTGTTGTAGCGGGCGCTGGTCTTGAGGGTATCGGCCTGGTTCTGTGCCCACGGCCCCACCGTCTCGCCACTGATCACCATGGTGGCGGTCAGCAGCGCCATGGCCGCCACCACCGAGGCCGACATACGCTTGCGCGACACGCCCAGCGCGCGCAGCGCGGTGAGCTCGGACGTTGCCGCCAGCTGGCCCAGGCCCATCAGGGCGCCGATCACCGCCGCGGTGGGAAACAAGGTGTAGGCCCGGCGCGGCACGGTATAGGCCACATAGGCCACCGCATGGCCAAAGCTGTAGCTACCCTGGCCGATGCTTTTGGCCTCGCTGGCAAAGGCGTTGACCAGGTCCAGGCCCAGCAGCACCGCCCACGTCAGCAGCACGGTGAACAACACCGCGCGCCCGATGTACCAGTCATGCACCCGCGGCATCAGCCTCATGCGCGTACCCTCGGCCGACGCACGCGGCCATCACGCGCATACGCCCAGATCGCCACCGCCAGCAGCGGCAGGGTCAGCCACCACAGACCGAGCGCGGCCGGCGTCTTGCCATTGGCGATCCACTGGGTGCCGACGATCATCAGATTGGTGCCCACCATGTACGCCAGGAAGGCCAGCATGATCCGGCCATACCGCTGCTGCCGCGGCGCGCTGCGCGACAGCGGCAGGGTCAGCAGCGCGAAGGCCAGCGCCAGCAGCGGCGGCGCCAGGCGCTCATGCAGCTGCGCGCGCGCGGCCGGGCGCTGGTCCGACAGCAGCTGCGTGGTCCACATCACTTCCGGATCGTTGGCATCGTGCACCTGGGTCCGGTCGGGCAAGGCCACATCGTTGCTGGCGAACTTCATCAGGCGGTAGTCCAGGGTATTGCCGGCGGCCGGGCCTTCGATGCGGTAACCGTCCTCCAGGCGCAGATAACGGTCGGCCTTACCTTCGAAGAACATCGCGCCGCGGTCGGCGGTGACCACATCGATGCGGTCGTCCTTCTGGCGCTGCATGAAGACCTTGCCCAGGCCCTTGCCGTCGGCCGAGATCGTGGTCAGGTACACCACGCCGCCACCGGACAGCGGGGTGAACTTGCCCGACTCCAGGCCGGCCATCACGATGCTGCGGTTGGCGTCTTCCAGCATGGTCTCGGCGGTGCGGCTGGCCCAGGGGCCCAGCCACAGCGAGCACAGCCCGATCACCACCACCACCGGCACCACCAGCATCAGCATCGGCCGCAGCAGGCGCCGCGGGCCCACACCGATGGCGGTGATGACGGCCATTTCTGAATCGCGGTACAGCCGCGCCAGTGCCAATAACAGCCCCAGCATCAGCGCCAGCGGCAGGATGATCGGCAGATACGCAACGAATTGCAGGCCCACCTGAGACAGCAGCAAGCGAGCAGGGATGCGGCCGTCGGCGATATTGCCGAGGATATCCACCAGCACACCGCCGACGCTGACGACCAGCAGCACGATCAAGGTGGCCAGGAAGCTCTGGGTGAAATCGCTAAGCAGGTATCGATCGAGCTTCGGCATGGGGTGGGCTTGTTTTAAACTCTCGGATTCGTTCGCGGCGGCGCCAGCCTAGTCCGGTTGGCGTAAACAGCCCGCGATTGTACGGATTTGCCTACGGAATCTGATCAATGGCCCTGCAATTCACCCTGAACCAAGACGCGCCGGCAAGCGCCGCCGTCGACTGCATCGTGGTTGGCGTGTTCGCCGACAAGACCCTGTCGCCCGCTGCCCAGGCACTCGATAGCGCCAGCCAGGGCCGTCTGACGGCCCTGGTGGCACGCGGCGATGTGGCTGCCAAGACCGGCAGCACCAGCCTGCTGTACGACCTGCCCGGCGTCGCCGCCCCGCGCGTGCTGGTGGTCGGCCTGGGCGAAGCCGGCAAGTTCGGCGTGGCGCCGTACCTCAAGGCGGTGGGCGATGCGACCCGCGCGCTGAAGACCGGCCCGGTCGGCACCGCCCTGCTCACCCTGACCGAATTGCCGGTCAAGGCGCGCGACAGCGCCTGGAACATCCGCCAGGCCATCATCGTCAGCGACCACGCCGCTTACCGTTACACCGCCACGCTGGGCAAGAAGAAGGTCGACGAGACCGGCCTGACCACGCTGGCGATCGCCGGCGACGACGCCCGCGCACTGGCCGTGGGCGTGGCCACCGCCGAGGGCGTGGAGTTCGCCCGCGAGCTGGGCAACCTGCCGCCGAATTACTGCACCCCGGCCTATCTGGCCGAGACCGCCGCCGCGTTCGCCGGCAAGTTCCCCGGCGCCGAGGCCGAGATCCTGGACGAGACGCAGATGGAGTCGCTCGGCATGGGCTCGCTGCTGTCGGTGGCGCGTGGCTCGGCCAACCGCCCGCGGCTGATCGTGCTGAAGTGGAACGGCGGCGGCGACGCGCGTCCGTACGTACTGGTCGGCAAGGGCATCACCTTCGACACCGGCGGCGTCAACCTCAAGACGCAGGGCGGCATCGAGGAAATGAAGTACGACATGTGCGGCGGCGCCAACGTCATCGGCACCTTCGTGGCCACCGTCAAGGCAGAGCTGCCGATCAACCTGGTGGTGGTGGTGCCGGCGGTGGAGAACGCCATCGACGGCAATGCCTACCGCCCCTCCGACGTGATCACCAGCATGTCCGGCAAGACCATCGAGGTCGGCAACACCGACGCCGAAGGCCGCCTGATCCTGTGCGATGCGCTGACCTACGCCGAGCGCTTCAACCCCGAAGCATTGGTGGACGTGGCCACGCTGACCGGCGCCTGCATGGTGGCGCTGGGCCACCAGACCGCCGGCCTGATGAGCAAGCACGACGACCTCGCCAACGAACTGCTGGCCGCCGGCGAGCACGTGTTCGACCGCGCCTGGCGCCTGCCGCTGTGGGACGAGTACCAGGGCCTGCTGGATTCCACCTTCGCCGACGTCTACAACATCGGCGGCCGCTGGGGCGGCGCGATCACCGCCGGCTGCTTCCTGTCGCGCTTCACCGAGAACCAGCGCTGGGCGCATCTGGACATCGCCGGCGTCGCCAGCGACGAAGGCAAGCGCGGCATGGCCACCGGCCGCCCGGTGGGGCTGCTGACCCAGTGGTTGCTGGACCGCGCGGCCTGATGTCGCCACGCGCTGCACTGGCGCTGATTGCCGGCTTCTCCGTTGTGAACGGAGCAGCCAGCGCGGTGCCGGGCTGGACCAACCCCGGCATCGACCTGCTCTGGATCGTCATGCAGATTGTGCTGTTGTTTGTCTGGCTGGCGGCCGACAGCCGCCGGCTCGGCTACCGCCGGCCGGCCTGGATGAATATCGGCATCGTGGCGTTCGCCGTGCTGTTCCTGCCGGTGTATCTGTACCGTTCGCGCCCGCCGGGGCGCCACCTGCGTGCATTCGGCGGCCTGCTGTTGGCCGTGCTCGGCTTTGCTGCCCTGTTCGTGGCCGCCGGCATGGCCACCGAATTCTTGCTCTCCTCCCGCTTTGTGACCGCCTGATGCCCCGTGCCGACTTCTACCTGATCGCCAAACCGCGCTTCCTCAACGAACCGCTGCGGCTGGTCTGCGAGCTAGCGCGCAAGGCCAACGACGCCAACCTGTCCACGCTGATCCTGGCGCGCGACGCCGCGCAGGCCGAGGCACTGGACGACCTGCTGTGGGCATTCGACGACGAGGCCTACATCCCGCACCAGATTGCCGGCACCGACGAGGAAGACGAGCTGGCGCCGGTGCTGATCGCCGCGCCGGAGTTCGATGCCCCCTCGCGCCCGCTGGTGATCAACCTGCGCGACGACCCCTACCTGGGTGCCTGCGACCGCGTACTGGAAGTCGTCCCGGCCGACCCCGCCGCCCGCGAACCGCTGCGCGAGCGCTGGAAGCAGTACAAGGCCCTGGGCCTGGAACTGACCAAATACGACATGTGAGAGGGCGGGGATTGGGGAGTCGGGATTGGGGATTGGTAAAAGCAACTCTTTTGCGCATCCCAGGGCTGCATCCAATGACGAATCCCCAATAGCCGATCTTCGCTCCACCGCACCACCGCTGACGTTGATGAGTGGATTGCCAGCGCTTCTCGCCGGCCCCATGACGCAACCAATCCCGAATCCCGAACAACGAATCGCCGCCTCTCTATGACCACCCTCGCCTCCAGCTACGAACCCTCTTCCTTCGAATCGCGCCTGTACGCGCAGTGGGAGGCGGCCGGTTATTTCGTGCCGTCCGGCAAGGGTGAGCCGTATACCGTGCTGCTGCCGCCGCCGAATGTGACCGGGACGCTGCACATGGGCCATGCGTTCCAGCAGACACTGATGGACGCGTTGGTGCGTTATCACCGCATGCGCGGCTTCGACACGCTGTGGCAGGTGGGCACCGACCACGCCGGCATCGCCACCGAGATGGTGGTGTCGCGCAACCTGGCCCTGGAAGGCAACGGCAAAACACGCGACTCGCTGGGGCGCGATGGCTTCATCGCCAAGGTGTGGGAATGGAAGGCCGAGTCCGGCGACACCATCGAGCGCCAGATGCGCCGGCTGGGCACCTCCAGCGACTGGTCGCGCAGCACCTTCACCATGGACCCGCAGCCGTCGGCCGCGGTCAACGAAGCCTTCGTGCGCTGGTACGAGCAGGGCCTGATCTATCGCGGCCAGCGCCTGGTCAACTGGGACCCGGTGCTGAAGACCGCGATCTCCGACCTGGAAGTGGAAAACGTCGAAGAAGACGGCTTCCTGTGGTCGATCCGCTACCCGCTGGCCGATGGCGTGACCTACGAGCACGTCGAACACGATGCCGACGGCGTCGAGACGCTGCGCGAAACCCGCGATTACCTGGTGGTCGCCACCACGCGCCCGGAAACAATGCTGGGCGATACCGCAGTGATGGTGCATCCGGAAGATCCGCGCTACGCCACGCTGCACAGCGCCCGCATCGTGCTGCCGCTGACCGGCCGGCAGGTGCCAGTGATCACCGACGATTATGTCGACCGCGCCTTCGGCACCGGCGTGGTCAAGGTCACGCCTGCGCATGACTTCAACGATTACCAGGTGGGCGTGCGACATGACCTGCCGCTGATCAATCTGTTCACCGTCACCGCCACCATCAACGAGAATGCGCCGGAGCGTTATCGCGGCCTGGATCGTTATGACGCACGTAAGCTGGTGCTGTCGGAACTGGAAGACCTGGGCGTATTGGTCGAAACCAAGCCGCACAAGCTGCAGGTGCCGCGCGGCGACCGCACCGGCCAGGTGATCGAGCCCTATCTGACCGACCAGTGGTTCGTGAAGATGGACGCGCTGGCCAGGCGCGGCCTGGAGCTGGTCGAAAGCGGCCAGGTCAAATTCGTGCCGCCGAACTGGATCAACACCTATCGCCACTGGATGGAGAACATCCAGGACTGGTGCATCAGCCGTCAGCTGTGGTGGGGCCATCGCATCCCGGCGTGGTTCGACGAGGCAGGCAAGTGCTATGTCGGCCACGACGAAGCCGAGGTGCGCGCGAAACACGGCCTGGGCGCCGACGTCGCGCTGCACCAGGACAGTGACGTGCTGGAAACCTGGTTCTCCTCGCAACTGTGGCCGTTCTCCACGCTGGGCTGGCCGGATGCGAACGCGATGGCCGAGCGCGGCTTCGAGCGCTACCTGCCGTCGTCGGTGCTGGTCACCGGCTTCGACATCATCTTCTTCTGGGTGGCGCGCATGATCATGGCCACCGACAGCTTCACCGGCCAGGTGCCGTTCCGCGATGTCTACATCACCGGCCTGATTCGCGATGCGCAGGGCCAGAAGATGTCCAAGTCCAAGGGCAACGTGCTCGATCCGCTGGACATCATCGACGGCATCAGCATCGAAGACCTGGTGGCCAAGCGCACCCACGGGCTGATGCAGCCGCGCATGGCCGAGAAGATCGAAAAGGCCACGCGCAAGGAATTCCCGGACGGCATCATCGCCCACGGTGCAGACGCGCTGCGCTTCACCATCGCCGCACTCGCCACGCACGGCCGCGACATCAAGTTCGATCTCGGCCGCGCCGAAGGCTACAAGAATTTCTGCAACAAGCTGTGGAATGCCACGCGCTTTGTGTTGATGAATACCGAGGGCGCGCGCTTTGCCGGCGTGCCGCAGCCGCGCACCGAAGCCGAGCAATGGATTCTGGCGCGCCTGGACAAGGTCACTGCCGAAACCCACGCGCACTACGCCAACTACCGCTTCGATCTGCTCGCGCAATCGCTGTACGAGTTCGCCTGGAATGCGTTCTGCGACTGGTTCGTCGAACTGGCCAAGCCCGCGCTCAATGGCCAGGACAGCGAAGCTGCCGCCAGCACGCGGCACACCCTGCTCTACGTGCTCGAAGCGTTATTGCGCCTGCTGCACCCGCTTACCCCATTCGTCACCGAAGAACTGTGGCAGCAGGTCGCACCGCGCCTGGGCATCACCGCCGCCACGATCTCGTTGCAGGCATTCCCGCAGGCAGGCGATATCGATACCGCCAGCTACGCCGGCGCAGAGGCCGATGTCGAATGGCTGAAGTCGATGGTGTCGGCACTGCGTCGTGTGCGCAGCGAGTTGAACGTACCGCCGTCCAAACAGGTTCGCCTGCTGCTGCAGGCCGGCACTGCCGACGATCGCACCCGTATTGGCCGCTTTGCCTCGCAGCTGTCGTTCCTGCTCAAGCTCGAAGCGATCGACTGGCTGGAGGCCGGCCAGGACACCCCGCCGTCGGCCACGGCCATCGTCGGTGAGCTGACCCTGCTGGTGCCGCTGGAAGGCCTGGTCGACATGGATGCCGAACGCACGCGCCTGGACAAGGAAATCAAGCGCGTGGAAGCCGAGATCGGCAAGTGCAATGGCAAGCTGGGCAACGCCACCTTCGTGCAGAACGCACCGGCCGTGGTGGTCGAACAGGAGCGTGCGCGCCTGAACGACTGGACCACGCAGCTGACCGGCCTGCGCGAGCAACGCGCCAAGATCTAACGCCGCCAAAACGCACAACGCCCGCAGTGTTGCGGGCGTTGCGGAAACAGATGCAACGCTGCATGCGTTGCATGTGGCAGACGCCTTACAGCTTGCCTGCGCCGGCTTTTGCCTTGACGTCCGCAGCGACCTTGTCGGCCGACAGCAGGCTATAGGTGTACGGCGGGGTCCAACCGATGTTGCTATTCCACGAGCAGGTCAGTGCCTTGCCGTTGAGCAGCGAGCCCTGGTCGCGGTACACGCTGCCGCCGTAATCGGCCGCAATCTTGTCGCAGCTGCTCACCCCACTGATGTCGAACACGTTGCGCTCGGAGAAGATCTTGGACTCCTTGCCCACGCCGTGCGCGTGCGAGAACGGGTAGACCTTATTGCTGGTGCTGCCGACGTGGTAGTTGTTGTACAGGTGCACCTGGCCGAAGCGCACCCGCGGCGCGCGTGCGGAAATGTTCTCGAACAAGGTGTTGTGGATGGTCACCTTGAGCTTGCCGCTGTCGGTGCTGGAGGCGCTGTCGCTGGAGCCGATCAGGTCGTTCTTCTCGTGCGACTTGAACGCCGAGTAGGAAATGGTGACGAAGTTGGCGCCCTTCTTGACGTCCATCGCACCGTCGTGATGCTGCTTGGGGCGCCCGTTGGCGGTGCCGTTCTGATCGTCGGTGCGGCGACCATCGGTGAAGGTGACATGGTCCACCCACACATTGGTCGCACCCTCGACCGTGAGGCCGTCGTACTCGGAATTCCAGTTGCCGGCACTGCCGTCATCCGGGTCCCAGACCGGCTCCGGATCCCATGGATTTTCGATGGTGATGTTGCGGATGATGACGTCGTTGGCCTTGACGTAGAAATAGCCTTCGCGAATTTCCGCGTTGCTGGTGATGCCGATCAGCGTGGTCTTGGTCGGGATGTCCAGCCGCGCGCGGCTCTTCATATCCGAGGTCGTGGTGTACGGCTTGCCCTCACTGACATCGATGATGCCGCTGATCTTGATGATGCGCCCGTTGCTGCCCACGCTGGCTTTCAGCGCGCTCTTCAGCTCGGCGGCAGTCTTGACCGTGTAGATGTTGGCAGCGGCCGCCTTGGAGCCGCCCTTGGTTCCCCCGTTCTGGGTTGCCCAACCAGTGGTTGCAACTTCCAGTGCAGGATCGGCGCAGGCAACGCCAACGACCAGCAACGACCCGACAAACAGCGACGCGGCGGCCGCCGTTGAAAATTTCGGCTTCATCTTGATGTCTCCCTCGAATGGGTTCGATGCGCCGCGCGGCGGCACACCCCTCGTCTAGCAGGCGCGGAACATACTTTTCATCTCTGTAATGTTCAGTTCCGCGACGCCGATACTAGGAGCATCGCAATGGCTTGTATCTAGCCGATGCATCGATGTGCACGCGCAGTCACGCAAACGGTTGCGGGACACGCAAGAGAAGACAAAACGCTGTAATCAAGACACGTGGAGACAGTCGCGAGGACACTGCAGTGCAGCATGATCTGCAGCGCAGTACACACGGGTACGGGTCAGCACGGTGTGCCACCACGCTCACAGACCTGCATGTTTTTTTTGACGCGCACATTGGTTGCAATGCGCTCTAGCGCCTTCGAGCGGCATCTCGCATGCGAGGACGCAACCGGTCACGTCACCGAAAAGAGAAATGCAAGATGGCGAAAGAATCACCATGATGTGTGCGAGCGTGTCATGCCAGATGGCGGCGCGCGAGCAGCCGACGCACGCGGTGCGTCAGGAACGATGTGCAGCCTTGCTGCGATCGATTGCAGTGACGCGCAAGGGCGTTGCTCACGGCATCGGCGATTGCCTGTTTACCCGATCGTCTGCTGTAACGACGAAGCCGCAGCTGCCGTGAGGCAGCGCAGTACCGGCGCAATTGTTCGCCCGCGACGCAAGCGCCGGGCGGAATATCTGCGGGTCGTCAGGCCCCTACCAAGGCAAACGCGCGGCGCCTGTCAGGTGAGTGGCTGACAGTGCCAACCGGACGTGCGCGAACGCTCCCATCAGCAACCGCCGATGCCGCTCAGGAAAACCCTTCGAAAGACAACTCGATCGCCATCACCAACGCATCTTCGCGGCCGGTGTTGGAGGGGTAATAGCGTGGGCGCCGTCCGATTTCATTGAAGCCTTCGGAGTGATACAGCGCAATCGCCGACGGGTTGGACGGGCGCACTTCCAGAAACGCCCGCCGCGCGCCGCGATCGCAGGCGCCCTTGATCAGCGCGCGCAACAGCACCCGGCCATGCCCCTGGGATTGCGCCTCCGGTGCGATGCAGACATTGAGCACGTGCGCTTCGTCGGCGGCGATGCTGATCACCCCGTAGCCAATGACCTGCCCGCCCTGCTCCATCACCCAGCCCGGATAGCCCGCCTGCAGGCAGTCGCGAAAGATGCTGCGCGTCCACGGAAACGGATAGGCGCGGTGTTCGATCTCCATCACCACATCCAGATCGCTCTCGCGCATGGCGCGTAGTGAGGTGGGCAGCGGCACGTTCAAGGCGCTCATGCCGGATCCCGACGCCGCCGCAGCGCACGCAGTTGCGGCCACAGCGCGCGCTTGGCCGCCGGGTTGCCGCGCAACTCGGCCAGCGGCCAGGATGCCATCAAGGCCTGGGTATTCGGATCGCCTGGATTGCAGCCGGAGGCGCGCAGCAATGCCATCTGCAGGCGATCGGGCATGCCGACCCGGCTGCGCCGCTGCGGCGCTGCCGATGGCGCAGTCGTGACCGCAGACGGCGCGTCGGCCGGCGCAGCGGGTGCGCTGCGCCGGACCACAGGCGGTGCCGCGGGTGGCGGCATCGACGGCGCGCGCTCCACGCGTGACGGTGCAGCCGCCGCCGGCGCATGCTCGCTCGTCTCGTCAGGCGCCGCCGCGTCCACGGCGTCGCGGTCCAGATACACGGTGTGCCCCAACGCCTGCAGATACGACACCTGCAGATCGGACCACATCGGCTCGGAGGCCAATTGACTCATGGCAGCTCGGGCGTGCGCCGCCAGCGCCGCCACAGCCACATCACCGGGCCGGACAGCGCATACAGCACGCCGATCACCAGCAGCGAACGGGCCAGATCGATCACCAGCAACGCGATCACCACCGTGGCGATCGCCAGCGCCAGGAACGGCACACGGTCGGCGCGCGGACCACGCGCGCCGCCCTTGAAACTCCAGAACCGGATCCGGCTGACCATCAGCAAGGCCGCCACCACGGTGACCGCCAGCGCCAGGTAACGCAGCTGCTCGCCGTCGAAGCCCAGGCTATCGTCGGCAAAGGCCCAGACGAAGGACATCATCAGGCCGGCGGCCGCCGGGCTGGCCAGGCCGATGAACCAGCGCTTGTCGACCACGCCGACCTGCGTGTTGAAGCGCGCCAGCCGCAGCGCCGCGCAGGCCGCATACAGAAAGGCGGCCGACCAGCCGACCCGACCCATCACGTTGCTGTCGTACTTCAATGCCGACAGCGACCAGTGGTACATCACCAACGCCGGGGCCATGCCGAAGCTGACCAGGTCGGCCAGCGAGTCGTACTGCACGCCGAATTCGCTGCTGGTATTGGTCAGGCGCGCGACCCGGCCGTCCAGCCCGTCCATCACCGCGGCCACGAACACCGCCATGGCGGCCTGGACGAATTGCCCATTGGCGGCGGCGATGATGGCGTAGAAACCGGAAAACAGCCCGGCGGTGGTGAACAGGTTCGGCAGCAGGTAAATCGTGCGCGAGCGCGGGGGCGGTCTCATCTCATCCATCCGGCAAGTGTAGGGCCTGAGGTCCGTCCGGCGGTAGCGCGCCTGTGCGCCTGCAGCGTCACTTGCCAGCGCGGGCCGCGGATGCTGCAATCGCCGCGGGAATCATCCAGGGGAAGCCACATGCACCTGTCGTCCGGGCTTTGCGCCCTGCTGATGCTGGCCAGCGCCGCCGCCGGCGCGACCGATCTGTATAAATGGAAGGACGCCAGGGGCGTCACCCACTACACCGAAACCCCGCCACCGGCCGGCCAGCGCTACGAAGCGCGCCGGATCGATGCGCGCAGCGGCACCGCCGCCATCGCCGCGCCGGAAACCACCACGCCCGAATCGGCCGACTGCCTGACCGCGCGCCGCAACCTGGAACTGCTCAGCGGCAAGGGCGAGGTCACCATGGGCGCCGGCGCCGACGGCAAGCCCGGCACCCCGCTGGACCCGGACGCGCGCGCGGCGCAGCGCAATCTCGCCGAGGCGGCCGCCAAGGCCTATTGCAAGCCGGCAGCGAGCGGCAATCCGGCCACCTGAGCCGGCCCGGGACCGGCCACATACCGGTCCCGGCATCCGGCCGATCGGCCGGTGCCCCTGACCGGCAGGGCGCGAGACTGGCAAACTATGGGCTTTCCGCCCAAGCGAAGCCCGATGCGTCTTTCCCAGTTCCACCTGCACACCACCAAGGAAACCCCGGCCGACGCCGAGCTGGTCAGCCACCGTCTGATGCTGCGCGCGGGCATGATCCGCAAGCTGGCCTCCGGGCTGTACACCTGGTCGCCACTGGGTCTGCGCGTGCTGCGCAAGGTCGAGGCCATCGTGCGCGAGGAAATGAACCGCGCCGGGGCGGTGGAAGTGCTGTTCCCCACCATCCAGCCGCGCGAGCTGTGGGACGCCACCGGCCGTTGGGAGAAGTTCGGCGGGCAGTTGCTCAAGATCAAGGATCGCAAGGAGCAGGAGTTCTGCTACAGCCCGACCGCCGAAGAGGCCGCGGCCGAATTCGCGCGCCAGGAGATCAACAGCTACAAGCAGCTGCCGATGAACTTCTACCAGATCCAGACCAAGTTCCGCGATGAGATCCGCCCGCGCTTCGGGGTGATGCGCGCGCGCGAATTCCTGATGAAGGATGCCTATTCCTTCCATCTCACCGATGCCGACATGGCGCGCGAATACGACAACATGCGCGCGGCCTATACCCGCATCTTTACCCGGTTGGGGCTGGAATTCCGCGCCGTGCAGGCCGACTCCGGCGCCATCGGCGGCGACGCCTCGCAGGAATTCCACGTCATCGCCGCCTCCGGCGAGGACTCGCTGGCATTTTCCACCGGCTCCGATTACGCCGCCAACGTGGAAACCGCCAGCGCCGCCCTGCCCGCCCCGCGCGCTGCGGCTGGCGAGGCAATGCGCCAGGTCGCAACGCCCACCCAGAAGACCTGCGAAGACGTCGCCCAGTTGCTGGGCATCGCGCTGCAGCGCACGGTCAAGTCGGTGGCGGTGATGACCGAAGCCGGCTTCGTGCTGGTGCTGGTGCGCGGCGATCATGCCGTCAACGAGATCAAGCTTGGCAAGGTCGCCGGCCTGGCTGGTTACCGCCTGGCCAACGAAACCGAAATCCGCGACCACCTCGGCTGCGAGCCGGGCTTTCTGGGTCCGATCAATACCGCCCGCCCGGTGCGCGTGGTGGCAGATCGCGATGTCGCGGCGCTGGCCGATTTCGTGGTCGGCGCCAATGTGCCCGGCGTGCACCTGGTGGGCGTCAACTGGGGCCGCGACCTGCCGGAACCGGAAACCGTTGCCGATGTGCGCAACGTCATCGACGGCGAACGTGCGGCCGACGGCGGCGAGCTGCGGCTGGCCCGCGGCATCGAGGTGGGGCATGTGTTCCAGCTCGGCAGCCAGTATGCGCAGGCATTGCAGGCCACCGTGATCGACGAGAACGGCAAGCCCGCAGTGATGAAGATGGGCTGCTACGGCATCGGCATATCGCGCATCGTGGCCGCGGCGATCGAGCAGAATCACGACGATGCCGGCATCGTCTGGCCCGCGCCGATGGCACCGTGGCAGGTGGTGGTCTGCATCATCAACCCCAAGCAGGATGCGCAGGTGGTTGCCGCCGCTCAGGCATTGCTGGACGAATTGCTTGACGCAGGCATTGAAGCGGCGCTGGACGATCGTGGCCTGCGCCCGGGTGCGATGTTTGCCGATATGGAACTGCTGGGCATTCCGCATCGGGTGGTGGTCTCCGAACGCGGATTGGTCGCCGGTACCTTTGAATATCGTGCCCGTACTGCGGAAGCAGCAGAAAACCTGGATAAGGCCGGATTATTCTCCCGCCTGGGTCGTTGATCAAATCACCCGAAACTACTTCGATTAGATGAACACAATGCGCCGGAGTATTTCGGCGCATTTGTCACCCGGGTTTTCTGACATTATGATGGCCAGCGCTGCCACGGACCGGCATTCTTTTCTCTCTCATCTTCCGGAGTAGTGATGTCGATCGATCTTAGCGGCCTGTCGGCCAAGCAATTGGGTGCCCTGATCAAAAACGCGAAAAAGCAGCAGACCGTGGTTGCCAAGCGCGCCCCGATTGCCAAGGTCCGCACGCAGCTGACCCGCGCGGCAAAAGCCCAGGGTTATTCCATCGAAGAATTGTTTGGCGCCAGCGCCGGTGCGGGCCGTTCGGCTGCCGCTGCCAAGCCGGGTCCGCGCGCCGGCCGCAAGCTGGGCAAGGTTGCGCCGAAATATCGCAACCCCGCCAATCCCCAGGAAGCCTGGACCGGCCGCGGCAAGCAGCCGCGCTGGCTGGCCGAACTGACCGCCGCCGGCAAGAAGGTCGAAGACTTTCTGATCAGCAAGGTCAGCGCCAAGAAGACCCCGGCCAAGAAGGCCGCGCCGCGCAAAGCCGCCACCAAGCGCGTGACCAAGAAGCCCAAGGCGGCTTGATTGTTACCAATAAAAAACGCCGGCAGTGCCGGCGTTTTTTATTGCGCGTTTTCTGCCGGTCATAAATTCTTGCGGGCCGGAATCAACAGATTGCCGAACAGCAATCCGGCCATCAAGGCCATCACGATATTGGTCACCGCCAATAGCGCGGCCTGCCCCACACTGACATCCTGTTGCTGTATCAGGGTCAGAAAGCCGCGCAGGCTGACACTGCCCGGAACCAGCATGATGATGCCGGGCAAACGGATCAATGCCCCGGGTTTTTGTATCACCCGCCCGAACAGATTACCGGCGGCGGTCAATGCCATGGCCGATGCAAAGACACCGGCCGGACCGCCCCAGGCGTGCCCGGCATAACGCGCGATGACATACCCGGACATGGCCGCCGCCATGATCCATAAATAATCACGTCGATTGGCCTTGAACAACACCGCAAACGCATAAGCGGCCACCAGCAGCGAGGCCCATTCCACCCAGCCGGCCTGCGGGCGCAATGCGGCCACCTGCGGATGCAGGCCGAGCACCTGGGTCAGCGTCACCGCGATCACTGCACCGACGGTGAGCTTGAGCACCGTGGTCACCGCACCGGCCAGACGCGCCGTGCCCGAGACCCAGTGCTGGCTGGCCAGCTCGTTGAAGGCATTGGTCAACGACATGCCGGGCAGCAGCACCACCAGCGAGGCGATGATCACCGTGTTGAGGTTCAGTGGCCCGACCAGCGACGCCACCACGGCGGCCACCACCCCGGCCAGCAGGCCGGCCAGCGCCTCGCCGGCTTCCTTGGTCGCCGGCCGCCTGTCGGTGTATTGGGTCAGCAGGCCGATCGACATGCCGATCGCGCCGGCGGTGGCGATGTCCAGCCAGGGCAGTTTCCACAGCCCTGCCACGCCGGCGGCGGCCAGCCCGAATGCCAGCACCTGCATGGTCTTGCCGCGCCGATCGACCTCGCGGTCCAGCCGCCGCAGCGCGGTGTGGCCCTGCGCGATGCTCATGCGCCCGTTGGCCACGCCGTCGGCCACGTAATCGGCCACGCTGAGCTTGTAAAGGTCGTTCTCGCCCGGAGCCAGCCGGATCACCCGGGTGATGTCGCTGGAGCCGATGGCCTTGGTCGGGTCGCTGAAGCTCAAAATGATCCCGGTGGGATTGGACCAGGGCTCGCAGTCCAAGCCCAGCTTGTGCGACAGCCCGACCACGGCGGCCTCCAGGCGCTGCGCCGTGGTGCCGTAGGAATGCAGGCGTCCGGCGATTTCCGAAACAAAGGCGACGCGCTGGGCATAGGTGGCGCTGGCGGACGGTTGGACGACGGTGGCAGCGGACATGCGTGGCGGGTCGGATCGGAGAAACGCCGTCTGGCGAGACCGTCAGTGTATGCCGCAGCGCACCTGGCCGGCGCGCCGATTGTCTGTGCCGGGACCGCAGCGGCGAAGCGTCCCCATCATTCGCTCACGCCGGGCGCGGTATGCTGGCGCCACGGACAGGCCACCCATGATCAAAGCGCAACCTCCACGCATCGAACAAGACTCGCAGGATCACGCACAGGTCCGCCTTGCTGGCAGTTGGGTCCTGGCGACCGCGTTGCCCCAGGCCGAGCTGCTGCAGGCCGTGCCCGAAGGGATCCGGCGCATCGACGCGCGCGGCATCGGGCAACTGGACTCGGCCGGGGTGCTGCAGCTGCTGCGCTTCGCCAGCCGCATGGGCCTGAAGGAAGACGCGATCGACTTCCGCGATGAGCACCAGGCGCTGGTGTGCACCATCGAGGAACTCAACGACGAACGCCCCAAGCCCAAACGCGACTACGGCTTCGTCGCCGCGCTGGACCGTCTGGGCCGCACCACCCACGGCGTCGGCCAGGGCATTCTGGAGCTGAACAGCTTTCTGGGCGAGAACCTGGTCAAGATTGCGCGGCTGATCCACGAGCCGCGGCGCTTCCGCCTGACCTCCACCGTGCACCACATGGAGCAGGTCGGCCTGGATGCGGTGCCACTGGTGGTGCTGCTGTCGTATCTGGTCGGCGCGGTGATCGCGTTCCTGGGCTCGACCATCCTGCGCGACTTCGGCGCGGAGATTTACGTGGTGGAGCTGGTGTCGATCGCCTTCCTGCGCGAGTTCGCGGTGCTGCTGACCGCCATCGTGCTGGCCGGGCGCACCGCCAGTGCGTTTACCGCGCAGATCGGTGCGATGAAATCGCGCGAGGAAGTGGACGCGATCCGCACCCTGGGCCTGGACCCGATCGACCTGCTGGTGATTCCGCGCCTGCTTGCGCTGATCTTCACCCTGCCGCTGCTGACCTTCATCGCGATGATCGCCGGCCTGGCCGGTGGCGTCACCGTGGGCGCATTCGATCTGGATATCCCGCCACAGATGTACCTGGCGCGCATGCACGACACCATCCAGCTGCGGCATTTCCTGGTCGGCCTATCCAAGGCGCCGCTGTTTGCGCTGGTGATCGGCCTGATCGGCTGCCTGGAAGGCCTGAAGGTCAGCGGCACCGCGCAGTCGGTTGGCGAACGCACCACCTCCTCGGTGGTGCAGACGATTTCCTTGGTCATCATCCTCGACGCGGTCGCCGCGCTGTGGTTCATGAAGATGGGGTGGTGATGAGACCGGGATTCGACATGCGGGATTCGGGATTGGTGCAAGGCAGGAGCGCAGCTGGCGCCCTGACACTCGGGAGAACTGTGCTGTGACCAATCCCGAATCCCAAATCCCCAATCCCGGCACAGAGACCGACGCCGACGACGACCAGCTGGCGATTTCGGTGCGCGGGCTGACCAATCGCTTCGGCAGCCAGGTCGTGCATGAGGACCTGGATCTGGACGTGCGTCGCGGCGAGATCCTGGGCGTGGTCGGCGGCTCGGGCACCGGCAAGTCGGTGCTGATGCGCAGCATCCTGGGCCTGCGCGAGCCCGACGCCGGCAGCATCCAGGTGTTGGGTGCGGACGCACGCTCGGGCCGTTTCGCCGACCGCCAGCACATCACCCGCAATACCGGGGTGCTGTTTCAGGACGGCGCGCTGTTCTCGTCGATGACCGTCGGCGAAAACGTGCAGGTCCCGCTGAAGGAACATCACGGCGAGTTTCCCGAGCGCTGGTATTTCGAGCTGGCGCTGCTGAAGATCAAGCTGGCCGGCCTGCCGGCCGATGCGCTGGACAAGCTGCCCTCGCAATTGTCCGGCGGCATGCGCAAGCGCGCCGGCCTGGCGCGGGCGCTGGCGCTGGATCCGCCGCTGCTGTTTCTGGACGAGCCCACCGCCGGGCTGGACCCGATCGGCGCGGCCGCCTTCGACCGGTTGATCCGCACCCTGCAACAGGCGCTGGGCCTGACCGTGTTCCTGATCACGCATGACCTGGATACGCTGTACGCCATCTGCGACCGCATCGCGGTGCTGGCCGATCGCAAGGTGATCGCCAACGCGCCGCTGGCCGAAGTCGAGCAGATCGACCACCCCTGGATCCAGGAATATTTCCACGGTCCGCGCGCCCGCGCCGCGCGCGCGGCCAAGACCGACTCCACCGAGACCGCCTGAGCATGGAAACCAAAGCCAATTACGTCCTGATCGGCGCCTTCACCATCGTGGCGGGCCTGGCCCTGCTGCTGTTCGGGCTATGGGCCGCAAAATACTCCTCCGACCGTACCTGGCAGCAATACCGGGTGGTGTTCCGCGAGGCGGTGACCGGCCTGTCGGTCGGCAGCCCGGTGCAATACAACGGCATCGCGGTCGGCTCGATCACCGAGCTGACGCTGGCACCAAACGACCCGCGCCAGGTGGTCGCGCACGTGCGGGTGAACTCCACCACGCCGATCAAGAGCGATACCCGCGCCAAGCTGGCCATCACCAGCCTGACCGGCCCGTCGATCATCCAGCTCTCCGGCGGCACGCCCGAGGCCCCGTCGCTGACCACCATCGACAAGAGCGATGCGCCGATCATCCAGACCACGCCGTCGGCGCTGCAGAACATCACCGACACCGCCAACCGCATCGTCGAGCGCATGGACCAGATGCTCTCGGACAAGAACGTGGCCAGCATCACCGCCACCTTGCAGAACCTGGAAAAGATCAGTGGTGGCATCGCCGACCGCGACGAAGGCATGCAGGCGCTGATCGTCAGCGCGCGCGATGCCGCACGCAATCTGGACACCACCCTGACCACCACCAATGGCACCATCAAGCGGCTGGACCAGAACCTGGTGCAGCAGCTGCCGGGCATCCTGGAAAAGCTCGATGCCACCCTGGTCAAGCTGGATTCGGCCGCCGGCAACGCCGACAACATCCTTGGCGAGAACCGCGCGGCCATCAATAGTTTTGCCAACGACGGACTGGGCCAGCTCGGGCCCACGCTGACCGAATTGCGCGGCCTGATCCGCGACCTGCGCCGGGTCAGCGACAAACTGGACAACAACCCTGCGCGCTACCTGCTCGGCCGCGACGCACCCAAGGAGTTCGAACCGAAATGACTGCCATGCGCCTGTTGCGTCCCATGTTGTGCGTCTCGTTGCTGGCGCTGGGCGGCTGCTCGGTGTTGACCGGCGGCGACAAGAAGCCGGCCACCATTTACGCACCTAATGTGCGGATCGCGCCGAACCCGTCCTGGCCGCAGGTGAGCTGGCAGCTGTCGGTGTCCAAGCCCAGCGCCGCGCGGGTGATCGACAGCCCGCGCATCAACGTGCGCCCGACCCCGGGCGAGTTGCAGGTCTATCACGGCGCAGGCTGGGCGCAGCCGGCCACCGACATGCTGGAAGACAGCGTGGTCCGCGCGTTCGAGGACTCCGGCAAGATCGCCGCCGTCGCCCGTATCGGCACCGGCATCCGCTCCGACTACAAGCTGGCGATCGACCTGCGCCGCTTCGAGTCCGACTACGCCGGCCAGTCGCTGCCCTCGGCCACCATCGAACTCAATGCCAAACTGCTGCACGCCGCCGATCAGCGCGTGGTGGCTTCGCGCACCTTCCTGGTCGCACGCCCGTCCAGCGGCACCGACACGGCTGCGGTGGCAGCAGCATTCGAACAGGCGATGACGCAGGTCACCACCGAACTGGTCGGCTGGACCTTGGTCACCGGCCAGCAGGACAGCCAGATCCTGCCGCGTCCGCTGTCACCGCGACAGCCGAACTAGCGTTGGGGAGCACGCGGCGCAATCTGGCGAAAGGTCAGATTGATGCGCTCGCCGATGGGCTTTGTGGTGCGCGGCAATGCATGCTTGTAGTGGCGCTGGGTCTCGCCTGCCATCAGCAGCAGATCGCCGTGCCCCAATTCCAGCGTCTGCTTCAACGCAGCATCGTCGCGATGCTTGAATGCAAAGCGCCGCGTCGCGCCCAGGCTTACCGAGGCGATCAATGGTCGCGCCCCCAACTCCGGCTCGTCGTCGCTATGCCAGCCCATCGCATCGTTGCCGCTGCGGTAACGGTTGGCCAGCACGCTGTTGAACGGCGCCCCGGTCTCGGCCAGCAGGCGCGTGCGTAGAGGCTGCAATACCTCCAGCCACGGCTGCGGCGCGAACTGCGTGCCCGAGTAGCGATAGCTGGCGTCCGCATCGCCCATCCAGCTGCTCAGACGCGGCGAATCCACCGTCCGCCCGAACATGCGGATGCGATGCACCTCCCACTGCACCTGCGTCAGCAGCGCCTGCAGCAGCGCATCGGCCTGCGCGCGCGGCAACCAGCCGCGACACCAGGCGATCTCCGCTTGCGGCAATGCCACCCGAATCTTCATCCATCAAACGCTAGCACGCGCCCGCTGAGTGGAGGCTGCGCGGCGCGGATGAATCGATCCGATTTGCCGCCGTCACATCGAATCCCGGAAAATGCGCGGCAGCCATCGAGCCAACGGGAGCGGAGCAATGTCGGAAGCAGGAGTCGGCGCAAATGCGCCAGAGACGGTCGAGCGCGACGTGATGGAGTACGACGTCGTCACCGTCGGCGCCGGTCCGGCAGGGCTGGCCTTTGCGATCCGGCTCAAGCAGCTCGATCCGGCCATCAGCGTCTGTGTGATCGAAAAATCCAGCACCATCGGTGCGCATATCCTGTCCGGCGCGGTGATCGAGCCGGGCCCGCTGGATGCCTTGCTGCCGGGCTGGCGCGACAACCCGCCGCCGATCTGCGTGGCTGCCACCGACGACGAATTCTGGTTTCTCGGCAAGGACAGCGCGCGCAAGTTCCCGGTGGTGCCGCCGGGCATGCGCAACCACGGCAATTTCATCGTCAGCCTGGGCGCAATGTGCGCCTGGCTGGCGCCGCAGGCCGAAGCGCTGGGTGTGGAGATCTACCCCGGCTTTGCCGCCGCCGAAACCCTGCACGACGACAACGGCCAGGTCATCGGCGTGCGTATCGGCGACATGGGCGTGGCCAAGGACGGTTCGCACAAGCCCGGTTACACCGCCGGCATCGATATCCGTGCCAAGGTCACCGTGCTGGCCGAAGGCGCGCGCGGGCATCTGACCAAGCGCCTGCTCAACCGCTTCGACCTCACCGCCGATGCCGACCCGCAGGGCTATTCGATCGGCATCAAGGAGCTGTGGCAGGTACCGGAGGGGCGCGTCAGTCCCGGCAAGATCGTGCACACACTGGGCTGGCCGGCCGACAACCGCACCTACGGCGGCAGCTTCCTGTATCACCTGGACAACAACCAGATCGCGCTCGGTTACGTGAGCGGGCTGGACTACAGCGACCCGAAGTACCAGCCGTGGGAAGCCTTCCAGCAATGGAAGAACCACGCGCTGATCAAGCCATTGCTGGAAGGCGGCAGCATCCTCTCGGCCGGCGCGCGCGCCATCGTCACCGGCGGCTGGCAGTCGCTGCCGAAGGTGGAAATGCCCGGTGCCCTGCTGATCGGCGACACCGCCGGCCTGCTCAACGTGCCCAAGATCAAGGGCACCCATCAGGCGATCCGCAGCGGCATGCTGGCCGCCGAACATCTGGTGCAATCGCAGCTGGCGCCGCAAGGCTTCGACGCGAAACTGCGCGCGTCCGATGCGATGGCCGAGTTGAAGCAGGTGCGCAACATCAAGCCCGGTTTCAAGAAGGGCCTGTGGTTAGGCCTGCTCAATGCCGCCTGGGAAACCGCGCTCAAGGGCGCCTCGCCATGGACGCTGAAGAACAAACCCGACTGGTCGGCATTGCACAAGATCGGCGATTACGAGCAACCCAACCGCGACTACGGCACGCGCGAGCTCGCCCCGCGCGACCGCCTGCAGGCGGTCTACTTCGCTGCCACCGAGCACGACGAAGACCAGCCCGTGCATCTGAAGGTGCTCGACACCGACGTCTGCGCCACCCGCTGCGTACAGGAGTACGACAACCCCTGCACCCGCTTCTGCCCGGCCAACGTCTACGAAATGGTCGCAGACACCGGCAGCCCCTCCGGCAAGCGCCTGCAGATCAACGCCGCCAACTGCGTGCACTGCAAGACCTGCGACATCAAGGACCCGTACGAGATCATCACCTGGGTCACCCCGGAGGGTGGTTCGGGCCCGAACTACCAGAATCTGTGAGTAGCCAGTGCCGTACCGCGTGACCGGCAGTCTTTCCAAACTCATGGCTGCGGCGCGTCGCTCGGTAGAACTCCATGGCGGCGGTTTCTCCGGCGCAACCGCAGTCGCAATACGGGCACTCAAGCTGATACGCGCCTTGGGAATTCGTGGCCTGGTGGGGCGGTTACAGCTAGCCGGGCGCGCACGCCCGGCGGTTCATCGCCTGCCTGACCAACACCCATTCCCCGCGCCTGCTCCCCTGTCGCAGCTGCAGCTCAAGATTGGCGTGATGCTGCACGTCTTCTATCCCGACCTGATCGACGAATTCGCGCAGTCGCTCCAGCACATGCCGGCGGGTTATGACCTGCTGGTATCGGTGATGGATGACACAGCCGCAGCTCAGGCGCGCGAGCGCTTTTCAAAGCTGCCGCAGGTCGAGAAGCTCGAGATACGCGTCGTGCCCAATCGCGGCCGTGACATCGCACCGCTCTTGGTGACGTTTCGCGAGCAGATCCTGGCATTGGATGTTGTCGGCCATCTGCATACGAAAAAATCGCTGTATACCGGCAGCGAACAAGGCGAGTGGCGTCGCTACCTGGTGTCATCCCTGATGGGGAGCCCGGAGCGTATCGCCTGGCAACTGGGGATGTTTCAGGCCGAGCCGCGGCTCGGCATGCTTTATCCCGAAAGTTACGAGCGGGTGCTGCTGTGGGCGCATACCTGGCTCAGCAATTTCAGCGTCTGTCGCACACTTGCCCAGCGACTTGGATTCGACATCAGCCCCCCGGAGTACATCGATTTTCCTGCCGGATCGATGTTCTGGGCGAAGGTGGATGCACTGCGGCCGTTGTACGCACTGAATCTGGAACTCAAGGACTTCCCCGAAGAGCACGGGCAGATCGACGGCACCCTGCACCACGCAGTGGAACGCTTGTTCGTCGCTGTGGTGCGCCATCAGCGGTATCGCATCGGCATCCTGCCGCAAGACGGGACGCTGTCACTCAGCGACGAGGGTGGACGCAACTGGCAGGCGTCGCTCGAGACGCCGATCGCCACACGATTGACACTGTCGTCCCTGCAGGCTCGACTGGTGTCGCTGGATATCTTCGACACCTTGGTGGTGAGGCCGTTCCTGTTTCCGGCCGGTGCCCGCGCCTTTCTTGCCCACCTGATAGCACGCCAATTCGGGATCGGAAATTTTCTCGAACTACGCGAACTTGCCGAGTCAAAAGCGCGCCATCAACGTGGCGCCGATGTCGATCTATCGAGCATCTACGCCACACTGGCTGGCCTGCCCGATGCGAAGGGACTTCCGACCAGCGCCCTCCAGGCACTGGAAGTGGCCCTGGAAGCCCGGCTGCTGCGACCACGCCAGGGCGTGATCGCAGCAGCGACGCAACTAAAGCAACGTGGCATCCGCCTGGTTGCGCTTTCGGACATGTATCTGGATAGCGCATTGCTGCAGCAGGTCCTGCCACCAGAAGTCAGCGCACTGCCGGCTGCCTGGTATGTGTCCTGCGAGACGGGCTGGCGCAAGGATGCCGACAATGTCTGGAGGGAGCTGCCGGCCCTCGAGAAAATCGATGCCTCCCAGTGGCTGCATGTCGGCGACAACGAACATGCAGATGTCCAGCGTCCACAGATGCACAAGCTGTTGACACCGGTGCATGTGCTTCGGCCATCCGCACTGCTGGAGGTGATTCCTGCATTGCGCCCGCTGAGAGCCGCTTCGGGGGCGGCAACCCGGTGGCAGGACCAGTTGTGGCTTGGCCTGCTGGCCAATCGGTTCGCCGATCTTGCCGACCGGCACCCGGACACGTTGATGCCCTTGCCGGTTCTTTCACCGGCCTGTCTTGGCTATGTGGTGATCGGTCCGCTGATCTTCGATTATCTCGCCTGGCTGATCCGCACGGCGACGCAACGCAATATCGAAACGATCTTGTTCCTGAGCCGGGAAGGCCACCTGCTGGAGCAGGGGTTCCAGCTGGTGAGGCAGACATCCCCTGCACTGCAGCAGCTGCATGGCAAGTATCTGCTGGCGTCGCGGCGGGGAACCGGAACCCCCTCACTGCATGCGCCGGACGATCTTGCACTGCTGCTGGACAGCACCTACACCGGAACACTGGGTAACCTGGTACAGGCGCGCTTGGGAGAGGCTGCAGCACATGTTCTGGAACGTCGCCTGGGCCGCCCGGTCATGCAACGCGATGTCTACCTGCCGGAGATGCATGCCGAGCTGCTGGAACTGATTGCCCCGGCGATCAACGAACTGCTGGCGCTTGCCGAAACTGAAAGGACGGCTTACCTGCATTACTGGAGAGCGATTGCAGGCGACGGCACCGCCATGGTGGCCGATATAGGTTATTCCGGCACCATCCAGGCCAACCTCACAAGATTGACCGGACAGCCGCTGGGTGGCGCTTATTTTGCATTGAACGGGCGCGCCACAAAGATTACTGCGCAGAGCTGGGCAGCCGCTCGCTATTTCGATGGCCGTACCGAGAGCGACCCGGAGCAGTCAGCGATCCTGCGCCACGACCTGCTTTTGGAAACACTGCTCACCGCTCCTTCGCCGCAATTTTCCTGCTTCACAGCCAGCAACGACGTTCCGACTGCGGTCTACGCCCATCCGGAACTGTCGACAGCGCAATGGGCGACGATCGCGCAGGTGCACGAAGGTGCGTTGGCGTTCATTGCAGACGTCTGCCAGGTTGCACAGGACCAAAGCTACCTGCTGGACTTTGACCGAACCTCGGTCCAGATCCCGCTGCAATGCATCGGTTCCGGACGCTGGCAGGCGCCGTGGCTGGCGGATCTGCAACTGGACGACCGTTTCACCGGACGCGGCGTGGTGCGGGCCGGATGACCTGGCGGCCGTCCGGCCTTGCCTCACGATTAAAGCGTCAGAATTGTCACACCGGTCTTCTGGCGCAATTCCTCCAGCGCCACTCCTTCGGCCGCCTCCACCAGCACCAGCCCGCGATCGGTGACGTCGAATACCGCCAGGTCTGTGATGATGCGATCGACCACGCCGACGCCGGTCAATGGCAGGTCGCATTCGCGCAGGATCTTGTGGCTGCCGTCCTTGGCGACATGTTCCATCAGCACGACAACGCGCTTGACGCCGGCCACCAGGTCCATCGCGCCGCCCATGCCCTTGACCATCTTGCCGGGCACCATCCAGTTGGCCAGGTCGCCGCGCTCGGTCACCTGCATCGCACCGAGAATCGCCAGATCGATGTGCCCGCCGCGGATCATCGCAAACGAGTCGTGGCTACCGAAATAACTGGCCCCGGCACGCGCGGTCACTGTCTGCTTGCCGGCGTTGATCAGGTCCGCATCCACCTCGTCCTCGCTGGGAAACGGACCGATGCCGAGCAGGCCGTTCTCCGATTGCAGCCACACGTCCACGCCATCAGGAATGTGGTTGGCCACCAGCGTCGGCAGACCGATACCCAGGTTGACGTAGGCACCATCGGTCAATTCACGCGCCGCACGTGCGGCCATCTGGTCTCTGGTCCAGGCCATCAGTGCTGTCCTTCGCGCACGGTGCGCTGCTCGATGCGTTTTTCCGGGGTGGCGTTGAGCACCAGCCGGTCGACATAGATGCCGGGCAGATGCACCTGGTCCGGATCGATCGCACCCACCTCCACGATCTCCTCGACCTCGGCGACGCAGACGCGACCGGCCATGGCGCAGGCCGGGTTGAAGTTGCGCGCAGTCTTGCGGAACACCAGATTGCCGGCCGTATCCGCACGCCAGGCCTTGACCAGCGCGACGTCGGCCTGCAGTGCGGTTTCCATCACGTACTGCTTGCCGTCGAATTGCCGGGTTTCCTTGCCCTGGGCGACGATGGTGCCGTAGCCGGTTGCGGTATAGAACGCGGGAATCCCCGCACCGCCCGCGCGCAGGCGTTCGGCCAGCGTGCCTTGCGGGTTGAACTCCAGCTCCAGTTCGCCGGCCAGGTACTGCCGCTCGAATTCCTTGTTCTCGCCCACGTAGGACGAAATCATCTTGCGGATCTGCCGGGTGGCCAATAATTGACCCAGCCCGAATCCATCGACGCCTGCGTTGTTGGAGATCACGGTCAATCCGCCGACCCCGCTCGCGCGCACTGCCGCGATCAGCGCTTCCGGGATTCCACACAGCCCAAAGCCGCCGACCGCCAGGGTCTGGCCATCGGCCAGCACCCCATCCAGCGCCGCCCCGGCATCGGCATAGCGTTTGCCGCTTGCCGCACCACGTCCACCATTGCTCATCACCGCCCTCGCCTCGCTGATGTGAAGCGGCCATTCTAGCCGCTGACTGTTCCCTGTCCCCGATCGCAATTCCGCCACACCCAAGACACGGCACAGCCGCTAAACTCGGAATTCCCCCATCCCAGGAATTGCCCATGACGCTACCCGCCTTCAAGGCCTACGACATCCGCGGCCGCGTGCCGGATGAACTCAACGAGGACTTGGCGCGCCGCATCGGCGTGGCATTGGCGGCGCAGCTGGAGCAAGGGCCCGTGGTCCTGGGCCACGACGTGCGCCTGGCCTGCAGGAGGCGCTCTCGGCCGGCCTGCGCGCCAGCGGCCGCGAAGTGATCGACATTGGCCTGTGCGGCACCGAGGAGGTCTATTTCCAGACCGATTACCTCAAGGCGGCCGGCGGCGTGATGGTCACCGCCAGCCATAACCCGATGGACTACAACGGCATGAAGCTGGTCCGCGAGCAGGCGCGACCGATCAGCTCCGATACCGGCCTGTTCGCGATCCGCGACACCGTCGCTGCCGATACCGCCGCACCCGGCGAGCCAACCGCAAGCGAGCAGAGCCGCACCGACAAGACCGCCTATCTTGAGCATCTGCTCAGCTACGTGGACCGCAGCACGCTCAAGCCGCTCAAGCTGGTGGTCAACGCCGGCAACGGTGGCGCCGGCCTGATCGTCGACCTGCTTGCACCGCAGCTGCCGTTCGAGTTCATCCGCGTCTTCCACGAACCCGATGGCAACTTTCCCAACGGCATCCCCAACCCGCTGCTGCCGGAGAACCGCGACGCCACCGCCAGGGCGGTCAAGGAACACGGCGCCGACTTTGGTATCGCCTGGGACGGCGACTTCGATCGCTGCTTCTTCTTCGACCACACCGGCCGCTTCATCGAAGGCTATTACCTGGTCGGCCTGCTGGCCCAGGCGATCCTGGCCAAGCAGCCGGGTGGCAAGGTCGTGCACGACCCGCGCCTGACCTGGAACACCGTCGAGATGGTCGAGGACGCCGGCGGCATCCCGGTGCTGTGCAAGAGCGGCCATGCCTTCATCAAGGAAAAGATGCGCAGCGAAAACGCCGTGTATGGCGGCGAGATGAGCGCGCACCACTATTTCCGCGAGTTCGCCTATGCCGACTCCGGCATGATCCCGTGGTTGTTGATCGCCGAGCTGGTGTCGCAGTCGGGTCGTTCGCTGGCGGATCTGGTCGAGGCGCGCATGCAGAAATTCCCCTGCAGCGGCGAGATCAACTTCAAGGTGGACGATGCCAAGGCAGCGGTTGCCCGCGTGATGGATCACTACGGCGATCAGTCGCCGGAACTGGACTACACCGATGGCATCAGTGCCGACTTCGGCCAATGGCGTTTCAACCTGCGCAGCTCCAACACCGAGCCGCTGCTGCGCCTGAACGTGGAAACGCGCGGCGACGCCGCCCTGCTGGAAACGCGCACGCAGGAAATTTCCAACCTGCTGCGCGGCTGATTTAACATCTTCCCCCACTTTGACGCACTGGAGTTTCCCCCGCTCATGAGCGACGTCCTTCCGATCATCCTGTCCGGCGGTTCCGGCACGCGCCTGTGGCCGTTGTCGCGCGAATCCTATCCCAAGCAGTTCCTGCCGCTGGTCGGCGAGCACAGCATGCTGCAGGCCACCTGGCTGCGTTCCGCTCCGGTGGCGGCACATGCCCCCATCGTGGTGGCCAACGAAGAACACCGCTTCATGGCCGCCGAGCAATTGCAGCAGTTGGGCGTCAAGCCGTCTGCCATCCTGCTCGAGCCCAAGGGCCGTAACACCGCTCCGGCGATTGCTGTAGCCGCCCTGGAAGCCACCCGCAATGGCGACGATCCGCTGTTGCTGGTATTGCCGTCGGATCACGTGATTCGTGACGAGGCCGCCTTCCAGGCTGCCGTGACCGTCGCGGCAGCTGCCGCAGCGCAGGGCAAGCTGGTCACCTTCGGCATCAAGCCCACCGCGCCCGAAACCGGCTACGGCTACATCAAGGCCGGTGCCGGCACCGGCGCCACCGCAGTCGAGCGCTTCGTCGAAAAGCCCGACCTGGCCACCGCGCAAGGCTATCTGGCCAGCGGCGAGTATTACTGGAACAGCGGCATGTTCCTGTTCCGCGCCTCGCGCTATCTGGAAGAACTGCGCAAGTTCCAGCCCGCCATCGCCGATGCGTGCCAGAAGGCGTGGGAAGGCGGCAAGCGCGACGCCGACTTCACCCGTCTGGACAAGGACGCGTTCGCCTCCAGCCCATCGGATTCGATCGACTATGCGGTGATGGAAAAGACCGCCGATGCAGTGGTGGTGCCGCTGGATGCCGGCTGGAACGATGTCGGGTCGTGGTCGTCGCTGCTGGACGTCTCCGAACAGGACGGCCAGGGTAATGCACACCACGGCGATGTCATCCAGCTGGACTGCAAGAACACCTATGCGTATGGCTCGCGCCTGATCGCCATGGTCGGCCTGGAAGACGTCGTCGTCGTCGAGACGCCGGACGCCGTGCTGGTCGGTCATCGCGATCGCATCCAGGAGGTCAAGGATGTGGTCGGCCAGATCAAGACGGCTGGCCGTTCAGAGGCCACCTGGCATCGCAAGGTCTATCGGCCGTGGGGCGCCTACGATTCGATCGACATGGGCCAGCGCCACCAGGTCAAGCGCATCACCGTCAAACCCGGTGCGGTGCTGAGCCTGCAGATGCATCACCATCGCGCCGAACACTGGATCGTGGTGAGCGGAACCGCCGAAGTCACCCGTGGCGACGAGGTGCTGCTGCTGACCGAAAACCAGAGTACCTACATCCCACTGGGCGTGACCCATCGCCTGCGCAATCCGGGCAAGTTGCCATTGGAGCTGATCGAAGTGCAGTCCGGCAGCTACCTGGGCGAAGACGACATCGTGCGTTTCGAAGATACCTACGGGCGCGCCTGATCGGTCGCTTGCAGGCCCTTCCGACGTATCAGCAAACAGCCGGGGATTCCCGGCTGTTTGTTTTTGCGGCTCGTATCGATCAGCGGACCTATCGCCACCGACCAGAGTTGCGGATTTACTCTCTGGCAGCGGCGATTTCGGCAATCACGCGCTGCAGGCCGAGCTGCCAGTCCGGCAACACGATGTCGAAATCGCGCTGCAGTTTGTCGATCGACAGCCGCGAGTACGCCGGCCGCTTTGCGGGCGTCGGATAGTCGGCGGTCGTGATCGGCACCACGCGCGGTGCGCGCGACAACAGGCCTGTGCTGACGGCTTGCTGGAAGATCGCCTCGGCAAAACCATGCCAGCTGGTCTGCCCTGCCGCCGTGAGGTGCCAGGTACCCGACGTGTCGGGGGTGCGTTGGCGCAGCAACTGCGCAGTGACATCGGCAATCAGGGCGGCGGGTGTCGGCGTTCCGACCTGATCGGCCACCACCCGCAGCTCATCGCGCTCGGCACCCACACGCAACATGGTGCGCAGGAAATTGGCGCCGCGCGAGGCGTACACCCATGCCGTGCGCAGAATCAGATGCTGCGTGCCCGAAGCACGGATGGCCTCCTCGCCAGCAAGCTTGGTCTCACCGTAGACGCCCAGTGGCGAGGTCGGCGCGTCTTCCGGATACGGTGCGTGACCTCGACCGTCGAAGACGTAGTCGGTCGAGTAGTGCACCAGCGGAACGTTGCGGGATGCACACCATGCGGCGATGACGCCGGGCGAGATGGCATTTGCGCGCATGGCGCTGTCTCGCTCATGTTCGGCACGATCCACCGCCGTGTAGGCGGCCGCATTGACCACGCGCGACGGGCCGACCCGGTCCAACAAAGCGGCCAGCATTTCCGGCGCGTCGAAATCCGCCGTCTCGCACGCACTTCCATCGGCCAACCGGCCGCTGCGCGTCGTTGCACATATTGCGTCATCGGCTGCCAGTGCGCGCAGCAGTTCCGTCCCGACCTGCCCATTGGCACCAAACAACACCGTGGTCACGGCATGTACACCGGCAGTCGATCGACTGGCACCTCATTCAGAAACGGCGCTTTGGCATCCTTGGCGGACAGCACTGGATCGCTGATCGGCCAATCGATCCCGATCGCCGCATCGTTCCAGCGCACGCCAGCATCTGCCTCCTTGACGTAAATGTCGGTGCACAGATAGCTGAACAATGCTTTTTCTGAAAGCACGGCAAAACCATGCGCGAAGCCTTCAGGTATCCAGACCTGGCGGCGGTTTTCCGCACTGAGCAAAACGGCAGTCCAACGCCCGAAGTGGGGTGACCCGGCACGGATATCCACCGCGACGTCATACACCTCGCCTTCGAGCACGCTCACCAGCTTGCCCTGTGGCCGGGGCCACTGGTAATGCAGACCACGCAGCACGCCCCTGGCGGACGTGGAGACGTTGCTTTGTACAAAGCTTGTCGGCAGGCCGTGCTGCCCGAAGCGCTCTGCATTCCATGTTTCGAAGAAATAACCGCGCGCATCGCCAAAGACCGCAGGCTCGATGACGACGCAGCCGGGCAACGTCGTTTCGATCACTTTCAATGGACAACCCCGCGCTTGGCCAATGCAGTCAGATATTTGCCGTAGTCATTCTTCAACAACGGCGCCGCCAGACGCTCCAGCTGCTCGGCATCGATCCAGCCCTGACCAAATGCGATTTCTTCCGGGCAGCACACCTGCAGGCCCTGGCGCATCTGGATGGTCTCGATGAAATTGGCCGCTTCGTGCAATGACTGATGCGTGCCGGTATCCAGCCATGCATACCCACGCCCCAACGGCTCCAGGTGCAGATTGCCGGCATCGAGATAGCAGCGATTGAGATCGGTGATCTCCAGCTCGCCGCGCGGCGAAGGCTTCAACGCAGCCGCGTAGTCGCTGGCCTTGCCGTCATAGAAATACAAGCCGGTGACGGCGTAGTTGGAACGGGGCTTTTCCGGCTTTTCGGCAATATCGATGACCTTGCCTTGCTGATCGAATTCGGCAACGCCGTAGCGCTCCGGGTCGTTGACCCAGTAACCGAAGACGGTTGCACCCTGCTCACGCGCATCGGCGCGGCGCAAGGTATCGGTCAGGCCATGCCCATGGAAGATATTGTCGCCCAACACCAGGCAACTCGGCTTGCCGTCGACGAACTCGCGGCCGATCAGATAGGCCTGCGCCAGACCATCGGGGCTGGGCTGCACGGCATACTGGATATTGACGCCCCACTGGGAACCATCGCCCAGCAGCGTCTGGAACAGCGCCTGCTCGTGCGGCGTGTTGATGATCAGGATGTCGCGGATACCCGCAAGCATCAGCACGCTCAGCGGGTAGTAGATCATCGGCTTGTCGTACACCGGCAACAGCTGCTTGCTGACGCCCTTGGTGATCGGATACAGGCGCGTGCCGGAGCCGCCCGCCAGAATGATGCCTTTACGTTGTGTCATCAGGTATGTCCTGTTGAGGCCCGCACACGCTTACATGCGCGGACTCTTGCCTAAGGGCTCGCGTTAGGCCGCGGCGCCGATCCGTTCCAGCCGATAGCTGCCATCCAGCACGCCCTGCACCCAGGCCTGGTTGGTCAGGTACCACTCCACCGTCTGCGCGATGCCTTGCTCGAAGGTATAGGCCGGCTCCCAGCCCAGATCGTTCTTCAACTTGGAGGCATCGATCGCGTAGCGACGGTCGTGTCCGGGGCGGTCGGTGACATGGGTGATCTGGCTCGCGCGCGGTTTGCCGTCCTCACGCGGGCGGTGCTGATCCAGCAGCGCGCAGATCGCCTGCACGACCTCGATGTTCTGGCGCTCGGAGTTGCCGCCCACGTTGTAGGTCTCACCGACCTGGCCCTTGGCCAGCACGGTGCGGATCGCCTCGCAGTGGTCGCTGACGAACAGCCAGTCGCGTACCTGCTTGCCATCGCCGTACACCGGCAACGCCTCGCCGGCCAGCGCCTTGGCGATCACCAGCGGAATGAGCTTTTCCGGGAAATGGTACGGGCCGTAGTTGTTCGAGCAGTTGGTGGTCAGCACCGGCAGCCCGTAGGTGTGGTGGAACGCGCGTACCAGGTGATCCGAGGCGGCCTTGGACGCCGAGTACGGGGAATTGGGCGCATACGGCGTGGTCTCGGTGAACTTGCCGGTCTCGCCCAGCGTGCCATAGACCTCGTCGGTGGACACATGCAGGAACCGGAAGGCCTCGCGACGCGCATCCGGCAGTGCTTTCCAGTAGTCGCGCACGGCCTCGAGCAAGGCCAGGGTACCGACGACGTTGGTCTGGACGAACGCGCCGGGGCCTTCGATCGAGCGATCCACATGGCTTTCGGCAGCGAAGTTCAGCACTGCGTCCGGCTGATGGTCCTGCAGCAGACGGGTCACGAGCGCGCCGTCGCCGATGTCGCCCTTGACGAAGACATGGTCGGCATTGCCTTCCAGCGACGCCAGCGTGTTCAGGTTCCCCGCATAGGTGAGCGCGTCGAGATTGATCACGCGAATGCCGCGCGCCACTGCCTCAAGAACAAAATTTCCGCCGATAAAACCGGCCCCGCCGGTCACTAGCCAAGTCGCCACTGTCTACCCCTCCTGGTCGCGCGCGCAGCGCTGCGTTCTCAAACCACACAGGATATACGGTCGGAGCAATCCCAGGCCCAAACGGCATGCGCAAGTGTTGCGCCGCAGCATCCATACGCCATCGCATGGTGCATGCCGCCCGGTTAGAATGGCCCCACTCCCGAGCCTGCCGCCGCGGCCGGGCCTTCCCGCAACAGCTGAAGGATCTCGTACACGATGAAAATCCTCGTCGCCTACAAGCGCGTGGTGGACTACAACGTCCGCATTCAGGTCAAGCCCGATGGTTCCGGTGTGGTCACCGACGGCGTCAAGCTCTCGCCCAACCCGTTCGACGAAATCGCCCTGGAAGAGGCGTTGCGCCTGCGCGACGCCGGCATCGCCACCGAGGTGGTGGTCGCCACCCTGGCCCCGGCCGATGCGGCCGCGCACCTGCGCAACGGGCTTGCGATGGGCGCCAACCGCGCCATCCACGTGGTCACTGACGCGGCAATCCAGCCGTTGACCGCCGCGCGCACCCTGCTCAAGCTGGTCGAGAAGGAACAGCCGGATCTGGTCATCCTGGGCAAGCAAGCGATCGACGACGACGCCAACCAGACCGGCCAGATGCTGGCCACCTTGTGGGGTCGCCCGCAGGCGACCTTCGCCGGCAAGCTGGTGGTCGCCGATGGCAAGGCCACGGTGACCCGCGAAGTCGATGCCGGCCTGGAGACGCTGGAAGTGGACCTGCCGGCGGTGGTGACGACCGATCTGCGCTTGAACGAGCCGCGCTTCATCAAGTTGCCGGACATCATGAAAGCCAAGAGCAAGCCGCTGGAAACGCTGGCCTTTGCCGATCTCGGCGTCGATGCGCATGACAGTCTCAGCACCACCCACTACGCCGCGCCGTCCAAGCGCAGCCGCGGCGTGATGGTCAAGGACGCCGCCGAGCTGGTGGCCGCACTCAAGCAGAAGGGGTTGCTGTAATGGCCAAGGTTCTCATCGTTGCCGAACATCTCAACGGCCAGCTCAATGCGGCCACTGCCAAGACCCTCAGCGCCGCGCTGGCGGTGTCGGCCGAGTCCATTGACATCGTCGTGCTGGCGGCCGATCCGGCCGCGGTTGCGGCGCAGGCCGCGCAGCTGGCGGGTGTTGCTCGCGTGCTGACGGTGGCAAACGCCGCCAACGAACATGCCATCGCGCAGGTGCTGGGGCCGCAGATCGCCCAGCTCGCCGGCCAGGGCTACACCCATGTATTCGGCCCCTCGACCACGTTCGGCAAGGACCTGATGCCGGTGGTTGCCGCGCTGCTGGGCGTCAACCAGGTCTCCGACCTGATGGCGGTCGAAGATGCCTACACCTTCAAGCGCCCGATCTACGCAGGCAATGCCATCATCACGGTGAAAGCGCCGGCCGACCAGATCGTGGTCGCCACCGTGCGCAGCGCCTCCTGGCCGGAAGCGGCAGCCGGCGGTAGTGCGACGGTCGAAGCAGTCACCGTCGATGCCGCGCTGCCCACCCATACCCGCTTCGTCGGCCTGGCCGCAGGCAGCTCCGATCGCCCGGACCTGCAGAGCGCCAAGCGGGTGGTCTCCGGCGGCCGCGGCGTCGGCTCGGCCGAGAACTTCCAGCACATCTACAGCCTGGCCGACAAACTCGGCGCCGCCGTGGGCGCCTCGCGCGCCGCCGTGGACGCCGGCTATGTACCGAACGAGCTGCAGGTCGGCCAGACCGGCAAGATCATCGCCCCCGAGCTGTACGTGGCGATCGGCATCAGCGGGGCGATCCAGCATCTGACCGGCATCAAGGACGCCGGCACGATCGTGGCAATCAACAAGGACCCTGAATCGCCGATCTTCGAGATTGCCGATATCGGGTTGGTGGGAGATCTTTTCACTCTCCTGCCGGAACTTGAGACAGCGCTCGCATAGAGCGCTGTCCACCTCTTTCCTCGGCATCGTCCCCTAGAACGGTCGCTCTGGTTGTAAACTGTTCAACCCCCGCTCAGGCGAGATGGTCATGGATCGACATGTCGCATCGGCCTGCACCCACCATGCAGAGGATCCATCGCGCCCATGATTGTCGGTAGAGGACTGCTTGCATCCGCTTTTGATGCTCAAGCTATCGAAACACTGGAGGCCACATTATTCGCATCCGGAGTCTCAAATTCCAGTGAGATCGACCCCTCCGCCTATGCGCGCGAACAGCAACTGCTGGAGGAGCGGCTTGCGGCCGCCAGGGGCGCCTTCGTCTATTTCAGTACGTGCAGCATCGAAGACCCGGATCGCGGGAGCGGTCAGTACGCCCGTCACAAAGTGCGGATGGAACAGTTGGTGGCCGATCGCGGCGGCCGCTATCTGATCCTGCGCCTGCCGCAAGTGGTGGGGCGCACGGGAAATCCGCACAACCTGATCAATTTCTTGACCGACCGTCTACGCAGCGGCGAGCCGATCCCGATGTGGTCCGGTGCCGTGAGGTGCCTGATAGACGTTGAGCACGTCGCCGCAATCACCATGCGCCTGTTGCAGGATGGAGCGCCCGAGCAACTGCGCGCCAGCCTGGCACCGCCGGAGGTCATCAGCATGCCGGCACTGGTGGACGTCATGGAATCGATCTTGGGCCTGCATGCGCGCCGCGAGATTGTCGACCGCACCGGGGGGACGCAGCCGGATGCCACACTCATGATGCAGGTCGCACCGACCCTTGGCATCGACGTAAGCCCCGGGTACACGCGGCGCCTCCTGGAAAAATATCATCGCCATGACAATGCCAACTGAGACCTGCAAACTTTCGGTCGTTATCCCGGTCTACAAGAGTGCGTCGATCCTGCCGAAACTCGCAGACAAGCTGGGCCGGACACTGCCCACCATGTTCGGCGATTCCTTTGAAGTCATCCTGGTCAACGACTGCAGCCCGGATGACTCGCGCAAGGTGCTGTTTGACTTGGCGCGCGAGCGGCCTTGGTGGAAGGTGATCAACCTGCGCAAGAACGCAGGCCAGCACAACGCCATCATGGCCGGCCTGCGTGTGGCGCGCGGCCAGCAGATCATCACCATGGATGACGACCTGCAGCACAATCCCGACGACATTCCCGCGCTGCTTGCCGCTCTCGGCGATGGTTACGATGTCTGCTACGCAGGCTTCCATTCCAAGCAGCACGCGCTGTGGAAGAAAGCCGGAAGCGCACTGAATGACCGGATGGCGGTGTATCTGCTTGGCAAGCCCCAGGGACTCTATCTGTCGCCGTTTCGTGCGATGGTCGCTGGAGTCCGGGAAGAACTGGTCAAGTTCACCGGCCCCAACGTGTATCTCGATGGTTTGATTCTTGCCACCACGACGAGAATCACCAGCATCAAGATCGACCATCACGCGCGTGCAGACGGACAGTCCGGTTACAGCCTCCGCAAGTCCATCTCGCTGTGGCTGAAGATGGCCACCAGCTTTTCGGTATTTCCCCTGAGACTCGCCTCGCTGATGGGGATTGCAGTCTCCATGCTCGGCTTCCTGCTTGCACTGGTCTTTGTCGTTCAACGGTTCACCGTCAACGCCATGCCGGTCGGCTGGGCCTCCATGATGGTTTGCGTGCTCATCACTGGCGGCGTCCAGTTACTTGCGATCGGTGTCATTGGCGAATACCTCGGCCGCGCCCTGCGGCACGTTAACGCCACGCCGCAGGCAGTGATTGAGTCGACCGCGAATATCCCATCACATAACGAACGGGCCACATGATGAAATTACTGCGCGTGGCGCTGGCGGATCCGCGCATCCGCCAGTTTGTCCTTTACGCGGTCTGCGGGGGCTCCGGCGTCTGCCTGGACCTGTGTGTGTACACCGGGCTGATCTGGCTGCACGTCAACTACCAACTCGCCAACGCGGCTGGTTATCTTGCCGGCACCTTGCTCAGTTTCGCACTGAATCGCCACTTCACGTTTCAGACCTACGATAAAACGATGCGGCGTCTCGGCCTCTTCGTTGCAACGGCGTTGGTGGGCTACCTCGTCTCCAGCGCATTGCTATGGGGCCTGGTTTCGGTCCTCGGCTGGAATCCGCTTTGGGCCAAGCTGGCCACGTTGGTGGTCGTGCTGATTCTGCAATTCTCTCTAAATCGCGCCATTACATTCCGATCCCCTGCGAGCATCTCAAGCAAATGAACCAATTCCATACTGTGATCATCGGCGGCGGCTTCGCCGGCCTATCTGTCGCCTACGAGCTCGCCAAGCAGGGTAAGCGCGTCCTGGTCGTCGAGCGTGACCATGAACTTGGCGGCCTGGCAGGCGGTTTCAAGGTTGGCGACCAGGTCCTCGAGAAGTTCTATCACCATTGGTTCAACAACGATGTCGAGATATTCAAGCTGATCGAAGAATTGGGAGCAAACGACAACATCGTGCTGCGCCCCACCCGGACCGGCATGTATTTTGCGGACCAGTTCTATCGCCTCAGCACTCCAATGGACCTGCTCCGGTTCGATGCCCTGCCGTTCATCGATCGCATCCGTCTTGGCATCGCGGTCCTGCGTGCCCGCTCGGTCAAGGACTGGAAGAAACTGGAGAATCTCAGTGCCAAGGAATGGCTGCTCGACCTGTGTGGCGAGAAAGCCTACAAGGTCGTATGGGATCCGCTGCTTGTCGGCAAGTTCGGCGATGTGGCCGACGATGTTTCCGCGGTCTGGTTCTGGAAAAAGCTTGTGTTGCGCGGCGGCAGCCGCAGCAACTCGGGCGACGAAGTGCTCGCCTATTATCGCGGCGGCTTCGCCGCGCTGGCTGAAAAACTTGGTGAAGCCATCGTTCGACTGGGTGGTGAAATTCGGCTTGGCACCAGCGCGACCTCGGTACTGACCGCGAATGGCGTTGCCACCGGCGTGCTGCTGGAAGACGGCGAAGTGCAGGCTGACAACGTCGTATTGTCGACCGCCTTCCCCATCTCTGCCAACCTGCTCCAGGGCAAGACCGACGACGCATTCCTGCAGTCGCTGCGGCGCATCCGTTATCTGGCGAATGTGTGCATGGTGCTTTCGCTGGACCGAAGCCTGTCTGAAACTTACTGGCTGAATGTCAACGATCCCGGATTCCCGTACGTCGGGGTGATCGAGCATACGAACTTCGAGCCGGCCAGCTCGTACGGTGGTCGCCATATCGTCTACCTGTCCAAGTACCTTCCGACCAGCCACCCGATGTACACGATGACCGACCAGGAGCTGGTCGACTTCTCGCTGCCACATCTGCAGAAGATGTTTCCCGCGTTCGACCGTAGCTGGATTCAGGACGTCCATGTATGGCGCGCCGAATACGCCCAGCCGATCGCCGAGAAGCATTATTCGAGCCTGGTCCCGGGACGTAAGACCCCGCTGCCCAATGTCTACCTGACCAGCATGGCGCAGGTCTATCCGGAAGACCGCGGCACCAACTATGCCGTGCGCGAAGGCAGGAACCTGGCCAACGACATTCTGGCTTCGGACGGGCGTTAATGACTACCGAATACGTTGCACAGGGCACGGATGACTTGCGCCGGAACATGTCGGACAACCAGCGACGTATTCGCATCGCCTTGCTGTATCTGGTCGCTGGGCTGCTGATCGTCGCGGTGCTGTATCCAGTCCTCTGTAGCTTTCCGAGGGACCGTACCGGCGACGGCTCGGAATACTACGCGATGGAAATGGCCATGGGCATCGAACATCGGCCCTACGTCCAGGAAGAGACATGGGCCGCTTACGAGCGGCTGAGACTGTCGGGCCAGATCCGGGGAATGCAGCCGGTAGCCGATCTCAAGAACATGTACCGGCCGTTGACCGTCAACGGCGGTACTGATTTCAATCACTTCTGGTTTTACCCCGCAGCAGCAGCCGCGGTCGGGGAAGCAGGCGAAATCATCGGCCTCAGCACCGAGTCGCATGCGCACTACATGCTGCTGCACGCCATCTTGATTGCGGGCCTGTTCCTGTTGTGCCACCACCTGCACGGCCGGCGGGGAATCCTGGCGGCTGCAGCGATCCTGCTTGCGTCACCAGTGCTGTGGTACGTGAATAAGGTGCACACCGAGCTGTTCACAGTGGTGCTCAGTACAGCGGCGCTGGCCTGCGCCTTGCAGCGGCGCTGGGCGTACACAGGCCTGCTGCTTGCGATTGTGACGAGTCAGAACATCAGTTTTGCGGTGCCTGCTTGCCTGGCCTGCGTCCTCGCGCTGGTCATCCACGCAAGGTCGCGAGCTTCCGGCATGTCGTCGCTGGAAGTCCTGGCACTTGCATTGGCCCCGGTGTTTGCCCTGTTGCACCCGTTTTATTACTTTTCGCGCTTCGGCAGCATCACCCCGCAGTTGATCAACGGAGGCGCGCAGGTCTCGGATCTGCATGTCCTGTCGTCGTTGCGCTACCTGTTCGACCCCGATATCGGACTTCTGCCCAGCTGGCCGCTGGGGCCGGTGATCCTTGCAATTGCCTTGTACGGCCTGATCAAGCGACGCTACGCGCGCCCGGCACCGACCCTGCTCGTCTACGTGGTCGTCTATGCGCTGGCGGCCATGCTTGCGCAGGCGGCGACCACCAACATCAACTCCGGCGGCACATTCGGACCGGCACGATACGGCCTGTGGTACATCTGCCTTTTCTATCCGCTGATCGCCGCGCTGCAACCGATGTGGCCGGGTCGCTGGAGTCGCTGGCTTGGCACTGGAACGTGGGTCATCGTTGCGCTTACCGCCGTCTTGAGCGCGCGTACGGCCTGGCCGGCGAAGGTCGAGTCCTACCTGACCCCCAGCCGCGCCGCCCAGCTCATCTATGGCTACGTGCCGTGGCTCTGGAGTCCGACGGAAGAGGTCTTCTTTGAGCGCAATGCTGCCACCGAGGGTCCCCCATCGAGTCTTCCTGCCCTGGTGGTAGGTCCGAGATGTCGCAAGGCGCTCTACATTCCAGGACAGGAAGGCGCGCCCATTACCGTGTATCCCGCGGGAGCGTGCGCGCTGGCCCCGGACAGTGCTGCGGAACTCGTCGCCAAGAAGTTCGATCGCAGGCCGGATACTGCCCGCTACTTCGTGGTAGACCGACAGGATCTGCCCAAGGCACCGATCCTGCCCGCGGCGCAGTCCCTCACCCCCGGACACATTCGCCCATATCTGGGCGCGGGTTGGTCGGCAGACGAGCCATCCGGTACTTGGTCGATCGGCGATGAGTCCGAACTCAAATTCAGTGTGCAGCAATCCATTCCCGAGGGAGCACCGTTGGTGTTGCACGTGTCCGGACTATGGGCGCCGAAGAGGACCTCAATGAAGGTAAGCGCACGTGTCAACGACGGGCAGTGGCAGGTGCAGAAATTGACCGCATCGACGCCTCAACCGCAACCGCTGAGGATCAGCCTGCCCCAACTGCAGGCAGGGCAGGAAGTCCGTATTCAGATGCGTTATGACGAACCTGCATCGCCGTCGCAACTGGGCATGTCCCTGGATGACCGGGTACTGGGCATTTATCTGATGTCACTGGAACTGGGAACCCGTCCCTGAGAAGAGCAGCCGCATGTCTTGACACGTAAAGTGCAAGACATGCGGCCTGGCAGACACGCTTGCGTCCTGCCAGAGTGATTCGGCCGTCAAGCGGTCTGCATCGCCGGATAAAGAGCTCTCTGCCGCAGCCGTCGTTGGGCGCAAGCAATCATGCGATGGGAATGCCACGATCCACCGGCCGGGTGGACGCCGGGCCAATTGAATCGGGCTGGAGATGGCGATCATGCGGATCCATGGGGCGCCGTTGCAGCGCCCCTCGCATGACACCAATCAGGCGGCGAGTGGCTCGTCCTGGGATGGCGCGGTCAACATCCATTCCAGCGTTTCCCGCAATGGGGGACATGACCAATCACTGGTCATCTGCCGCAGCAACGTATTGTCCCCGCAAAGCATCTTCACTTCGTTGGATCGAACGAATGCAGGATTCACCGAGACATCGAGTGTGTGACCGGTGATCTGGGCACAGAGGTCTATGACTTCCCTCAACGAGAACGCGATGCCGGAACATACGTTGACGGTGCGGTCTACCGCCGCCTCGGACTGAAGCAGCCCACGGTACGCGCAGGCAACAGCCCTGACATCGCCGAAGTCACGGGCCACGTCCAGATTCCCGAGCTCCATCCGTGCGGCCCGCCTTGCGAAATGGGACACGATCTTGGGGATCAAGAAATTTTCTGACTGGCCACGCCCTGTGTAATTGAATGGGCGAACCACCGTGCAGGGAAGGCGCCCTTGCCACAATCGGACGACATGCTCCATACCGAGTTTGCTGACCGCATAGTCGTTGGCCGGCGCAGGAGTGACCGATTCGTCTAGTCGACCTGCCGAGGAATTACCGTAGACATTGGCGCTGCTTGCGATCAGGACGCGCTCAGGGGCAATCGCAGCGTCGTCGATCGCCTGCAAAAGGTGCCTGGTACCGACCAAATTCACCTGGTAGAAATCATCTGCATTGCCGTGCGCCACAAACGCGAGCGCCGCCAGGTGAATGACGATATCCGGACGACTTTCCTTGAGTACGTTGCGCAAGCCATCTGCATCACGCAGATCGGCCTGGAGATATCGGTCAGCCGGTCTCAGCCCAGCAGCCCAGGAGGGGACCGAATGCTCCGCCCCCCCAAGACCGATGACCTCGCAACCCTGTGCTTTGAGTTCGTCCGTCACATAGCGCCCGGTAAAACCGGACGCTCCTGTAATCAGGATCCGCTTGCTGCCGAGATCAGAATGAAGCACCACGCTCGTTCCTCCGCAGATCAGCGTCCACCATCATCTGGCACAACGATTCCAGCGTAGTTTCTGGACGCCATCCGAGCAGACGCTCGGCCTTCTCAGGATTGCCGATCAGCAGATCAACCTCGGCCGGACGGTGAAATTTAGGGTTGATCCGCACAACCACTTTCCCGGTTGCGGTATCCACCGCCGTTTCATCCAGGTCGCTGCCGCGGAATTCGACATGGATCCCGGCGCCCTTGAAGGCCATTGCGACGAAGTCGCGTACCGTCTCGGTCCGGTTGGTCGCAAGCACGAACGTATCGGGCTCATCAGCCTGCAACATCCGCCACATGCCTTCCACATATTCGCGTGCGAAACCCCAGTCGCGCTTGGCGTCCAGGTTTCCAAGTTCAAGGCAGTCCAACATTCCAAGCTTGATCTTTGCGACAGAGTCGGTGATTTTCCGCGTTACAAACTCGCGTCCACGCAATGGACTTTCGTGATTGAACAAGATGCCACTCGAACCGAAAATGCCGTAGCTCTCACGATAGTTGACGGTCATCCAGTGTGCGTAGAGCTTGGCAACGCCATAAGGGCTGCGCGGATAAAACGGCGTGCTCTCGATCTGCGGGACTGCCTGCACCTTGCCGAACATCTCGGAGGTGGACGCCTGGTAGAAGCGGATGTCCTTGTTCACCTGGCGGATCGCTTCCAGCAAGTGGACAGGACCGATGCCGGTGATCTGGGCCGTGGTGGTTGGCTGGTCGAAGGACACACCGACGAAACTCTGAGCAGCCAGGTTGTAGACCTCGGTGGCTCCGGCGCTCTCAAGCATGCGGATGCTTGAACCCAGATCCGTCAGATCGTATTCGATCAGATTGAGGTTCGGATGCGCTGCAATTCCCAGCTCCTCGATGCGCCAGAAGTTGACCGAGCTCGTGCGCCGGTACGTACCGAACACGCGGTAGCCTTTGTCCAACAACAGCTGGGCCAAATAAGCACCATCTTGGCCGGAGATTCCGGTAATCAACGCAGTTTTCATTAATAGTCTCTTGATTTACGTATTGGATTTGAATCAAGCCTGAGCGAAGCCGGCCCTATTCCAGTGATCGTTTGGATTCAGCGCGTGGCCAAGGGCTTTCCGCCTACGCCACAAACGGCCTGCGTGCCTTGATCCTGGCACGCTGTAATCGGGCCGTAGTCAATGGGCTCGATCTTGAAGTCGCTATACCACGCTACCGATTCCTGCACCAGGCCGAACCGCATGACCTTGCCAAGCACGGCCTGTGTGGGCACCTCAACGGTCACCTCGGCGGTACTGCCCGCGGCGATCCCACCCGTTGGAAGCGATGCGCGCACAAAATCCTGCTGAAGCACGGCACCGTCACGGTCCGCCAGGGAAATGGCGAGGTTTACCGGCAGCTTCCCCGTCGAACTGATCATGACCTTGCCAAGGTTGGTGACCGACACGACGGTCCTGAGCAAGGCCCCATTCTGAACGATAACCGGATCCGAAGCGATGGCATAGCGGGCCCCTGCCTGGTCCTGCGTCAATGCGCCGCTCATCTCGGGCGCTTCGGCCACTGTCTTCTGCTGCTGTACCGCACCCTGCACTGGCTGCTCAGCGTCCGGCGACCTGGAGCAGCCGACCAAGGCGATGACCGCCATCAATGCGACTACGATGCCCGACTGGGCGCGCAATTTGGATATTACGTTCATGGGTGAAGACCTGTGATGGATGGACATACGCCGCTGATTATTGAGTGGCTTCCACGAGCACGCGAAGCCGGGCCGGCAAAAATCCACGACTTTTGAACCAGCAAACTGATTCCTGGACCAGATCCAGCTCCAGGTAATACTCACCTGGAACTTCCGGAGCACGGACCGTGATTTCATGAATTCCGGACGACAGCGGGGTCACCACGTCATGCAGGAAATGGCGAGGCTGTTCGGCCAGTTCCTCTGTCGTATCCGCAGAGAACCAGAAATGTCCCAGGTAGATACCGAAGGGCTTCAGCGAATAGCCAAAAGGACTGAGCCATGGATACTCGCTGTGATTGATCAGCTCCACTTTCAGGGAGATCAGGCTCGTGGGCTCCACGACCGACGGTGATTCCAGCACGACGGCCTGGCCCTGAAAAGCCGCCTCGGGCAAGGGCTCGTCATACGGGTAGCCAACCGATGCTCCTACGATACGGGCATCAGGATCCAGCTCTTGCTCTTCCAGTGCGCTGATGGCTTTCCCAACCCACTGATCTCCCCGCAAGGTGCTCAGCACGTCGATCCGATGCAGTTCGTCAGCAAGCGGGGAGTCTAGATCGAGTTTCAAACTTGCCACTGCTTCGGCAACGGTATCCCTGAAATCGGAAAATACGCGGTGTTTCCGCAAGACACGCGCATATTGCTCGGCCGCCACGAATGGGTCGAATGCCGCTCGGCGTGCGGCATCGGTGCATTCGTCCGCCCAGGCTGCATAGGACCTCTGGTCCAGGATCAGCTGCCGCAGCAGGTCTGCCAGCGCTTCCGAACACCCGGCATCCGGCGCTAGCTTCTTTACCGAGACCGGTAGCTCGGCGTACCAACCGTGATCCGATACGATGGTCGGAAGGCCCGCCTGTAGCGCCTTGGACACGACTGCAGAGGTCTCGCCCATCGTCGGTTGTCGCAGGGCGATCATCAAATCGGCGCGCTCGAAGACGCTGCGGAATTGGTCATTGTCGACGTGTCCATGGTTGATCAGCCGCACGTTGCGGAGGCCCGATAAGGCTTCCAGCTCCACGCTGACAGCAGCCTCCAGCTCCCCCGCGATTTCCAGCGTGACCGGTTCCGTCAGATCTGCGTCGATGGCGACCAGGGCCTGCACCACCCAGTCGAAACGTCGGTTGGCGTGCCCGCCGCCCAGGAGCGCGATGGTACGCAACTGGTTACGTTCGCGGTGCGGTGCGACCACAGGATACAGCTGCGGCACCACGGTGACGGGAAGCCATGGAAAGTCCGCAGCGACGCGATCAGCCGCATAGCGGGAATGCACCACGACCTCGATGGCGAGCTTGGTGGCCACCTGATGAAGAGGAAACTGCACCACATCCTCGCGATTCCACACGGGAGCGCCGCAGCGAAGCGCCAAACCGGCGGCGCTGATCTCGTTCGCCGAATGCCACTTCTCCAGCAGGCTGAGGTAATCGCCGTTCAGCAGGCGAGCTTCGTCGTTCAAGACACCCGCGGCCATATGATGCAGCACAAGATCGTGCAGATGGACGACGCCCGGCCTGGCCGCCATCAGCGGCAGCATCCAGCCATGGAACGCGGGATGGTTTCCCATCTGGTAGACGACCGCATCCACATCCCGGAGGGTGTCGATCACGCTCATTGACCCCTCGCGTTCGAGGCGGCCCCGGGTGATCACTTCCACGTCCAGACCTTGCTTCCGCAGCATCTCCACCAGGCCTGCCGAATACTCCGCAATGCCCGAGCGCTCCGGGGGCTGTGGCCCGACCATCGCGATGCGATACGGGGCACTCAAAGCCGGCTCTCCACCAGATTGCTTATCACGCGATCCCACGTGATGGAGGTGCTCATGCGTTGACCTTCCTCGGCGAGGGCACGGAGCTGCGCCGGCTGCTTCGAGTAGCAATCGACCAGGCTCTCTGCAATGGCCTCCGGCGTGGGACGCGTCACCCAACCACTACCGGTGGACTGAACGATTCGGCCAACTTCACCACTGTCATCCACCGTAATGACCGGCTTGTATGCGGCGAAACTTTCCAGCGTTGCAAAACCGTAATCCTCGTCCACTGGTGAGTAGAAGACTGCACGGCAGTTGGCAATCAACTCCAATAGCCTCGCGTCATCGACAAAGCCCGCCAGCTCGACACGATCCTCCAGCCCCAACTCCCTTACCAGAGGCGCCAGCGAATGTGCGTACTCGCCGGCCCCCGTGCCTGCAATCACCACCTTGGCATGGGGAACGTGCTGGGCGGCGCGGATCAGCAGATCCGGCCGCTTCATCGACTCCAGGCGACCAATGCACAGCACGTAATCCCCGTAGTCGCCGGATTTGATGAAGGGCGCCAGCTTGGACGGTGGATAAAGGACTTCGGATCCCAGGCCGCTGTACTGCTGCAGCCTGTCCGTGACCGTCTGGGAGATCGTGTAGCGAGGTTCGATTTCTGACAGCAACTCCTTGTCAGACGCACGCAAGGCATCACGAATCGCAGCTTCCCTGGCGGTCAGGTGCGGTTGGTCGAAGCGCGTGCGCCCCAGGTCGTAAAGCACCCTGTGCTGATGGACAAGCCAAAGCGCCTTGTTGTCATGCGACGCCGCATAGGTCGGATACTTGGTACAGATGCACAGGTCGATCTTTTGACCATTACTGTCATTCAGATTGAGCAACCTCCATGCCAGCAGGGAGGACATGATCTCTGTTTCCGGGTACCACCTGTAAGGCAGCTGCACCAGTTCTGCAACGACATTGCGCGACTTGCCCCACAGATTAATCTGCCTGACCAGCTCCTCGTTGAGAAGCTCGGCGCCGCCCCTGACAAACGGCACTTGCGCGCCAAGCACAATAACTCTCTTCAAGTAAATTCCCCTTCAATGATGTCCCTGCCCACACAACTGCGTTGTCCGATCTTACTTGCGCATCCTTCTGATGCGAGCACCTAACTGATCCAGCGCGACCAATCGCTTGTCGATGGCTACGCCAGCCGGGGTATCCAGGGTGTGCTCCGAGACCGCCGTAACCGCTCCCTCTGTCCGCTGAATCAGCGGGACAGAGGGAGGAGCGCCGCGCTTGTTCACTTTCACACTGAACCACCTCAGCGGCGCCGTGACACGCCATGAGCGGCTGGCGTGAAACTCTGCAAGCTGCTTCTCCAGCATCTGGACAGCCAGCTCCAGCTCACGCGCACGATGACGCGCCGCTTCTATGGTTTCGAGACGTTGCGACAAGTCCGCCTGCAGATCTTTCAGCCTGCGCCCATCGTCGGCCTTTGACGCCTCGGACGTCTTGACGCGTTCCAGCAACGAAACGATCCTGGCCTGCAGTTGGGCATTGGTGGTTGCGTGCTGCTCGTTGAGCTGTTCCAGTTCCACCATCCTCGCCTGCATTGCATCGCGTTCTTCAACGAGTCGGCTGACATCGGCGGCCAGCAGTTCCGACAGTTCGCGAACCCGCTGACGCTCGACCAGCTCCAACTCCAGTTCCGCGACGCGTGCAACCAGCGTCGCGTTGTTTGCCGTCTGCTCGGCCAGGCGATCGGCTAGAACGCCATCATTTTCCTCAGCCGCGGAAGCGCGCTTTTCCAGTTCTCTTGCCCAGTCGTTCAGTTGACCGCTGGCCTTTTCAAGATCGCGATAACGGGCGTCGGCCGTCTCCACGTCAAGCTGGAGGGACGCAATCTTTTCCTGGCTCTGCTGGACACCTTCCTGCATCCGCTCCAGCAGCGACGCACGCCCGGCAAGTTCGACCCTGTCGTGTTCGTTCTGGGTATAAAGCGCGCCCAGGCGGGTGTTGTAGTTGAGCAGTGCCTGCTGCATGTGCAGGTACAGAGAGGTCCACTCAGGCGCACGGTCCGGACCTGCTTCGCCACGCGCGATGCACTGCTGCAGTTCGGCGAAGGTCCAGCGAGTCTGCTCCTGGCCGAAGGCCTGGATGAAGGCATTCCGGTAGCGGGGCGGCAGAACCATGAAGTCAAGCGCGGGTTCTCGACCTGGATTGGACGGAACGATCTGCCGCTGCAATATTTCCTTTACGGTAATCAGGAACGACAGCAGCAAATCACCGAGCCAGGAGCAATCGGTGGCATCGCTGGAAATCGCACCATAATCGATGAGAAGCGTGCGCCCATCCCGGGCCATCAACACGTTCCAGCAACGGACATCATTATGGTAAAGACCGGCGCGCTCCAGTATCACCAATTGCTCGAGCAGATCAGCGATCACTCGGTCGGCGTCATACGGAGAGCCGTCATCGATCAGCTCAGAAAGCAGACGTCCTTCCGCCATCTCCCTGACCAGAAACAGATCAGACGCATCGTCCAGCGCTGCGATCAACCGGGGTGCCGGGTAGGACGCCGGTGGATTGCTGAGGAATTCCACCTCATTATCGAATTCCTGCCGATTGATCTCGGATCGCCCGCCGATCCCCATCGTCATTTTCTTGACGAAAACCTGTTCGCCGAAATAATAGCGCCTGCTGTATTGATGGGTGCCGCGCCCGTAGGCGTGCGCCTCGCCCGACCACGAACTGAATCGGCCGACACTCTCTCCCACGTACCACAGCCGGCTGCTGGCGAAGTACAGAGGCCTGGAAACGGCGGACAGATGGGTCGCCTGCCGCGCCAACAGCCTGGTGAACGCATAATCGCTCAACAACTCTGCAGGGTCATGCGGGAGCGACTGCGCCCAGTAAAGTGGCTCTTCCCGCAATGCCAATTCAAAGATTGCTGCCTCAGTCACTTCGGAAAGCTTTCGGCACAGCGCCGCAACACGCGCAATTCCCTGAGAATGCACAAGGTGGTGGAAAACGCTCAGACCCAGCACGAGATCGTACTGATCCGGATCAAGCCGCGAGATGACATCCTCCACCGTGCCGTGCTCGAACGATGCGGCAAACACCGGATGCTCCCGAGACAGCGCCTGACACACGTTGACGTTGAGATCGAGGAAATCCACACCGTGCACTTGGTGCCCGTCAGCCGCCAGACTCAAAGAAAAGAACCCCTGCGCACAGCCGAGATCCAGCACCCGCAACGGCCGCCCCAGCGCTGCCTGCAGCTGCCGTGCACAGTCGCGGATCAGCACCAGCCTGTCTTCGCAACCGCGAGAGCTGCCGTCCGAGAGTTCCGGGTGGCCAAAAATGGGCTGATACTTCTCCGGCAAGGCTGCCACCAGCGCGTCAATATTCATCGGTTCGGTCATGACTCTTTATTCGCTAAAGTAATGCGGAATCCCACAGCCGTCATGACGACGCCTCTACGAGTTCGAAATCCGCCTTGAGATCCATCATTCCCCAGAACTGCATGCCTCTGGCGACATCCAGCACGATGGCATCGTAGCGGCGATCCAGAGGTGTCAGTTCCATGAGTGGGTCGCCACTGGAGATACCCAGGGAAACCAGGTAATTGGCTTCGTTGAGGTCCAGAGGCATGGTGAACTTGCAGACAATGACCTGTCCCGCCTTTACGGAAATCCCCGCCTGCCCACCGCTCGAAAGAAAGGAATTGGTACCGTAAAGGAACAGCCCCTCGATCGTTTTTACTAGAAACCCGGGGACAACGCTGTCGAAATCCCGGTCAAATGCAATCTTGACGTAAAACGCGGTCCTGGCACCGCTTTCGACACGTGCGGGAAACTCCTGCCCGCCGCTGGTCACCACATAATCCAGTATCCGCGCCCCGCCCTGCCCCCAGCGGTGCTCGTCGGCATTGTAATACGGGCGGGTATGGAAGACGTCTTCGTCGCCCGCGCCCATCTCGCGCGGCAGGTCGGTTGCCTCGGCCTGGAGCAAGGCAGGCTTCTTGCCGAAAAGTTCGTCCAGGTAGAGATTTGACACTTCACGCGACGGACCGTCGGCATGGACAGCCCCTCCCTTGATCAGGATGGCGCGGTCGCAATGCTTGACGATGTCCCCGACAGAATGACTCACAAGAATCAGAGTCATCCCCTTTTCCTTGAAGGACTGGATTCGCTTAAAGCACTTGGCCTGGAAGTATGCATCTCCTACCGACAGCGCTTCATCGACGATCAGCAGGTCCGGTCGGAACGCCGTGGCCACCGCAAAGGCAACGCGCACCTGCATTCCGCTTGAGTACGTACGCACCGGCTCGTCAAAATACTCACCGATCTCAGCAAATTCCTGTATTTCAGGCAGGACCGCCTCGATCTGCTCCAGGGTATAACCCATGAGCCCCGCAGAATGCCGAGCATTCTCGCGTCCACTCAGATCAGGATTGAAGCCCATGCCCAATTCAAGGATGGCGGCAATGCGCCCACGCCGAATGATTCGCCCTTCGGTAGGCTGCGATGTGCCGGTAATCAGTTTAAGCAGCGTGCTTTTGCCCGCACCATTGCGGCCCATGATTCCGATAGACTCGCCGGGAGCGACCGAGAATCCGACATTTCTCAGGACCCAGTGCTCTTCACGAGGCTTGACCTGCAGACCGAACCAGCTGGCTGCGCGCAACCATTCGCTCCCCCATACGCGATAGGACTTTCCAAGTCCTTCTACGGTCAGCATAGCGCTCATAGGGCATCCACCATTTCGGCGCTCGCGCGGCGGAAAACAATCATGGACACGGTGCAGAGGACGGCCGTCGCCACCATCAACGGCACCAAGCCCATCCATTCCGGAGAGCGCCCGTAGAGAAGCACGCCCTGATAGGCGCTGACGAGCGGGAACAGCGGATTGAGCTTGAACAGCTGCTGTGTCTGCTGCGGAAGGATATCGATGGTGTAAACGATAGGCGTCACCCAGAACATCGCCTGCAGAACGACCGGCACGACCTGCCCGATGTCACGCACGAAGACATTGAAGACGCCAAGCAGCAATCCGATCGACATCGCGAAAGCCAGCGTCAGCAGCATCAGCAGCGGCAGCCAGGCCGCCTGCGGCCCCAGGGTATGCCCCAGGATCGCGAACACGATGATGATTGCCAGGAACAGCAGAAGGTTGTTCACCATGACAGTGCCACCGGCAATGAGTGGCAGGCAAATCCGCGGGAAGGCCTGCTTCTTCATCAGATTGCCGTTATCTACAAACAATGAAACACACTTGCCAATGCATTCGGCGAACAGGGTCCAGCACAGCGTTCCGGCCATCAGGTACAGTGCGTAGGCAAACTTGTTGTTGACGCCCGGCAACTTGGCCGCCAGGACCTCAGAGAGGATCGTCGCAAAGATCAGCACCTGCATGAGCGGATGGATGATCATCCACAACGCGCCCAGCTTGCTCTGCACAAAACGCAGTCGCAGATCGTTCCTGATTGACGAGAGGATGAAATAACGGAAGGCCCATACGGACCGGATCATGTCCAACGTTGCTACCTCTGAAATCGTTCAGCACCTTGTTGAAGCCGCTGCACACAGATCGCTGCATGCCCATGAATGAGGTTACGCCGTCACCGGCGCGGTCAGTCCATGACTTCGGTTACTTCCGCAACCCGCGCCATCAGTTGCCGCGCCGCAGTGTCCGGGGAAAGTTGCAGGCGAATGTCGTCCCTCGCCACCTCACCGAGCGCGCGCGCGCGTGCTGGATCGTCGGCGAGGCGCCGCATGGCAGCAGCTGCGCTTTCAACCCGCGGCTCGGCCCAGCTGGCGCCGTCCGAATCGGGGTACCGGCCTGCAACGGCGACCAAATCGTACTCTACAAGACAGGAGTTCCGGCTGGTCATGAATTCCATATTGCCGGACCATCCGGTCGCGATGACGGGCTTGCCCTGCGACATGCACTCGGCCAGCCCCAGTCCGAAACCCTCTGCACGATGTAGCGAGACATATACATCGCAGCAACGCTGAAGCGCACGCACATGCGCGTTGTCGATCACTTCATCACGTAACAGGATTCGCGAATCCTGGACCACGAGCGCGAGGAGTTCACGCATCTGTTCGGGATACATATGCCCATTGCTTGACTTCAGCACGAGGCAAACGTCGTCACGACTGCGTGGAAACGCCTGCAGGAAGGCGTGCACAACTGCCTGCGGGTTCTTTCTGGCGACGAAGGAATGGAAATCGAAGGTGAAAAGAAAGACGAACTTGTCTGCATCGAGCCCGAAGTCATGCCGCTGCAGCCCGCTATCGCGCCTGTCGGACAATGGCAAAGGCAGCCGAATGATCGGCTTGTCTGTAATCTGCAGGAAGGCGTTTTCGATGAACCGCGAGGCCACCATGATCTCGTCCACGAGTCCGATCGCGCTCAACCAGCTCGGCGGGATCACTTCCAGCTCCCAGAACCAGCAGGCGATTACATAATGCCCCTGCATGCGCGCGCGACCGACATGCTCGAACGCGGCCTCCAGGTAGTCGGGGTTCACGAAGACGATCGTGACCCGATGCGGCATGCGCTGGTCGATAAAGCCGTCCATGCTCCGTTCCTGCCAGGAGTGTGGCAGCCCCATTTCCAGGTCATACAACGACACCGGCACCCCTGCGTTGATGAGTGCCCGCGCGTACATCCTGGCGCTCTCTGCCAACCCGAATTCGCCACGGATATAGCCGAGAATATTGACTCCTGCTACCGATTCGACTGCAGGCAAGGCGCCGCTGTTTTCCAGCTGCAAAGACTCGTCGCAGCCCTGCAGTGCCAGGTCCCAGGCCTCCGTTCTCTGAAAGCGCGTTTGCACCCTGGCACGGGCGGAGAGCAGTGCGGATACGCGCGCGCGCAGGCCACGCGGAAACAATCGATAGATGCGCTGCAGCCACGGCTGCTGGCGTATCCATGACTGCACGCGCAGTCCTGCAAGCCCGGTCCGCCAGGAAGCAGAGATGCCCTGACGTTGCGGCGACGCGGTCATGGAGAACTGGGTGCCTCGAGCGCCTGCGCCAGATCCCCCCGCAAATCCCCCACATCCTCAACCCCCACGCTCAGCCGCACCAGCGCATCGCTGATACCAAGCTGGTCGCGGCGAGCCACGGGAATCGAGGCGTGGGTCATGACGGCGGGATGGTTGACCAGGCTTTCGACGCCGCCGAGCGATTCGGCCAGGGTAAACAGTTCGGTCTTCTCGCAAAAACGTTTGGCCGCCTCGAAGCCGCCCTTGAGCACGATCGAGACGATGCCGCCGAAGCCGGACATCTGGCGCTGCGCCAGTGCGTGCTGCGGGTGCGAGGCCAGGCCGGGGTAGATCACCTTTTCGATCGCGGGGTGGGTTTCCAGCCATTGCGCCAGCGCCAGCGCGTTCTCGCAATGTGCGCGCATGCGCAGCGGCAAGGTCTTGAGGCCGCGCAACGCGAGGAAACTGTCGAACGGGCCTTGCACGCCGCCGATGGAGTTCTGCAGGAAGGCCAGTTGCTCGGCCAGTTCGGCGTTGTCGCCGACCACCGCGATGCCGCCGACCATGTCCGAGTGGCCGTTGAGGTACTTGGTGGCCGAGTGCACCACGATGTCGGCGCCCAGGCCGAGCGGGCGTTGCAGCATCGGCGAGGCGAAGGTGTTGTCGACCACGATCAGCAGGCCATGCTTGCGCGCGATCGCGGCGATGGCGGCGATATCGACCAGCTTGAGCATCGGGTTGGTCGGGGTTTCGATCCACACCATCTTGGTGTCGGGACGGATCGCGGCTTCGAAGGCGGCCGCATCGGTCAGGTCGACGAAGCTGAAATCCAGGCCGGCGGTGCGGCGACGCACCCGCTCGAACAGGCGGAAGGTGCCGCCATACAGGTCGTCCATCGCCACCACGTGGCTGCCGGCGTCCAGCAGCTCCATCACCGTGGAGGTGGCGGCCATGCCGGAGGCGAACGCGAACGCACGCGTGCCGCCTTCCAGCGACGCGACGCAGCGCTCATACGCAAAGCGCGTGGGGTTGTGGGTACGCGAATACTCGAAGCCCTGATGCTCGCCCGGGCTGGACTGCGCATAGGTGGACGTCGCGTAGATCGGCGGCATCACCGCCCCGGTGCTGGGGTCCGGCGACTGCCCTCCATGGATCGCCAACGTAGCGAGCGAGAGTTCGCGCTCGCCATCGTGGCTGGGTGTGGTGCGATTGGACATGGAGGTTCCCGGAAAAAGTGGCGGATTGTAGCAAGCAGGTCTGAATGGCCGGTGCGCGTCCCATCCGGGCGCGCGGCCAGCTGCGGTCACTGCACGCGGCGGCGCAGGTAGTTGAGCAGGTCGATGCGGGTGATCAGGCCGAGGAACTGGTTGCCGTCCATGACGATGGCGACCTGGCCGCGGTCGAACACCGGCAGCAGCGCTTCGATCGGCGAAGCGACATCCAGGCGATCGAGCTTGCTGACCATGGCGGTGGAGATCGGGTCGCGGAAGCGTGCCTCGTCGCCGTACACATGCAGCAACACGTCGCTCTCGTCGACGATGCCGACCAGCTCGCCGTCATCGATGACCGGCAGCTGCGAGACGTCGTACAGCTTCATGCGCTGGTAGGCGGTGGTCAGCAGGTCCTTCGGTCCGACCACCACGGTGTCGCGCTTGTTGTACGGGCGCAGGATCAGGTCGCGCAGGTCGCCGTGCTGCGGGCGTTCCAGGAAGCCGTTGTCCAGCATCCAGTAGTCGTTGTACATCTTGGACAGGTACTTGTTGCCGGTATCGCAGACGAATACCAGCACGCGCTTGGGCGTGGTCTGCTCGCGGCAATACTTCAGCGCGGCGGCCAGCAAGGTACCGGTGGACGAGCCGCCGAGGATGCCCTCCTTGGCCAGCAACTCGCGCGCGGTGTGGAAGCTTTCCGCGTCGCTGATCGAATAGGCCTTCTTGACCCGCGAAAAATCGGAGATGTCCGGCAGGAAGTCCTCGCCGATGCCTTCGACCAGCCAGCTGCCGGACTTCTCGCTGACCGTGCCCTCTTCGATGTACTGGGTCAGGATCGAGCCGACCGGGTCGGCCAGCACCAGCTCGGTGTGCGGCGAGGCGGTGGCGAAGGCGCGCGACAGGCCGGTCATGGTGCCGGAGCTGCCGCAGCCGAACACGATCGCATCCAGATCGTTGTCCATCTGCGCCAGGATCTCCGGGCCGGTGCCGAGTTCGTGTGCGGCCGGGTTATCCGGGTTGCCGAACTGGTTGATGAAGTAGGCGCCCGGGGTCTCGGTGGCGATCTTGGCGGCCAGGTCCTGGTAGTACTCCGGGTGGCCCTTGGCCACGTCCGACCGGGTCAGCACCACCTGGGCGCCCATGGCCTTGAGGTTGAAGATCTTCTCGCGGCTCATCTTGTCCGGTACCACCAGGATCAACCGGTAGCCCTTCTGCTGGGCGACCAGTGCCAGACCCAGGCCGGTGTTGCCGGCGGTGCCTTCGACAAGGGTCGCGCCCGGGGTGAGGTCGCCACGCTGTTCGGCCGCCTCGATCATCGACAGGCCGATGCGGTCCTTGATCGATCCGCCGGGGTTGGCCGCCTCCAGCTTGAGGAACAGCTCGCAGACGCCGGTGTCCAGGTGCTGTGCCTTGACGATCGGCGTGTTGCCGATCAGTTCGAGTACGGAGGAATGGATCGCCATCGGAATATCGTCACTGCGTCGCGCGGGGCTTGGCCGCCCATTATCCGACGAACGGCTGGGGAATGCTCATTCAGACTGGAACCGATCGCGCCGGCCAATGAACGGGCGGGCTCAGCCAGCGCTGCGCCACTACCACCGGCATGAGTGCGCGGCCGCCAGGCGGGCATCGCGCCCTGCCGCCAGGCGCGTGACACGGGTTGCGGAAATAAAGACGCGGACGGTGGCAAGCCGACGAGGAGGCCGCCACCGCCCGCGGCGGTGAACTTGTTCTAGCGGTGGGGAAGGATCAGTGGGTGAGCTGGTCGTACATCCGGGTGAGCTTTTCTTTCGCCTGCAACTTCTCGCGCTTCATCTGGCCCAAGGTCACGTCGTCGATGGGGAGTACCCCGAGTTCGGCATCCATGCATTTCTTGTTCAAGAGCTTGTGGCGTTGGTACAGCTGCTTGAACTCGGGATCGGACTTGACCAATGCGTCGATTTCGGTCTGCGGTTGCCCTTCGAACATGGCGTTACCTCCTTCACTTGAAACACTTAAAACAAGAACGCCCCGGCCGCGGGCGGCACGGGGCGCTGCTTGGGGATGGAAGACTCGCGGATCACAATGGCAAGCGCACTGGCGGAACCAAAAAGCTGTCCACCGAATTGCGTTGATGCGTGCCCTTGCGTCACTGGCCCGGCCCTCCGTACTTCCAGGCAGCGGAGTGCTGCCCGGGAGTACGACCCTACGCCGGTCGCGGAGGGGGTTCAAGGCCAGAACGGCTGCTTTTGCCGTTCCCTGCCTCAATCAGTGACCGCGGTTCAACCGGGCGTCATGCCCGGGTTAAAAGACCTTAACTTCCAACCACTTGCATTACGGCGCGACAACCACCTCGGCAGCGCGCGTCTTGCTGGCGGCGGCCTTGGTGCCATTGACCTGCAGCCGTGCGCTGGCGACACCGGCAGCCACCAGGGCGTCGCGCAACGCTTCGGCCCGCTTCTTGGCGGTGGCCGCATCGCTGTCGTAGCCGACGATGCTGACCCGGCCTTTCTTGCCGATGTTCAGATACTCGGCCAGTGCCTTGGCCTGCCCCGCGGCATCGCCGGACAGCGCGGCCTTGCCACCGAAGGCGCCACTGCCCAGCGAAAACACTTCGCCGCGGCTGTCGAACTTGGCGGAAGGCAACTTGGCCCCGGCCACCAGCTCGGCTTCTTCATGCGCCAGTTGCACCGCTTTCTGCTGGGCCGCATTGAGCTTGGCGGTCTGCTTGCCGGCCACGCTGGTCAGCGCCAGCTCGGCGTCCTGACGAGCCAGGGTCTCCTGTTCGGCCGCCTGACGCATGCGCTCGGCCTCTTCGGCCTGGATCTGCGCCTGCACGCGCAGACGCTCGGCTTCCTGGCGCGCGCGCGAGGCGTCGCGGCGGCTGGCTTCGATCAGCAGGTCGTTGCGGGTGCCTTCCAACCGATCCAGCTCGCGCCGCGCCAGTGCGGTGCGGGCGGTGAGTTCGGCGATTTCGACCCGACGATCGGCCAGGAACACCAGCTCGTCGCGGTCGCGCCGCTTGGCCTCGGCCAGCGCCGCCACGCTCTGCTGCGCCTGCAGCCGCTCGAAGCGGGCCAGTTCATTGGTCTGCGGGTCGTTCTGCAGCGCGGCCAGGCGCCGGTTGAGCGCGTCGGCCTGCGGGTCGTCCTTGGCCGCCATTGCCAGCGACGGCAGGGTGCCCAGGCTCAGTACGCCCAGATAGAGAAGCGGACGCAGTTTCATCGGCCGGCCTCCCCGGTGTTGAGGCTGTTCTGCAGTTGCGCCACTTCCTTGCGCCGCTGTTCCAGCTGGGCGGTGACCACCGCCTCTTCGCTGCGCGCCTTGGCCAGATCGGCGTCGGCCGCTGCGCGCAAGGCGATCTGTGGCACCTGCTTGCGCTGGCGCTTGTCCAGTTGAGCCTGTTGGGCCTGCATCAGTTCCTGGCGGGCCAGATTAACCAGATCGGGTGCGTACTGGTCGGCATCGGCCTGGGTGGCGCGTTGCACCGCCTGTTCGGCGGCGGTGAGCTCCGGTGCCACCTGGGCGGCAGCAGGAGAGGAAAGAACCATGAAACAGGCGATGCCATACAGGGATCGCCGCAAGTATGCGAAGCTAGCCGTCATTAGGGGAGCCGTAGCGAGAAGTCTCGAGCACGGCCATTGTCGGAAGCCTGCGGCGGACTTGCAACGAGACGCTGCCGTTTGTTGGGGAACCATTGCGCATGGATATCGGCTACTTCCTGAAGCTGATGACCGAAAAGAATGCCTCGGACATGTTCTTGACCACCGGCGCACCGGTGTACATCAAGATCGAAGGCAAGCTCTACCCGCTCGGCAATACGGGGTTGCCGCCGGGAATGGTCAAGAAAATCGCTTATTCGTTGATGGACGAAGGCCAGGTACCGCAGTTCGAGCGCGAGCTGGAGCTCAACATGGCCATTGCCCTGTCCGACGCGGGGCGCTTCCGCGTGAACGTGTTCAAGCAGCGCGGCGAGGTGGGCATGGTGATCCGCGCCATCCGCAGCCGGATCCCCAGCATCGAAGAGCTCAACCTGCCGCAGGTGCTCAAGGACGTCATCATGACCCCGCGCGGGCTGGTGCTGGTGGTCGGCTCGACCGGCTCGGGCAAGTCGACCTCGCTGGCCTCGATGATCGACCACCGCAACAGCACCACCACCGGACACATCCTCACCATCGAGGACCCGATCGAATATCTGCACAAGCACAAGATGTCGATCGTGAACCAGCGCGAGGTGGGCCTGGACACGCACGCCTTCCAGAGCGCGCTGAAAAACGCGATGCGCGAGGCGCCGGACGTGATCCTGATCGGCGAGATCCTGGATGCCGAGACGATGGAGGCGGCGATCGCCTTCGCCGAGACCGGCCACCTGTGCCTGGCGACGCTGCACTCCAACAATGCCGACCAGACCATCGAGCGCATCCTCAATTTCTTCCCCGAGAGCGCGCACAAGAACGTGCTGATGAACCTGGCGCTGAACCTGCGCGCCGTGGTGTCGCTGCGCCTGGTCAAGGGCGTGGACGGACGCCGCCGGCCGGCAACCGAAGTGCTGCTCAACACGCCGATGATCCGCGACCTGCTGCGCCGTGGCCAGGTGCACGAGGTCAAGCAGGCGATGGAGGAATCGCTGGAAGAAGGCATGCAGACCTTCGACCAATGCCTGTTCCGCATGGTCAAGTCCGGCGAAATCGAGCAGGAGGAAGCGCTGCGCGCGGCCGACTCGCGCGATGGCCTGGCGCTGAAGTTCCGCCTGTCCGAGGGCGGTTCCGGCGAGCACGACCCGTACGCGGATTACGAAACGGCAGCAGCGCCGAAGATCAGCCACGGCTTTATCTGATCATCGGCAGGTGCGCGGTGTTGCCGCGCACCTGCCCGGCACGGCGGATTGCGCAGGGCCGTTGCCGGCGTACGAGCGGTGCGCACGGTTGGGACAGCGCAGCGGCTAGCTCCGATCAACCCATGAGTGCCGCCGAGCGCGGCCGGTGCCCAGTGCGCGGAGACCGCGCGCCCGCCTGCGCGCCACCCGGCCAACCGACAACCGCTCGCTACCGGTACCTGCCCTGCCCGGGCTGCGATTCAACGCGGATGTGCCCCCGCACCAGGCAAAGGCCTGCCGCCGATCAGGCCGGCACCGCGTCGGCCTGCATTTCCGGCCGCGCCGCCGCGAATGCCGGCAATGCCAGGCAGGCCTGTTCGATACGTTGCAGGATCGGATACGCCACCAGATCGACGTCGAAACGGCGCGCGTTGTAGAGCTGCGGGATCAGCACGCAATCGGCCAGGCCCGGCGTGTCGCCGTGGCAGAACGTGCCGGTATGCGGATCACCGGCCAACTGCGCTTCCATCGCCGCAAAGCCACGCTGCATCCAGTGCCGTGTCCATTGCTGGCGCTGCGCGGCATCCAGCTGCCATTCGCGCTCGAAAAACTGGGTGACGCGCAGGTTGTTGAGCGGATGCACGTCGCAGGCGATCACCTGCGCCAGGGCGCGCACGCGGGCGCGCGCGGCCGGCGCTGCGGGCAGCAGCCGCGCGCTGTCCGGGAACGTATCTTCCAGATACTCCAGGATCGCCAGCGACTGCGGAATCACCACCGCGCCGTGCCGCAACGTGGGCACCAGTTCCTGCGGGTTGAGCTGCGCGTAGGCGGGTGCATGCTGCTCGCCGCCGTCGCGCACCAGATGCACCGGATGCGCGAGGTAGGCCAGCGCCTTCAGGTGCAGGCCGATGCGCACGCGATACGCGGCGCTGGAGCGCCAGTACGAGAACAATTCCAGTGGCGCGCTCATGCCCGGCCTCGCATGCAGTGTTGTGCAGACGCCCTTGCCGATGTCATGGCAGCGGCTGACGTTCGACCCGCTGTTCGATCGCACCGAAGATGCTGGCGCCATCGGCAGCGAACATCTCGATCCGCACCACGTCGCCGAAGGACAGGAACGGCGTGCTCGGGGTGCCGTCGCGCAGGGTTTCCACCACGCGCTGCTCGGCAAAGCACGAGGCGCCCAGCGTGGTGTCCTGGTTGGCGATGGTGCCGGAGCCGACGATGGTGCCGGCCGAGAGCGGCCGCGTTCTGGCCGCGTGGGCGATCAGCTGGGCGAAGTCGAACTGCATGTCGTTGCCGGCCTCCGGCGCGCCGAACCAGGCGCCATTGACGTGGGTGACCAGCGGCAGGTGCACCTTGTTGTCGCGCCATGCCTCGTCCAGTTCATCCACGGTAACGAACACCGGCGACAGCGCCGAGCGCGGTTTGGATTGCACGAAGCCGAAGCCCTTGGCGAGCTCGGCCGGGATCAGGTTGCGCAGCGATACGTCGTTGACCAGGCCGACCAGCTGGATATGCGCGGCGGCCTGCTCGGGCGAGGCGCCCATCGGCACATCGTCGGTGATCACCACCAGCTCGGCTTCCAGATCGATACCGTGGTCTTCGCTGATCACCTTGATCGCATCGCGCGGGCCGTAGAACCCGGCGCTGGTGGCCTGGTACATCAGCGGGTCGGTGTAGAAGCTTTCCGGCACCTCGGCATTGCGCGCACGGCGCACGCGCTCCACGTGCGGCAGGTAGGCGCTGCCGTCGACGAACTCGTAGGCGCGCGGCAACGGTGCGGCCAGCGCCTGCAGATCCAGATCGAACACGCCATCGGCGCTGCCCTCGTTGAGCGAGGCCGACAAGGCATTCAGGCGCGGCGCGACATTGCTCCAGTCTTCCAGCGCGCGCTGCAGCGTGGGCGCGATGCCGGTGGCGCGGACTGCGGTGCGCAGGTCGCGCGCGACCACGATCAGGCTGCCATCGCGGCCGCCCTCCTTCAGGGAACCTAGCTTCATGACCGTCCTGTGCTGTGGCTGATCGGTCGATTGTACGGCCTGTCGCAACAGTGGTTGCAACTGAAACAACTGACCCGTAGCCCAACCGATGAACTCGCCTTTTGTGCAGCGCGCCAAACGCGCGTACACTGGCGCGGTCTGCATGCGGCCGTCCGTTTCCCTTAGGGACAGCCGGCGAGGCCAGGATCGATCGATCCGCTCGCCCGCCCCACCCGACGCCTTTCGTGGTGCCGACAAACCCATCGCGTCTTGATTGGGTTGTTCCACCATCTCGCAGCGCGGTTCACGGGAACGCTCCGAGCCTCACTTTTTTGCATCTGCAATGCGTTTGCGCTCCGGGCCTGGCCTGGCGGCGACGCTTTACTTGGAGCTTCCTGATGTCTTTTGAATCCCTGGGCCTGGCGCCCTTCCTGCTGCGCGCGTTGGCCGAGCAGGGCTACGAAACCCCCACTGCGATCCAGCAGCAGGCCATCCCGCTGGTGTTGGCAGGGCATGACCTGCTGGCCGGCGCACAGACCGGTACCGGCAAGACCGCCGCGTTCGGCCTGCCGTTGCTGCAGCACCTGGGCACCTCGCCGCAGCCGGTCAACGGCCCGCGCAAGCCGCGCGCGCTGATCCTGACCCCCACCCGCGAGCTGGCCACCCAGGTGCACGACAGCCTGCGCGGCTACAGCAAGTACCTGCGCATCCCGAGCGCGGTGATCTACGGCGGCGTGGGCATGGGCAACCAGCTCGACACCCTGCGTCGCGGCGTGGACCTGCTGATCGCCTGCCCGGGCCGGCTGATCGACCATATCGAGCGCCGCAGCGTGGACCTGTCCGGCATCGAAGTGCTGATCCTGGACGAAGCCGATCGCATGCTCGACATGGGCTTCCTGCCGTCGATCAAGCGCATCCTGACCAAGCTGCCGCGCCAGGACCGTCAGACCCTGCTGTTCTCGGCAACGTTCGAAGAGAACATCAAGCAGCTGGCGCTGGAATTCATGCGCAACCCGATGCAGATCCAGGTCACCCCGAGCAACACCGTGGCCGAGAGCATCACCCACCGCGTGCACCCGGTCGATGGCGCGCGCAAGCGCGACCTGCTGCTGCACCTGCTGGCGCAGGACAGCCGCGAGCAGACCCTGGTGTTCGCCCGCACCAAGCACGGCAGCGACAAGCTGGCGCTGTTCCTGGAAAAGTCCGGCATCAAGACCGCGGCGATCCATGGCAACAAGAGCCAGGGCCAGCGCATGCGCGCGCTGAGCGACTTCAAGGCCGGCCGCGTGACCGTGCTGGTGGCCACCGATATCGCCGCACGCGGCATCGACATCGACCAGCTGCCCAAGGTCATCAACTACGACCTGCCGATGGTGGCCGAGGATTACGTGCACCGCATCGGCCGCACCGGCCGTAACGGTTCCACCGGCGAGGCGATCTCGCTGGTGGCGCAGGACGAAGCCAAGCTGCTGCGCCAGATCGTGCGCATGCTGGGCCGCGACGTGGAAATCCGCGACGTGCCGGGTTACGAGCCGCAGACCCCGATCCGTTGGGGCAACAGCGCGCCGGGCCGTGCCGAGCAGCCGGGTGGCGATCGCGCCCCGCGCAAGAGCCACGCCCGTCGTCCGCATGGCGATGCACCGCGTCAGGCGCATGCGCATGCCGGCCCGAAGAAGCCGGGCGGCCAGCGCAGCAGCGGTCCGCGTCAGGCCGGTGTTGCCGCCGGTGCCGGTGCAGGCCGTCGCGATGGTGGCCGTGGCGGTCAGCGTCCGGGCGGCTCGCGCTGACGCCGGAGCGCCGGTACGACCGGCGCCCAGGTCTGCGTTGAACTGAAAGAAAAAGCCGCCCTTCGGGGCGGCTTTTTTGTGCGCGTCGTGTAGCCGATGCACGCTGGGGTGCGAACAGGACTGCGCGTAGACCTCGCGACGCAATCCGTCATGCCCCCCTAGCCTTCGATCAACGCGGTATTGCGATCGATCGCCTCGCGATACCGATCCAGCACCGCGGCGGTCTGCACGATGTAGGCGCTCAGATCCTCCCAACGCCGGTCTTCCAGCGCTTCGCGGATGCCGGGCAAGGTCTTGACCTCGTATCCGGTGGCCAGGCCGGGCGCGTAGATCAGGTTCCGGTACCACGGCCGCCCCGGCAGACCGCCTTCGGCCAGCAGGGTCTGGTCGATGCGCTGCAGCGAGGCATTGAGCGTGCCGCGCACACGTGCATCCAACCCGCCGCCGCGCGATGCCAGTGCATCGTCATAGCGTCTGGCGCTGGTTTGCAGGCGGGTAATGGCCTGATCCAGTGCGGCAAAGTCGATCTGCGGCACTGCGGCTTTCGGCTCGGGGGCGCGTTGCGGCCGGTTCGGGTTATCGATGGCGGCATAGGCACCGGCCTGCAACAACTCGGCCTGGGTGCGGGCGGCAGTGCGGTCGCTGTCGGCCTGCTGCTTGAGCTCCTGCGCGTAGCCGGCCACCGCGTCGGCGAAGTCGCCGAAGCGTTGCGGCAACACCGGCGCGTTGGCGACGCGCAGCACCGTGCGGCCGACCGTCTGCGACAACAGCGGCAGATAGCTGAAATCCGGGTCGATATAGCGCGCGAAATAATCGTAGGAGTCGTACAGCGAGTGATAGACACCGCTGCCGCCGCCCTGCCCGCCATAGCCCAGATCCAGCGTGGTCAGCCCCAGATGCTGCAGGAACGGGCTGTAGTCGCTGCCCGAGCCCAGCGCCTTCAGCGGCACGTCGCCGCCGGCCGCGAGTTGCTTGGCAACGTCTTTTTGCGCCGGCTTGGCGGTGGGCGCCAGCGCGTCGATGCGGGCACGGGCGCGTTGCCGTTCGAGCACGCTCACGCCGCTGTCGGGGTCGCGCAGATCCGCCGCCACGCCGTTGACCAGGCGTTGCAGCGCATGGCTGCCACCGGCATTGAGAAAGCCGCGCCCGTTGCCGTCGGTGTTGACGTACAGCACCGCCTTGCGGCGCAGTTCGTCGGCGTGCTGTTCGGCCCATTCGGTGGAGCCGAGCAGGCCGGCCTCCTCGCCGTCCCAACTGGCGTAGACGAGCGTGCGCTTGGGGCGCTGCCCCTGCCTGGCCAGCTCGCCGATCGCCTTGGCTTCGGCCAGCAAGGCGGTGGTACCCGAGAGCGGATCGGCCGCACCGAACACCCAGCCGTCGCGGTGATTGCCGCGCACCACCCACTGGTCCGGATACTCGCTGCCACGCAGGGTGGCGATGACGTTGTAGATGGTCTTGCTGCCCCACTCCGCGTCCACCTTGAGATGCACGCGCGCGGTGTCGTCGCCGCCGATGCGGTAGGTGATCGGCAGCGCGCCACGCCAGTCCTCCGGTGCCACCGGCCCACCCAGCGCGGCCAGCAAGGGCTGCGCGTCGCCCCAACTGATCGGCAGGGTCGGGATCTTCAACACGCTGCCGGCCTGGTCGATCTTCAGGCGTTTGGCGCCCTTGCTGGCGCCGACGCCCGGGGTCAGCGGATCGCCGGGATAGATCGCGAAATTGGCGACCGAGCCGCGTTGCACGCTCCACTGGTTGCGCGCCGGGCCATCCGGATACGCCCGATCCTGAAAATAGCCGTCGTCGCGCGGATCGGAATAGATGATCGCGCCGATCGCGCCATGCTCCTGCGCCAGCCGCGGCTTGAGCCCGCGCCAACCCTTGCCGTAGCGGGCGATGACGATCTTGCCGCGCACATCCACGCCATTGCGCGCCAGCGCTTCGTAGTCTTCGGCGATGCCGTAATTGACGTAGACCAGATCGCCGGTGACATCGCCATTGCCGCCGTAGATCACATACGGCGGCAGCACGTTCTCGGTCTGGGTGGAGGTGCTGTCGCCCGGCAGCGGCGGCTCCTTCAGACGCGCGACATACGGCTTTGCCCCGAGCAATTCCAGCTGCGAGCTCCTGGGCGAGGGCCACAGCACCTGGAAGGTTTCGATGCGCGCATCCCACCCGTAGCCGCGCAGGCGGTTTTGCAGATCGCGGGCGTTCTCCAGGTTATGCGGCGCGCCAACGTGATTGGGCGCCGATGCCCATTGCTTCAACCAGCCGCGATAATCGGCGTCCTTCAGGCCGCTATCGAAACGCGCTTCCAGCGCGCGCTGCGCCTGTGCGGCAGCGGCGTCATAACCCGGCAGCGCGACGGGTTGGGCCGCAGGTTGGGCAGCGAGGGAAGGTGCGACAAAGGCCAGGGCGAGCAGCCAGGCATGCGGCGAAGACGTCATCGGAGTTCCTTGGAAAGTGTCCGGGGGCGAATGGCGATTGGGTTGAGACAGCACGCTGGAGCACGCACGCACCATCGCACGGGCGTGCATGGGCCGTGCGTATTCCGATCAGAATCGATAGTCCAGGCCAACGGTGAAGTAACGCCCGCGCAGGTCGTACTGGGTGAAGTCGTAAGGCGCACGAATGCCCGGGAACGAGGCGTCGACCGGCGGCTGCTTGTCGGCCAGGTTCTCGATCTTGGCGTACAGGGTCAGCTTGTCGATGCCGGTGTAACCCAGATACAGGTCGAACTGGTTGTAGTCGCCCACACGCGACTGCACGGCAGTGGCCGCGGCGCTGGCCCTCTGGTCGTAGCCGCCGGTGTAGTACCAGGTCAGTGCGGCGCTGACGGTGCCCAGGTTCCAGTCCAGCGTGGTGGTGGCCTTGTTGCGTGGCAGCGACGGGCCGAGATTGCTGCCGGCGTAATCCTGCAACGGGCCACCGACCACGGTGGGGCGGCGGTAATCGCGCACATGGGTATAGGCGGTATTGAGGCCGAAGTTGCCGGCTGCCTCGGTGCGCCAGCGCTGACGCAGTTCGACATCGACTCCCGAGGTCGTCAGCTCGCTGAGGTTCTGGTAGCGGTTGTACACCGCCACCAGGGTGCCGCGCTCGTTGCGGATCACGTCGGCCGGGTCGTTGTTCTGCACGATGGTGGCGTTGTTGCCGGTGCCGACCAGATTCTCCAGTTCGATCTTGTACCAGTCCACGCTCAGGCTGGTGTCGGCCCACGGCGACAGCACCACGCCCAGGTTGTAGCTGCGTGTGCGCTCGGGTTCGAGCGCGGTGTTGCCGACGGTGAAGAAGGTCGGGTTCTGGCGCGAGCCCGGCACGTCCGGATCGAACGGGTCGACCACCGAGCCGTAAGAGATGTTGGTGCTGGCCGCATTCTCCGACAACGACGGTGCGCGAAAGCCGCGCGAGGCGGCCGCGCGCACCAGCACGGCGTCCAGCGGCTGCCAGCGCAGGCTGGCCTTGGGCGAAAACGCCTCGCCGAAATCGCTGTAGTGATCGCCGCGCCCGGCCAGTTGCAGTTCCAGCGATCGCAGCAGCGGCAGGTTGACCTCGGCATACAGCGCCGACACCCTGCGCTCGCCATCCACCGCGGCAATCGCGGGGCGGATCTGCAGGCCCTGGTCGATCTGCCAGGGATTGCGCGAGACCAGTTCCTCCTGCCGCCACTCGGCACCGGCAGCGAACCCGACGCTGCCGGCCGGCAGCTCGAACAGGTTGCCGGACACCTTGGCATCGACGCCGCGCAGCGTCGATTGCGCCGGGCGCAGCGTGCTGAGGTTGATGCCGTCGATCACCGACTGCGGCGTGGCGGACGGGTCGAGCAGGTTGTAGCTGCCGTCGGCCAGCGCCTGCGCCAGCGTGAAGCGGTTGGCGAAGCCACCGGACACGGTTTCGTGCTCGGTGCTGCGTGCGGCGAACGCAGCCGCCTCCCAATCCCAGCGTTCGGTCTTGCCGCGCACACCACCGAGAAAGCGGTAGGACTGCGAGCGATTGGTTTTGACCGTCTGGCCCAGGTCGAAGAAGGTGTATTCGATCGGCACCGCGGTGCCGTACGGGTTGTACGGGCTGGAGGCCGGCAACAGGTTGGACACCGGCTCGGCCAGCCCGCTGCTGGCGTTCAAGGCGAAGCGGCCGCCTTCCAGGGTGAAGTACGGGCTGGAGCCGAAGATCGACACGCCCTTGACCTCGCTGTAGAGCGCCTCGCCGAACGCCTCGACATTGTCGCTGAGCCGGAAGGTGGCGTTGGTGTAGGCCTGATAGCGCTTGGTCGAGGGAATCAGCGTGGTGAACGGGGCCTGGTTGAAGCCGCAGGTGTCGCCGGCCAGGCCGTCGATCGGCGCGCTGGCGGTCAGCACGGTGCCGGCGGGGCAGTTGCCTTGCGCATCCAGCATCGGCACCGAGCGGCCGCCGACCAGGTAGCGCGCGCCCTTGGCCGACCAGCCGTTCCAGCGCCCGCCGGGCAGGTCGGTGTAGATGCCCGAGCGGGTCAGCGCGCGCTGATCCTGATCCAGCCGGTCGCGGTTGTAGGCGTCGAAACTGAAAAGGATGTTGTAGCCGTCGCGGTCAAGATCGCCGATGCCGCCGATGAACTTGGCGCGCTGGGTATCCATGCCGCCCTGATCGGAGGTGCCGCCGCTCACGCCCAGCTCTGCGCCCTGGAAATCCTGGCGGGTGATGATGTTGACCACGCCGGCCACCGCGTCGGAGCCGTACACGGCAGAGGCACCGTCCTTGAGCACTTCGATGCGTTCCACCGCCACCAGCGGCAATGCGTTGAGGTTGACGAAGGTGTCGCCCAGGCCATTGGCGGGAAAGCCGTAGTTGGCCAGGCGGCGTCCGTTGAGCAGCACCAGGGTGTTCTTCTGCGACAGCCCGCGCAGGCCGATGCCCGCCGAGCCGGACGCCCAGCCGTTGTTGGTGGTTTCGTTGGTGGCGTTGCCGGTGTTGGCCGAGATCGAGCGTAGCGCGTCGGCCACGGTGACCTTGCCGGACTGCTCCAGCTGCTGGCGGTCGATCACCTGCACCGGGTTCGGGCCTTCGCTGTCGGTGCGTTTGATATTGGAGCCGGTGACGCTGACGGTGGCCAGGGTCTTGCCCGTGTCGGCTGTCGCGTCGTCGGCATGGGCAAGGGGAATCAGCGCCGACAGAACGGCAGCAGACAGCAGATAAGGCATCGGGCGCTTCACGCACGGCATCCATGAATGGGGGTTTTGCAGTGGGCCATGCGCAATCGATTAACAAAAATTACAGATCTGCATAGAGATATGACGCGCGGTGACACACGTCGCTGGCCGGACGCAGTAAGACGCGCGTCGGACGTTGTGCGGCCGACCGGGTGCGGCGCTCCGGCGCAACGCGACCACCCCGCGTTGCGGGTGCCATGCCAGGGCGCAGAGACGCTGTGTCGCCGCGATCGGGTCAGCCCGGCAGGCACCGGCGCACTTACAATGGCGCGCATGGATATCTTCAAAGTCTTTACGCTCGAAGCCGCGCACCGGCTTCCCAATGTGCCCCCCGGCCACAAGTGCGCCCGCCTGCACGGGCATTCGTTCCGGGTCGAGCTGCATGTCAGCGGCGAACCCGGTGCCGAGACCGGCTGGATCATGGATTTCGGCGACATCAAGGCCGCCTTCCAACCGATCTACGACCGCCTGGACCACCACTACCTCAACGACATCGAGGGGCTGGAAAACCCGACCAGCGAGCGGCTGGCGATCTGGATCTGGGACCAGCTCAAGCCGGCGCTGCCGCAGCTGAGCGAGATCGTGGTGCATGAAACCTGCACCTCCGGCTGCCGCTATCGCGGCTGATCGCGCAGCGCAGTGGTGTGACGCAAGGCCGCCTCCAGGGCGGTCTTGCCGTTTCTACGGCACGGATAATGGATTGATTTCAAAACGCTTTGCAGGCGATTTCGGAAATTTTCAGCAAACGTGTTGCATCGCAGCAATATCCGCGTATGCTGCAACGCAACAACGGTCACAGCCTTCCCCAAGGGGTTCGCAATGTCGGCGCAGTTCGAAAACGGCTTCAACAGCTTTGCCTCTGCAGCGGCACGCGCCAACCAGTTGGCGATGGAACACGCGGAAAACGCGTTTGGCCTGCAGCTGAAGACGCTCGAACGCAACGTCAGTGCGACCACCAGCTTCTTCGGTGAGTTTGCCCAGGCCCGCGACCTTGGCGCCTACCAGACGCTCTGGCCGAAGGGGCTGCAACTGGCCCGCGACAACCTGGAACGGCTGGCCTCGGTGAATCAGGAAGTGGTTGGACTGGGATTGAAGGCATCCGATGCGCTCGGCCAACTGGCCAAGCAGCAGTTCGAGGCCAACAGCGAGCAGGCCGCCAAAAGCAAGACCCGGCGCACGTAAGCGCCGACAAAAAATTCAGCGTCTTTGCATGGGTCCCTCCCCCCATGCAATCCGGCCCGACAGATCCCTCCCTCTGTCGGGCTTTTTTATTGTCTGCGCATTGCGCGCGCTGCCACTCCGACCAGGTGGTATCGCGGCACGGCGCAGGGTGCACTGGAAACGCCGGGACGCAGGGCGAGCGCCCGGCAGCGCGCAAGGCTGGGATGGCATCTGGCGATCCGCGTCGCAGTGACGCGGCCGCCAGACCGCCAACATCACTCAGACCGGCACGTGCAGCCCCAGCGACTGCGCCGCGGCATCGGCGCCCGGCCGCCAGCCGATCCGGCCCCAGCACGGCATCGCCAGGCGCTGGCGCAGCATGCCGATGTTCTCCTCGATGCGCTCCATCTGCGGGTCGACCTCGTTGGCGATCCAGCCGATGCAGTCCAGCCCGTCGGCAGCGATCGCCGCGGCGGTCAGGCGCGCGTGATTGATGCAGCCCAGCCGGATGCCGACCACCAGCACCACGGGCAGCTTGAGCGCACGCACCAGATCGGCCTGGTCCAGATCGGCGCTCAATGGCGCAGCCCAGCCGCCGACACCTTCCACCACCACCACCTCGGCCTGCGCGCGCAATTGCGCGAAGGCCTGGACGATCGGCTCCAGCGACAGGGTCACGCCGACATCGGCGGCGGCCAGTTCCGGCGCCAGCGGTGCCGGCAAGGCATAGGGATTGAGGGTGGCGTAATCGGGTTGCGGGGCGCTGGCGGCCTGCAGCGCCAGCGCGTCCTCGTTGCGCCAGCCCTGCGGCGTGTGCTCGCAACCGCTGGCCACCGGCTTCATGCCGACCGCCGTGTGGCCCTGTCTGCGCAGTGCGTGCAGCAGCGCGGTGCTGGCCATGGTCTTGCCGATGCCGGTGTCGGTGCCGGTGACATACAACGCCGGAAGCTGCATGCGTCTGTTCCTGCGGCCGCGCCGCGGTTGCCGTGGGGGCGCGCAGCATAGCGTGCGGATCCGAACGCGCGGCTGAGTCGCAATGCCGCTGCGGATGGCCGCTGCTAAACTTCGGCCATGTTCGCAACCTCTTCGCTGACCGGCAGCAAGCCGGAACAATACGCCCAGCTCACCGCCCAGGCCCAGGCCCTGGTGCATGGCGAGCCGGACCGGATCGCCAATGCCGCCAACCTGGCCGCACTGATCTTCAATGCGTTGCCGTCGCTCAACTGGGCCGGCTTCTATTTCTACGACGGCCGCGAGCTGGTGGTGGGGCCGTTCCAGGGCTTGCCGGCCTGCGTGCGCATTCCGCTGGACAAGGGCGTGTGCGGCGCGGCTGCCAGCACCCGGCAGAGTCAGCGCATTGCCGACGTGGATGCCTTCCCCGGGCATATCGCCTGCGATTCGGCCTCGCGCTCGGAGCTGGTGATTCCGCTGGTCAGGGGCGATGCGCTGATCGGCGTGCTGGATCTGGACAGCCCGGAGCTGGATCGCTTCGACGCCGACGATCAGCGCGGCCTGGAAGCCATTGCCCAGGTCTTCGTCGGCGCGCTGACGTGACCACCGAACGGCTGCGCAACATCGGCCCGAAAAGTGCGGCGTGGCTGCGCCAGGTCGGCCTGCGCACGCAGCAGGATCTGCAGGCGGTGGGCGCGGTGGGCGCATTCGTCAAAGTGCGCCGCGCCGGCTTCAAGCCCAGCCTCAACCTGCTGTATTCGCTGGAAGGCGCGTTGACCGACTGCCATTGGCAGGACGTGCCGGAAGCGCGCCGGCATGCCTTGCTGGCCGAATACGAGGCAGCCAGTGCGCTGTTGCCGGTGCGCGGGCGCGCGGTCGGTGGACCGGTGGAAACCGTGCACTACGCACGCGCCGACAACGACGATACGCACGGTGAGATAGGCGAAGCAGACGACGAGACTGCGGACCAGAGCGACACGCGCGACGATTGAGTGCCTGCGCCGAGGTGTCACCGCTGCATGCGTGCGGCATCAACACTGCGATCCGCAGCAGCGTGCTTGTCGAGCGGGTTTTCCTCGAGCGCCTGCTTGATGGGACGTCATCGACGCGTCGCTGCATCCCGCAACGTTGGCGCAAGCGATGCGCCCAACGTCTGGCCATGGCTGAGGCCTGGCAGCGGTTGATAGTCGGCGGTAAGGCCGGGTAACGACGACAACAGCGCGACGAGGCGTCGGGCGGCCTGTGGATCTGCGCGCGGCCGCCCCGGGCGATCCGGTTTTGCCTTGTTCGCCGATGGTGCGCCCTCGCCTGCCATCAGCGTCAGCCGACGCCTGGATGGCTGCGTGCCCGCCGAACGCTCCCGTGCATGGTCGACCACACGCTGCGCCTGCTGCACGACAAACCCATCGCCCCACCACAGCGACGGGTCGACCGCGACGTAGTGCTGGAATAGCTGCGGCTGCGTCAGCAACACCTGCAGCACGAACAATCCGCCATACGAATGGCCCCACAGCGTCTGCCGCTGACGGTCCACCGCCACGCGCGCTTCCACCTGCGGGCGAATGCCTGTTGCGATCAGCTGCGCGAACGCCGCCGCACCGCCGGTTCTGCGCTGCGGATCGAGTGGATCGGTTTCCACCCGCCCGTCGCTATAGCGCGCAGGCGTGTAGTCCAGGCTGCGCCCCACCGCATCGATGCGCAATGCGCTGTCGTCGGCGATGAACACCAGCACCGGCGCATCGCCGTGGGTGGTCAGGCTGTCGAGCAGGCGCTCATCCAGCTCCATCAGCGCGGCATTGCCATCCAGCAGATACACCACCGGATACCCCGCAGCCGGTGGCGCAGCTTTGGGGGTGGCGATGCGCACGCGGTAATGGCGCTGGCCATCGGCCGAATCCAGGCGCAACGCGCTGAACACATACGAGGCACTGGGACGATCGGCGACGGTGCTGCCGATCGTGCGGCTCAGGTCCGGCTGTGCGAACGCCGGCACAGCGCCGGCGATCCACATCAGCGCAGCGGCACACGCAAGCCGCCAACGATGCTGTCGGGTCATTGCACTCTCCTGTCGCGGCGCGCACGTTCGCGCACGGCGCCGCATCGCTGTCAGAAACCGAAACTCAGGCTCGCCCAAAACGCGCGACCGGGTTCGTTGTAGGTGGCTGCACCCGCCGCGCCGCCGGTGTTGTTGGTGCCTTCGCGGAACAGACGGGTGTCGAACAGATTGTCCACACCGACGCCCACGCTGACCTTGCGGGTGATCCGGTAACGCGCACTGACGCCCCACAGGTCATAGGGGTCGCGCGTGTCGGGGGCGATGGCGCCGCCGCTGGTGCTCGATTGCGTGGCCGACTCCTGCTTGCCGTAGAAGGTCCCGGTGAGCAGCAGCGACAAGGCCTGGGTCGGCTGCCAATCCAGCGTGGTGTTGACGGTGTATTCCGGGATCACCGACAGCGGTTGATCGGTCGCGGTGTTCTTGTTCTCGATCATGTAGGTGACATTGGTGTTCCACTTCAGCTCGCGGCCCTGCTCGCCCAACAGCGGCAACGTGAGATTACCTTCCACGCCCTGCACGATCGCTTCCGATGCATTGGTCCACTGGAACACCTGCCCGCGCCGGTCGACGGTGATACCGACCGGCGTCATGCCGGCGACGATCTTGTTGTCGTAGGCGTTATGGAAGTACGTCAGCGAGGCGTGGTGACCGGTTTGCGGTGCCCACTCGATGCCGATCTCCTTGTTGATGCTGGTCTCCGGATCGAGGTTGTCGTTGCCCTGGATATAGCAGCCCGAACCAAGATTGGGGAACAGCACCGGGCAGCCATTGCCGCGTGTGTAATACAGATAATTGGCGTTGGACTGATACAGGTTGGGCGCCTTGAAGGCGCGCGCGATGCCGCCCTTGAGCAACCAGTCGTCGCTGAGTTTGTACTGCACGTTGAGGCTGGGGCTGAGGTTGTTGCCAAACTGGCTGTGGTGATCCAGCCGCACACCGGGCGTCAGCGTCAGCCGCTCGCTGACATAGATGTTGTCTTCCAGATACACCGCGCTGAGCGTGGCCTCGCTGCGTGGGCTGCGCGTGCCGTTGGCAAGACCGGGAAAGCCGCCGCCGGCGCTCACCGTCTGCGACATCGAATACGCATCGCTGAGGCGGCTCTGGCGGCGCTCGAAACCCAGCGTCAGCACCTGCTCGGCCCAGGCCTGCAACGGCATGTTGAACTCGCCGTCGATGTTGAGGTTGTCGAGCGTGGCGGTGGAATTGAGCAGGCTGGCGGCAATGGAGCCTTCGGGGCCGCCGGCCAGGCCTTCGTTAAGGCGGGTATTGTCGGTGCCTTCATAGGCGGCGGTGAGGCGCGAGGTACCGAGCGCCCAGGTGCCGCGATGGGTCAGCGAGGCGGTGCGGCGGATCATGGTGTTGGTTTCGCTGCCGAACAGTGCGCCCAGATCGGCACCGGCCAGGCCATCGGCGCTGACCGCACGATCACCGGCGTACAGATTGCCCTGGCGGCTGAAGCCGGCATCGAGTTCCATCACCTGGCCTTCCATCGGATCCCAGCGCAGCAGGCCGTTGATGTCCTTGTTGCGCACGCCCTCGCGCCCGGCCGGCGGCACCGCGGCGGCACTGCTGGCAAAGCGGCGATTGAGCTCCAGCGAATCCGGATCGGTCTTGTTGAGGTTTCCATACAGGCGGAACGAGAACGTGTCGCTCAGCGGCCCGCTGAGCTGGAAGCCGGCACGCTGGCCACCGCCTTCGGCACTGTGCTGCGGCACCAGGCCGAACACCGTCATCGAACCGGTCAGGTCGCCGGTCGGCTTCTTGGTGATGATGTTGACCACACCGCCGGAGGCACCGGAGCCGTAACGTGCTGCGGCCGGGCCGCGCAGCACTTCGATACGCTCCACCGCTTCGGCCGGCACCCAGTTGGTGTCGCCGCGCGTATTGCGCTCGCCGCTGCGGCCCATGCGCACCGCATCGCGCGATCCCACCGGCTTGCCGTCGACCAGGATCAGCGTGTTTTCCGGGCCCATGCCGCGCAGATCGATCTGGCGGTTGTTGCCGTACTGGCCGGAGGCGCTGTTGCCGGTGAGGTTGACGCCAGGCATGGTGCGCAGCAACTGCGACAGATCGTTGACCGGTGGGCGCCGTTCGATGTCTTCGGCGGTGATCACCGATGACCCCAAGGCCTGGCGTGCGATCTGCGCGGCGGTGACGTGCACGGTGCCCAGCGACTGTGGCTCGGCTGCAACCTCTTCGGCCGATGCGCTGCAGATGCAGCTGCCGCAACCGAGAGCAATGGCCAGCACCAGCTGACGGTGGGACAACACGGGACGACGTGCAGGCGCAGACATCCATGACCGGCGTGATGCGGACATTCTCAAACCTCTCGACAGGAGATGGACCTCTGGCGACGGCTTGAGGTGACACGATGGGAGTGATGCATGCAGCGCCGCGCCCGACGCGCGTGCGCGGCGCTGACACAGTCAAACTTGTCCGCGCATTCTACACAGATGCGATTCATTCTCAAATCGGAACGCTGCGCTGGCATGGCCGCACGCAGGCATTGCCGCTTCCGGCAGCGCAGACGTCACCAATGACGCACACCGGTGGGGAACTGTACGCGTTAGCTGGCCGACGATGCGGCCAGCGTGCGAAAGGCCTTCATTCAAGGCGACAAACGCAGCCAGCCGATGGTGGTATTGGTTGCCGCGCCGCGGTGTGGACGATGCCTGCATCCGCGCTGGCAACACTGCGCGTCTTACTTCAGCGCCAGCAATTGCCGCATGTCATCGATGATGGCCACGGCACCGGCGCTCTGCACATCGAAGCCGCGCAGATAGCCGTAACGCACCATCGCCAGCGGCATTGCCGCGGCGTTTGCAGCCGCCGCGTCGGTGGCCGAATCGCCGACCATCAGGCATTGCTGCGGTGTGCGCCCGAACTGTTTGGCCAGGTGCAGCAGCGGCGCTGCATCGGGTTTGCGCTGCGGCAGCGAATCGCCACCGAGCACGCTGCTGAAATGCGCAGCGATGCCCAGGTGCTCCAGCAGCGGCGCGATGAAGCGCGCTGGCTTGTTGGTGCACAGCGCCAGCGTGGCGCCGGCCTCGCGCAGGCCGGCCAATGCCTCGGCAACACCGGGATACAGCTGCGGGTTGTGCAGCAGGCTGGCCTGGTAGTGGCGCATCATCAGCGGCATCTCGGTATCGGCATCGTGGGTGCCGCCGGCTTCGCGCAAGGCGGTGGCGAGCAGCACGTGCACGCCTTCGCCGATCCAGCTGCGGATCGTCGCCTCGCTGAACTGCTGCAGCCCGAGTTCCTGCAAGGTGGCATTGAGCGCTTCGGCGATATTGGGTGCGCTGTCCACCAGCGTGCCATCCAGGTCGAAGATCACCAGCGGATACGGAAACATGCGCACAGTCTCGTTGGGGGAGCGGCCTGCAGTGTACGAGCTGCGGGATTCAGGGCGCGTCACCGTGGCGCGATGCGAACGGCCGATGCATGCGTGGCTGCATGCATGGGTGCAGTCATCGCTGCATGCACCACACGCCGCGGCCGCGGTGCAGCAGCCATGCCGCCACGCACTCACTGCGCCGGCGGCATGTCGCCGAACAACTCGCCCTGCACCGCGCCCTCTTCCGCGTCGCTGAAACCGCTCAATCCCACCCCGACCAGGCGATAGCGCGTGTCGTCGGGCAACTCCACGCGCCGGGTCAGCGCCAGCGCGATCTCCGCCAATGCCTCCAGCGAAGCCGGTGGCTGATCTGGCGTGTACGAGCGGGTCAGGATGCGGAAGTTGGAGGTCTTCAACTTGAGGACCACGGTGCGCCCGATGCGCTCGGTACGCCGCGTGGCCAGCCAGGTCTTTTCGGCCAGGCGCAGGATGTGCGGATCCAGTGCCTCCAGCGCGATGTCCTCGCTGAAGGTATCTTCCGAGGACACCGATTGCACCTCCTGATCCGGCTCGACCGGGCGCTCGTCGATGCCGCGTGCGCGGCGGTACAGGCTCTGCCCGAAGCTGCCGAAATGCGCCTGCAATTCTTCCAGGGGGCGCAGCCGAAGATCGCTGACGGTGACGATCCCCAACGCCGCCAACTTGCCATCCATCACCTTGCCCACGCCGGGAATGCGGTTGACCGGCAGCGGCAGCAGGAACGCATCGACACGACTGGGCGCGATGACGAACTGCCCGTCGGGCTTGCGCCAGTCCGAGGCGATCTTGGCCAGGAACTTGTTCGGTGCGATGCCGGCCGATGCGGTGAGCTGGGTTTCCTCGCGGATCTGGCTGCGGATCAGTTGCGCGATTTCGGTGGCCAGCTGCATGCCGGTCTTGGCTTGCGTGACATCCAGATAGGCCTCGTCCAGGGACAGCGGCTCGACCAGATCGGTGTGGCGATGGAAGATCTCGCGCACCTGCCGCGACACCGCCTTGTAGCGCGCAAAATCCGGCGGCACGAATACCGCATCCGGACACAGGCGCTCGGCACGCAGCGCGGGCATGGCCGAACGGATGCCATAGGTGCGCGCTTCGTACGAGGCCGCGCACACCACCGAGCGCGCACCGCGCCAGGCCACCACCACCGGCTTGCCGCGCAGCGATGGATCGTCACGTTGCTCCACGGACGCGTAGAACGCATCCATGTCCACGTGCACGATCTTGCGCATCAAGCTGGCATCTCTCCGAAAACGTCGGGCCATGATAAATCAGCCGCGTCTCACGTCTTGCGCCGCGCCATCGCGCAAGCCCGGGCGCGAACGGACGCGAGCGCTGGCGGGACGCTCTGCTGCGTCTGTCCGGGTGCCGATCCACGCCGAGCAGGCATGCCTGACGCGTTCCGCTGAATGCCGTGATCCGCGTTGGATCCTGTCTGCCACACATGCTTGCCGCACTGCGCAACCGGCTGAAAACAGCACGCATGCGTACGGATAAAACGTTTGATTGAACCGCGCGCCCTCATGCACCCTTGCCGGCCTCGCCTTTCGCTTCTTGCAGGAAACGTTCGTCATGACTCGTCAAAGTGCGTACTCGCGCGACCAATTGCTGGCCAGCGCGCGCGGGGAATTGTTCGGACCCGACAGTGCCCGCCTGCCCAACGACCCGATGCTGATGTTCGACCGCATCACCGAGATCAACGACAGCGGCGGCGCGCATGGCAAGGGCCTGATCCGCGCAGAACTCGACGTGCGCCCGGACCTGTGGTTCTTCGGCTGCCACTTCATCGACGACCCGGTGATGCCCGGCTGCCTGGGCCTGGACGCGATGTGGCAGCTGACCGGCTTCTTCCTCACCTGGATCGGCGCAGCGGGCCGCGGCCGCGCGCTGGGCTGCGGCGAGGTCAAGTTCACCGGCCAGGTGTTGCCGAGCGCGAAATTGGTCAGTTACGAAATCGATATCAGCCGCGTGATCAACCGCAAGCTGGTGATGGCCCAGTCCGATGCACGCATGCTGGTGGACGGGCGCGAAATCTACACGGCCAACGATCTGCGCGTGGGCATGTTCACTTCAACGGAGAATTTCTGATGCGTCGCGTCGTCGTCACCGGAATGGGCATCACTTCCTGCCTGGGCAATGATCTGGACACCGTCTCCAGCGCCTTGCGCGAGAGCCGCTCGGGCATCACCGCATTGCCCGATCATGCCGACGCCGGCCTGCGCAGCCAGGTCGGCGGTGCGGTGGCGCTGGATCTGGACAGCCTGATCGACCGCAAGCTCAAACGCTTCATGGGCGATGCCTCGGCCTATGCCTACCTGGCGATGCGCGATGCGATCGCCGATGCCGGACTGGATGCCGAGCAGGTCAGCGACCTGCGCACCGGCCTGATTGCCGGCTCCGGTGGCGGATCCAGCCAGTGGCAGGTGGAAACCGCCGATCTGCTGCGCAACCGTGGCGTGCGCAAGGTCGGCCCGTACATGGTGCCGCGCACGATGTGTTCGTCGGTCTCCGCTTCGTTGGCGACCGCGTTCAAGATCCGTGGCCTGAGCTATTCGCTGTCGGCCGCGTGTGCGACCTCGGCGCATTGCATCGGCGCGGCCGCGGACCTGATCCGGCACGGCGCGCAGGATGTGATGTTCGCCGGCGGCGGCGAAGAACTGCACTGGACCATGAGCGTGATGTTCGATGCAATGGGCGCGCTGTCCACCGGCTTCAACGATCGCCCCGCCGTGGCCTCGCGGCCCTACGATGCGCAGCGCGACGGCTTTGTCATCGGCAGCGGCGGCGGCATGCTGGTGCTGGAAGACTATGACCACGCCATCGCGCGCGGCGCACGCATCCATGCCGAACTGCTCGGCTATGGCGTGACCTCCGATGGCGCCGACATGGTGGCGCCCAGCGGCGAAGGTGCGGTGCGCTGCATGCACATGGCCATGCAGGGCCTGACGCAGCCGATCGACTACCTCAACACGCACGGCACCTCCACGCCGCTGGGCGATGTGACCGAGCTGGGCGCGGTACGCGAGGTGTTCGGCGACAACGTCCCGCCGCTGTCCTCGACCAAGGCGCTGTCCGGCCATTCCTTGGGCGCGGCCAGCGTGCACGAGGCGATCTACAGCCTGCTGATGCTGCGCGACGGCTTCATGGCCGGCTCGGCGCATATCGACGAACTCGACCCGCGCGCCGAAGGCTTCCCGATCCTGCGACAGACCCAGGACGCCACGGTGAACACGGTGATGTCCAACAGCTTCGGCTTCGGCGGCACCAACGCAGCGCTGGTGTTCGGGCGGGTGTGAGGGCGCGGCGGCGGGCGCCGCGCGGAATTGGGAATTGGGGATCGGTGTGCGGAGAGATCGCTCTTGCCACTCCCCAATCCCGATTCCCCACTCCCGGTTCAGCCGGCCATGCCGTTGTGCCGCAGCAATGCGTCGATGCTCGGCGCGCGTCCCCGGAAGGCGCGGAAGTTGTCGGCCGCGCTGCGGCTGCCACCGCGCGACAACACTTCATGACGAAAACGTGCGCCGGTGTCAGCGACCTGTTCCGGCGCTTCTTCGAACGCGGCGTAGGCATCGGCACTGAGCACTTCGGCCCACTTGTAACTGTAGTAACCGGCTGCGTAACCGCCGGCGAAGATATGGCTGAACTGGTGCGGGAAGCGATTCCATGCCGGCGGGCGGTTGACCGCCACCTCGTCGCGCACGCGCTCGATCAGCTGCAGCACGTTGTCCTGGGTCGGGTCGAAGCTGCTGTGCAGCTGCATGTCGAACAACGCAAATTCCAGCTGGCGCACGGTGAACATGCCGCTCTGGAAATTGCGTGCGGCCAGCAGCCGGTCGAACAGGTTGCGCGGCAGCGGCTCGCCGGTCTGCACGTGCGCGGTCATCGCCTGCACGCGCTCCCATTCCCAGCAGAAGTTCTCCATGAACTGGCTCGGCAGTTCCACCGCGTCCCATTCCACGCCGTTGATACCGGCCACGCCCAACTCGCCGATGCGCGTCAGCAACTGATGCAGGCCGTGGCCCATTTCATGGAAGAGCGTGGTGACTTCGCCATGCCGGAACGTGGCCGGCGTATCGCCACTGCCACGGCCGAAGTTGCACACCAGATACACCAGCGGCGTCTGCACGCCGTTGGCGGTGTCGCGGCGGTTGCGGCAATCGTCCATCCACGCGCCGCCACGCTTGCCTTCACGCGCGTACAGGTCCAGATAGAACTGGCCGACCAGCTCGCCCTGCGCATCTTCCAGACGATAGAAGCGCACATCCGCATGCCAGACCGGCGCGCGGTCGGGCTTGACGGTCAGGCCGTACAGGCTGTGGATCACATCGAACAGACCGGCCAGCACCTTGGGCTCGGTGAAGTACTGCTTCACCTCCTGCTCGGAGAAGCTGTAGCGCGCCTGCTTGAGTTTTTCGGAGGCGTAGGCCAGATCCCAGGCCTGCAGTTCGTCCAGGCCAAGTTCGTCGCGGGCGAAGGCTTCGAGCTCGGCACGGTCGCGTTGCGCATACGGCCTGGCGCGCACTGCCAGATCGCGCAGGAAGCCCATCACTTCATCCGGGCTTTGCGCCATCTTGGTGGCGACCGAATACTCCGCGTAACTGGCAAAGCCGAGCAGCTGCGCCAGTTCGGCGCGCAGGGCCAGGATACGATCGATATTGGCGCTGTTGTCCAGCGCGGCATCGCCGAACTCGGAGGCGCGCTCGGCGTTGGCGCGATACAGCCGCGCGCGCAGCTCGCGATTGTCCGCATCGGTCTGCACCGGCAGATAGCACGGCATCTGCAAGGTCAGCTTCCAGCCAGGCACGCCGTCCTTTTCCGCGGCCGCACGTGCAGCGGCGACCACCTCGGCCGGCAAACCAGACAGCTCGGTTGCGTCCTCGCTCACGTACGACCATGCATCGGTGGCATCGAGCACGTTCTGCGAAAACTTGGCGGCCAGTGCGGACAGTTCTTCCTGGACCTGCGCAAACCGCGCCTTGGACGCGTCATCCAGCTCGGCACCGCCGAGGCGGAAATCGCGCAGCGCGTTTTCCAGCACCTTGCGCCGCGCGGCGTCGTAGTGCGCCGCTTCCGGCGCTTCGGCCAGCGCCTTGTACTGCGCATACAGCGCCAGGTTCTGCGCCAGCGCACTGCCGAAGCGGCTGAGCTTGGGCAGATTGCTGTTGTAGGCCTCGCGCAGTTCCGGCGTATTGACCACCGCCTGCAGATGGCCGACCTGGCCCCAGGCACGCCACAGCCGCTCGGTAGCATCGTCCAGCGGCACCACGAAGCTGTCCCAGCTGACCGGGCTGACCTGCTCGGCCGCTTTCACCGAGGCCTCGGCCTCGGCGAGCAGTTGATCGATTGCCGGGCCCACGTGTTCGGGGCGGATCGCATCGAAGGACGGCAGTCCGGACAGGTCGAGCAGCGGGTTGGTCATGGGGCGCTCCGGCGGTGGACTGGATCAGGAATCAGGGCGAGGGACTGGCAGACGCTGCCAGAGGCAGCGGTTCTGCCAGCAGCTGATCGGATATGGCGGTCATTCCAGCGCCGCACAAGGCAGCGCAGGCAAGTCGCCGCCGTTGACGGCGATGGCAATGGCCGCATCGCTGTCGGTGACGTCGATGTCGCGCGCCACGTACCAGGCCGGGTCGTAATAGCTGTGCGCATAGCGCTCGCCGGCATCGCACAGGATGGTGACGATGGAGCCGCTGCGGCCGGCCTGGCGCATGCGCTGGGCGGCCTGCAGCACGCCGACGAAGTTGGTGCCGGTGGAGCCACCGACGCGGCGGCCGAGCGTGGCGCTGACATGGCGCATGGCGGCCAGGCTCAGAGCGTCGGGCACCTTGATCATCACGTCCACGCAGCTGGCGATGAAGCTGGACTCCACCCGCGGCCGGCCGATGCCTTCGATGCGCGAGCCGCCGGTGATGGCCAGCTCCTTGGGGCACTGCCCGTCCACCGCGCGGCAATAGCCGTCGAAGAACACCGACACTTCCGGGTCGGCGCAGAGGATGCGGGTGGCGTGGCGCCGGTAGCGCACATAGCGGCCGAGCGTGGCGCTGGTGCCGCCGGTGCCGGGGCTGCAGACGATCCAGTCGGGAATCGGATGCGGCTCCTCGGCCAGCTGCTTGAAGATCGATTCGGCGATGTTGTTGTTGGCGCGCCAGTCGGTGGCGCGCTCGGCGTAGGTGAACTGGTCCATGAAATGACCGCCGGTCTCGCGCGCGAGCTGGTGCGAGGCGCTGTCCAGATCGCAGGCACGCTCGACCAGATGGCAGCGGCCGCCCTGGAACTGAATCGCGGCGATCTTTTCCGGCGAGGTCGAAGCCGGCATCACCGCGATGAAGGGCACCCCCAGCAGCCGCGCGAAGTAGGCCTCGGAGATGGCGGTCGAGCCACTGGAAGCCTCGATCACCGGCCGCCCGGCACGCAGCCAGCCGTTGGTCAGCGCGTACAGGAACAGCGAGCGCGCCAGCCGGTGCTTGAGGCTGCCGGTCGGGTGGCTGGACTCGTCCTTGAAATACAGGTCGATGCCCGGAAAACCCGGCAGGTCCATCGGAATCAGATGGGTGTCGGCCGAACGGTTGAAATCGGCCTCGATCTTCTGGATGGCGGCGGCCACCCACTGGCGCTGCGACATGGCAGGACTGTGCGGCGAAGGAAGCGTCAATTCTACCGCTGCCGGGCGCGCGGCCACGGCCGGCGGGTCATCGGGCGGACAGCTGGGAGCCGGTGCTATGCTCGTGGCACCCGACTGCCCGCCCTGACTGCCCGTGCTGCGTTGCCTGCTCCGCCTGCTGCTGTGCCTGTGCCTGGTTGCCAATACGGCCACCGGCGCGTGGGCGTGGGTGGGCATGGCGCTGCCGGGGATGGCGTCGGCCGGGGCGGTTGCGACCGCGTCGATGGCGCACGCGCTCATGCCGGCCGCGATGCCGTGCCATGCCGACATGCCGCCGCCCGCTGCGGCGCATCCCCCCGATAAAACCCGGCACGCGCACGCGGCCGACTGCTGCAAGCTGGGCAGCTGCGACTGCCTGCAGCACTGCAGCCTCGCCTTGCTGACCCTGCCTGCGGTGCCCGCCGGCCTGCCTGGCCGCGCCACCCTGCCTGCCACCCTGGCCGAAGGGCGCGGCAGTCCAGTGCCCGAGCAACCGGTTCGACCTCCCATCGCCTGAGCGCTGACGGCCTTGGCCGTCATCGGGCCCGCGCGCTTGCTGCGCGGGGTTTCTAAGCGATGCGATGCGTCCGCCTTCATCGGTGGGCCGCAGCGGAGATGTCATGTCTTTCGATCCCAATTGTTTCGATCCACCCTCCAACGGCGGCCTGAGCCGACGCCGCTTCGTTCAGGGCATGGCCCTGGGCGGTGTTGCCGCCACCGCCGGCCTGTGGCGCAGCGATGCGCGTGCGTCCAACCCGGTGAGCACGCCGGTCCTGCGCGGCAGCAGCCAGACGCTGCAGATCGGCCGCATGCCGGTCAACCTCACCGGGCGCCGCCGCCCCGCCATCACCGTCAACCAGAGCCTGCCGGCCCCCACGCTGCGCTGGCGCGAAGGCGACACGGTCAGCGTGCGCGTGCGCAACGCGCTGGCCGACCAACCCACCTCGGTGCACTGGCACGGCCTGTTGCTGCCGGCCAACATGGACGGCGTGCCGGGGATGAGTTTCGACGGCATCGCGCCGGGCCAGGAGTACCACTACCGCTTCGCGCTGCGCCAGTCCGGCACCTACTGGTATCACAGCCATTCGATGTTTCAGGAACAGGCCGGCCTGTACGGTGCGATCGTCATCGACCCGCTGACACCGCCGCCGTACCGGCACGATCGCGAGCATGTGGTGCTGCTCTCGGACTGGACCGACCTGGACCCGGCCGCGCTGTTCCGGCGGCTCAAGCAGATGCCCAGCCACGACAATTACGCGCAGCGCACGGTGGGCGATTTCCTGCGCGATGCGCGCGACGACGGCCTGCGCGCAACGCTGGCCGACCGCGGCATGTGGGGGCGCATGCGCATGACCCCGACCGACCTGTCCGACGTCAACGCCAACACCTACACCTACCTGCTCAACGGCGTCGCCCCGGCCGGCAACTGGACCGGCCTGTTCAGGCCAGGGGAGAAGGTACTGCTGCGTTTCATCAACGGCTCGTCGATGACCTACTTCGACATCCGCATCCCCGGCCTGCGCATGACCGTGGTGGCCGCCGACGGCCAGTACGTGCATCCGGTCAGCGTGGACGAGCTGCGCATTGCGGCGGCCGAGACCTTCGACGTGCTTGTCGAGCCCATCGGCCAGGACGCGTTTACCTTGTTCGCGCAGGACATGGGCCGCACCGGATTCGCCTGCGGCACGCTGGCGGTGCGGCATGGGCTGCAGGCACCGATTCCCGCGCTGGATCCACGCGCGATCCTCACCATGCAGGACATGGGGCACGGCGATGGCATGGCGCATGCAGGTCACCCCATGCACGGCGCCGACACGCCGCACAGTGACCCGCATGCGGCGCACGCGATGGCAATGCCGATGCCAGCCGCACAGACGCACGGGCATGCAAGCGTCGATGCGCAGCGCAAGACACCGCACCACCCCGCCAGCGAAGACGGCAACCCGCTGATCGACATGCGCAGCAATGCCACTTCACCGCGCCTGGACGATCCTGGGGTTGGCCTGCGCGACAACGGCCGCCGGGTGCTGCGCTACGCCGATCTGCACAGCCTGTTCGAGGATCCGGATGGGCGCGAACCCGGGCGCGAGATCGAACTGCATCTGACCGGGCATATGGAAAAATTTGCCTGGTCGTTCGACGGCATCGCCTTCGCCTCGGCAGAGCCCTTGCGGCTGCAGTACGGCGAGCGGCTGCGCATCGTGCTGGTCAACGACACCATGATGCAGCACCCCATCCACCTGCACGGCATGTGGAGCGATCTGGAAGACGCCGATGGTAATTTCCAGGTGCGCAAGCACACCATCGACATGCCGCCCGGCACACGCCGCAGCTATCGCGTCCGCGCCGATGCATTGGGCCGCTGGGCCTACCATTGCCATCTGCTGTACCACATGGAAGCGGGCATGATGCGCGAAGTGCGGGTGGAGGCATGAGTACACCACGGACGCAATACAGGACGCTGCTCGCACTGCTGCTGAGCGCATCGGCCACTGCACAGGAGCATCAGCATGCGGCGATGGAATCATCCGCGCATGCCGACGGCGCACATGCAATGCAGATAGCCGACCAGGCAACGGCGGCCCACCCGCAGACATCCATCGCAACGGAGGCATCGCCGCCATCCGCGCAGCAGAGCGCAGAGGCGATGCAGATGGAGCATGCGCAGATGCAGCACGCGCAGCACTCCAGCACTGCATCGGCAAACGCTGCTGACAGCACGCCTGCGCAACGCCCGGTGCAGGCCGACGTTTCGGCAGCGCCGACATCGATGCACCACGCAGGCATGCAGCACGCCGCACACCAGACCTCTGCAAATCCACAACTGGACCACACCCGGCAATCACAGGCAGACAGCGACCACGATGCAATGGAGCACGCATCGATGGAGCACGCATCGATGGATCATGCGTCGATGCAGCACGGGCAACAGCATGGGACGATGGATCACTCCGACATGGAGCACGCGCCGCATGCCGAAGCGGTGACGCAAATGCCGGCATCGCCCACCACCGGCGCACTGCCACGTACGCCGATCCCCGAGCCCACTGCCGAGGAGATCGCGGCGGCATTCGCCCCCTTGCAGCACCATGCGATGCACGCGCCAGGCATCAATCACTACGTGTTGCTCGATCGACTGGAAGCCTTCGACACCACGCGCGGCAGTGGCCAGGACTGGGAAGCGCGCGCCTGGATTGGCGGCGATATCGACCGGCTCTGGTTGCGCAGCGAAGGCGAGCGGCAGGACGGGCGCACGCAGGCCGCATCGGTGGAAGCGTTCTATGGCCACGCCATCTCGCCGTGGTGGGACCTGCTGGTCGGCGCACGTCAGGACATCGGAGCGGGTGAGCAGCGCCGTTGGGCCGCCTTCGGCGTGCAGGGCCTGGCGCCCTACAAGTTCGAGACCGAAGCCACGCTCTATGTCGGCAGCGGCAGCCGTGCCGCGCTGCGACTGGAGGGCGAATACGAGGTGCTGCTCACCAACCGGCTGATCCTGCAGCCGCGCGTGGAAGCCGATATCGCCCTCACCGACGATGACCGGCGCGGCGTCGGCAGCGGGCTGGAGCAGGTCGAGGTGGGCCTGCGGCTGCGCTACGAAATCACCCGCCGCTTCGCGCCCTACATCGGCTGGGTGCACAGCCGCAGTTTCGGCGACACCGCCCGCCGCGCCGCGATCGACGATGAGCCTGCACGCGACAGCCGGTTTGTTGCCGGCCTGCGCATCTGGTTCTGAGACAACCGCTGTGCGCATGGGCCTGACCGTTCGTATTCGGATGCAGGCCCATGCCACGGCCTTGAACAAGGCAGGTCGCGCTGTCGCGCACGATCGACCACAGAGCGACGCCAGACCGCCGACGCGCACGGTGCAGACATGCCGACAACCATTGCCCCGCTAACATCCACCTCCAATGCAGCCTGACCTGCCCCCCGCATTCCATCGAGGAGACCGCAATGCCTTTGACCGACCTGCAACACGTCCCCGGCGCCAGCGCCGCACCTGCCGACACTGCCGGTTTCGTGTTCAACCACACCATGCTGCGCGTCAAGGATGCGCAGCGTTCGCTGGATTTCTACACGCGCGTGCTGGGCTTCCGCTTGCTGGACGCACGTGATTTTCCGGATGCGCAGTTCAGCCTGTACTTCCTGGCCCTGCTGCCCGACGACACCGCCATCCCCGACGACGATGCAGCGCGTCGGCTGTGGATGGCCGGCATCCCCGGCGTGCTCGAACTCACCCACAACCACGGCACCGAAACCCAGGACGGCCCGGTCTACCACGACGGCAACAGCGACCCGCGCGGCTTCGGCCACATCTGCATCTCGGTGCCCGACATCCACGCCGCTTGCGCACGTTTCGACAGCCTCAACGTGCCGTACCAGAAACGCCTGGAAGACGGCCGCATGAAGCACCTGGCCTTCATCAAGGACCCCGACGGCTACTGGGTGGAGATCATTTCCAATACGCCGCTGGTGTAATACTTAGCAAAATGCCCGGGTTCCCGGGCATTTTTGTTTCAGACACATGCGCTGTCTGTATTTCGCTTTCGAGCAGGGTATGTCGGCAGAGAATACCCACCCAGTTGGATGCGCGCAGCGCGCTTACAGCGGCTAACGCAACCTAGCGCGCAGTCATCAGGTGGGTGCGGACGGCGCGCTCAGAGCCGGAACGTACGAGTGGCACATACCGATTCCGAGCACCGGCCGCGCCCGCCTGACGGCGGCGCAATAGTTTTGGTAGCTCTTATCTAGATGCAGGCGCCATCCTGCGGCATGACGCGTTGCCTCAGTTGGAGGTGGCAACTGCTTCTCTATCCGGGAACCACTGCGGTAACTGCTCGGCAAATTTTGCGGCGCATTCCTCGCTGTAGGCCTGCGCGGCCTGCTTGACCAGCGCGTAGTCGTTTGCCTCCCACTCCTCGAGCGATGCGGTGCGCGGTGTGGGCGCGCAGTCCAGATTGACCGGACTCGCCTTGCGCTTCAACAGTCCGGAGCGTTCACCGCCGATCGTCACCGCGTAGCGCAGCTCGTAGGGCGACTTGGTATCGGCCAGGCTCTGGTAGACGAGCAGCCAGTCGGACATCAGGACCTGCAGCGGGAACGGTTCTGCCGGCAGTGCTGCCGGATGTCCGGTGAAGTAGCTCTTCAGGCGCGCATTGACCGCATCGCGCTGCAGTTGATAGCCGGGATTGCCCACGCCCTCCATCCTTTCGCCTTTCAGCTGCCCCTTGCCGAAGGCCGACACTGCGACGCCGCGTGTGAACAGGCTGGTGGCGATCTGCAGGCCCACCACTGCCCCGGTGTGCCCGCGCCGCACCACGCGCAACATTTCGTCGCCGTTGGGCAGGCCGTTGGACCCCACGCGCATGCTGGCATGCAACGGCAGCTGCAACGCCCAATCCGCCGATGGTGCAATGGCTGCGTCGGCATCGCCCTGCGTCTGTGCGGAGGGCTGTTGCTCTTTCTCGGCGACCGACAGCGTGCCGGCAACTGCAGCCGCGGCATAGGTCGTTGCCGTCGAAAAATCGCCGTTGGCAAATGCGGGCACCACTGCCACCGCCTCGGCACCACGGGTGGCGGTACAGAACGCGCTGGAGGCACGCATCTGCACTTCATGAAATGCGATGCCGTTGACTTGATGCACGGCCGCATCCTGGCCGTACTGCGCAACCAGCCTGGCAACGATGGCGTCCTGCTCGACAGGCTGCTGGCCGCAGACCTTGGCCGCAGCGATGCGCGACCAGGCGAACTGCAGCGCCGGATCCCACCCCATCGCGTCTTCGCCAACGAAGCCGTGGTCGTAGTGATAGGCATAGATGGCCGGGTCGATGTCCTGCAAGGTCATGCCGCCCACGCCCGCATAACCGGGCGGCACATCGCTGGCCATTGCGGCGCCGCTCAGCGCCGAGATCGCCACTGCAATTAATGCTTTCATGGATTCCTTCCCCTGGAGAGCGTCGCATTGCGTGTCCCCCACGCAATGCGACATGGCACTGTCAGATCGCGCGGACAGCGATCAACGGCACAGTGCTTTGGTCCATCAGACAACGGTCCGCAGTCGGCTAGAACGCTCAGTTGCGAACTTAGTGTGAGCGCATCATGCGCAATTGGCAGTCGGGGCGGTCCCCACAGCTGTAGGGACGGCCCCGGAAGTGACGCTTATCTACGCATGCAGCAGCCCGCCGTGACTGCGCTGCCACTCGCGCGGCGGGCGCAGCGCCGCAAGCGTGCGGACCAACTCGCGATAGGTGGCGGCCAACTGCGCGAACAGACCCGCATCGCTGTAACGCGTGTCGGCCACTTCGAAATACGCGCCGCGGCCCAACGCGATGAAGTAGTCGACGCTGAGCCGCCGGCGCTGCGCAATCCCGGGAAACAGGCCTGCAATCAGCAGGCATTGATCTCCGATGTCGCGCAATGCATCGGCCCGCAGACTGCCGATCTGGTCGTGCGCGTGCAACCAGGCCAGGGCCTGCGTGCGCGAAAACAGCTGCGCATCGCGCTGCAGGCGCAGCAACACGAAAACCAGATAGTGCTCGCGCGATTCGTCCAGCGGCTGCGCAATCCGCTGCCCCGCCTCACGTACCAACGCCTGCCACAATTCCGCCGGCGCGCCCTGTTTGAAAGACTCGTGCATACGTCCTCCTGCGTGATGGGACCCTCGCAGGAAGCGTATGCATAACCTGGGCCATCACGTTGGCAGCCGGAGCGGCAGTCTGCCAAACTTGGCTTGCTGCGGCACCGGCAGCGACCCGGGCGCGTTGCGAAACACGCCTCCACGCGGCCACCGGGCGATACCGACGCGGGGCCCCAGCAACGCCACCGATGTCCGCACGCTGCAGGCAATCGCGACAAAGAAACAGGGCGGGCAGTCGTTGGGCATGCGCACCGAGCCACAGCGCATGCAGGGAGATGCCGCACCCGGCGGCCGCGACGCTGATCGCGGCGAGCACAGCCCCCTCGATCGGCCGCGCTACTCCACCGTCACCGACTTGGCCAGGTTACGCGGCTTGTCCACATCCGTGCCGCGCGCCAGTGCGGTGTGGTAGGCCAGCAACTGCACCGGGATGGTGTGGATCACCGGCGACAGCACGCCGGCGTGGCGCGGGGTGCGGATCACGTGCACGCCTTCGGACTCGCTGAAGTGGCTGTCCTGGTCGGCGAACACGAACAGCTCGCCGCCACGGGCGCGCACTTCCTGCATGTTGGATTTGACCTTTTCCAGCAGGCGATCGTTCGGCGCAATCACCACCACCGGCATCGCCGCGTCCACCAGGGCCAGCGGGCCGTGCTTCAACTCGCCGGCCGGATACGCCTCGGCGTGGATATAGGAGATTTCCTTGAGCTTGAGCGCGCCTTCCAGCGCGATCGGGTAATGCAGGCCGCGGCCGAGAAACAATGCGTTTTCCTTGGCCGAAAAACGCTCGGCCCAGGCCATGATCTGCGGCTCCAGATTCAGCGCGTGCTGCACGCTGCCCGGCAGGAAGCGCAGCTGCTCCAGATACTCCGCTTCTTCGGCCTCGCTGATGCGCCCCTGCAACTTGCCCAGCACCATGGTGAGCTGGAACAACACCGCCAGCTGGGTGGTGAACGCCTTGGTCGAGGCCACGCCGATCTCGGCGCCGGCACGTGTGTAGCAGACCAGTTCGCTGGCGCGCGGAATCGCGCTTTCGGGCACGTTGCAGATCGACAAGGTGTGCAGGTGCCCCAGCGATTTGGCGTATTTCAGCGCCTCCATCGTGTCCAGCGTTTCGCCGGACTGGGAGATGGTGACGATCAGATGCCTGGGATTGGCATACGCGGCGCGGTAGCGGTATTCGCTGGCGATCTCCACGCTGCATGGCAGCCCGGCGATGGCTTCGATCCAGTAGCGCGCGGTCATGCCGGCGTAGTAGCTGGTGCCGCAGGCCAGGATCTGCACGCCGTCGATGTCGCGCAACACCGCTTCGGCATTGGCGCCGAACAATGACGCAGGGAAGCCCTTGGCGTCGATCGCCGCCTCGATGGTATCGGCCAGCGCACGCGGCTGCTCGTGGATCTCCTTCTGCATGAAGTGGCGGAATGGGCCCAGTTCCAACGATGCCAGCGACACGTCCGACAGATGCAGCGGGCGTTCGACCGGGGCGTCGTTGCCATCGAAGATGCGCACGCCATCGCGGCGCAGGTCGGCGGTGTCGCCCTCTTCCAGGAAGATCACCTGGCGGGTGGCCTGCACGATGGCCGAGACATCGGAGGCGACGAAGTTCTCGCCCTCGCCCACGCCGATCAGCAGCGGGCAGCCCATGCGCGCGCAGACGAAGCGCTCCGGTTCGGCCTGGCTCATCACCGCCAGCGCATAGGCACCGGTGAGCTCCTTGACGGTGCGCTGCAGCGCGGTCAACAGGTCGCCTGCGCTGCCCAGATGGTGATGGATCAGGTGCGCGATCACTTCGGTATCGGTCTGCGACTCGAAGGTGTAGCCCAGCGCGCGCAGCTTCTCCCGCTGCTGTTCGTGGTTTTCGATGATGCCGTTGTGCACCAGTGCCACGCCGTCACTGATGTGCGGGTGCGCATTGGCCTCGGTGACGCCGCCATGGGTGGCCCAGCGGGTGTGGCCGATGCCCAGCGTCGCGCCGAACTGCTCGGCCTGCGCGGCCTGCGCCATCTCCGCCACGCGCCCGGTGCGGCGCACGCGGCGTACCTGCGCGCCATCGAGCACGGCGATGCCGGAGGAATCGTAGCCGCGGTACTCAAGGCGCTTGAGTCCTTCGATCAGGACCGGGACCACATCGCGCCCGGCGATCGCTCCGACAATGCCGCACATAGGACAACCCTTGAGGACGAAGCCGGGCATTTTAGCGTGTCCGCTCTTGTCCGCTGCATGACCGTGCCCGGACAGCGTGTCCGCGCCGGTGTCCGCGGACACTGCGGACACCGGCCACGAACGTCTAAAAGCGATTTTATTCAACGACTTGGAGGTTGGCACAGACCCTGCTTTATCACCGTCACGCCACCGAGCCAGCCGACCATGATTCGCGATACCTCCGCCCAGGACCAGGTTCTCCGTACACCCGCCCAGAGCGCGCCATGGCGCCGCTGGCTATGGCCCGGCATCGCGGTGGTCGCGGTATTGGCCGGCATCGGCTGGGCAGTCACCGCGTGGAGCGCCGGCAGCCGCTCGTTCGATGCCAGCCGGGTGCGGATCGCCACGGTCAGCCAGGGCGACCTGGTGCGCGACATCGCCGCCGACGGGCGCGTCATCGCCGCCAACAGCCCGGTGCTGTACGCCATCTCGGCCGGCACGGTGACGCTGAGCGTGGTGGCCGGCGACGTGGTCAAGCAGGGCCAGGAGCTGGCCCGTATCGACAGCCCGGAGCTGCGCAGCAAGCTGGCGCAGGAGCAGGCCACGCTGGCCGGGCTGGAAGCCGAGTCCAGCCGCGCCGCCCTGGACGCCACCCTGGCCCGCGCCACGGCCAGCAAGCTCACCGACCAGGCCAAGATCGACAAGCAGGCCGCCGCGCGCGACCTGGAGCGCTACCAGCGCGGCTACGATGGCGGCGCGGTGCCACAGGTGGAACTGGCCAAGGCGCAGGACACCTTGAAGAAGACCGACATCGACCTGCAGCACGCCCAGCGGGATGCGTCGCTGAAGAGCCAGGGCGCGGACCTGGATTCGCGCAACAAGCGCCTGCTCGCCGACCGCCAGCGCGCGGTGGTGGCCGAGGTGCAGCGCCAGGTGGATGCGCTCACGCTGCTGTCGCCGTTCGATGGCCAGGTCGGCCAGGTGCAGGCGGTGCAGCACACCCAGGTCGCGGCGAACGCGCCGATCCTGGGCGTGGTGGACCTGTCCAAGTTCGAAGTGGAGATCAAGGTGCCGGAAAGTTTTGCGCGCGATCTGGCAATCGGCATGCCGGCGCAGCTCACCAGCGGCAGTGGCGAGCCGTTCCCGGGCGCGATCTCGGCGGTGTCGCCGGAAGTGGTCAATGGCGAAGTCACCGCGCGCATCCGCTTTGCCGACAAGCAGCCGCCGGGCCTGCGCCAGAGCCAGCGCATGAGCGCACGCGTGGTGATGGACACGCGCCGCAACGTGCTCAAGGTCGAGCGCGGCCCGTTCGTCGAACAGTCCGGCGGCAGCTACGCCTATGTGATGGATGGCAACACCGCGGTGCGCCGTCCGGTGCGCATGGGTGTCAGCAGCCTGGGCGAGGTGCAGGTGCTGTCCGGGCTGCAGGTCGGCGACCGCGTGGTGGTCTCCGGTGCAGACAACTTCGGGGATGCACCGCGCGTCACCGTTCACTAAAGGCGGCCAGCACCTGCTGCGCAGCCGTCAGGCTGCTCGCCACGGTTTGTCAGCCACTCTCACTCTCTTTCGCACACACCTTCTTCGTAAAGGAATCGGCAATGCTCAAGATGCAATCGGTCTCCAAGGTCTTCCGCACCGAACAGGTGGAAACGCACGCGCTGCGCTCGCTGGACCTGCATGTGCGCGAAGGCGAATTCGTTGCGGTCACCGGCCCCTCCGGCTCGGGCAAGACCACCTTCCTCAACCTGGCCGGGCTGCTGGAGACCTTCACCAGCGGGCAGTACCTGCTCGACGGCGAAGACGTCAGCCACCTGTCCGACGACGCGCGTTCGCGCTTGCGCAACCGCAAGATCGGTTTCATCTTCCAGGGCTTCAATCTGATTCCCGATCTCAACCTGTTCGACAACGTCGATGTGCCGCTGCGCTATCGCGGCATGGCCGCGGCCGAGCGCAAGCAGCGCATCGAAGAAGCCTTGACCAAGGTCGGCCTGGGCTCGCGCTTGAAGCACTACCCCACCGAGCTGTCCGGTGGCCAGCAGCAGCGTGCCGCCATCGCGCGTGCGCTGGCCGGCAGCCCGCGCCTGTTGCTGGCCGACGAACCCACCGGCAACCTGGACTCGCAGATGGCACGCGGGGTGATGGAACTGCTGGAAGAGATCAACAGCCAGGGCACCACCATCGTCATGGTCACCCACGACCCGGAACTGGCCGCACGCGCGCAGCGCAACGTGCATATCGTCGACGGCCAGGCCACCGACCTGGAACGCAACCCCACCCTGATGCGCGCGCGCGACAGCGCCGCCACCCTGGCCGAGTAAGAGGCACATCCATGTTCGGCTACTACTTCAATCTTGCCTTACGCAGCTTCCGCCGCAACAAGGTGCTCACCGCGCTGATGGTGCTGGCCATCGCGCTCGGCATCGGCGCCAGCATGACCACATTGACGGTGTTCTATGTGCTGTCGGGCGATCCGATTCCGCAGAAGAGCGACCGGTTGTTCTATGTACAAGTCGATGCGCAACCGAAGTCCGGCTATCAACCGGGAGAAGATCCCGACTATCAGTCCACCCGCTTCGACGCTGAAACACTGCTGCGCGAAAAGCGCGCCGTGCGCCAGGCAATGATGACAGGCGGGAACGTGGCGATCGAACCACAGCGAAGTGGGCTGAGCCCGTTCAAGCTGGAATCACGTTTCACTTCAGCAGATTTTTTCCCAATGTTCGACACACCGTTTCTTTACGGCCAGGGCTGGTCAAGTGCCAGCGACGAGCGACATGAACGCGTTGTGGTAATCAGCAGGTCGCTGAACGACAAGCTGTTTGACGGAGGTAATAGCGTCGGGCGCGACCTGCGCATCGACAAGAACACCTTCCGGATCGTCGGCGTCTTGGATGCATGGAAGCTCAATCCACGTTTTTACGACATCACCGACACCTATGGTTCCAACGAACAACTCTACGTGCCCTTCAGCGTTGCGATGGACTTGAAGATGACCCATGCCGGCGGAACCAACTGCTACGGCAAGGTCGAGGGTGGTGATTCCACCGCACTCAATGCGCCCTGCAGCTGGGTGCAGTACTGGGTGGAACTTGAGAACGCCAAGCAGGCAAGCGACTACAAGGCCTACCTGGAGAACTACTCCGATCAGCAACGCGCCTCCGGACGTTTCACGCGGCCGAACAATGTGCGCCTGCGCAATGTGATGGAATGGCTGGATCACAACAAGGTCGTTCCCAGCGATGTCCGCCTGCAGCTTTGGCTGGCGATGGGCTTTCTGCTGGTGTGTCTGCTCAACACCGTGGGGCTGCTGTTGGCGAAGTTCCTGCGCCGCAGCGGAGAGATCGGAGTGCGCCGTGCACTCGGAGCATCGCGAGGCGCGATCTTTGCGCAATGCCTGGTGGAGGCGGGAACCATCGGCCTGGTCGGCGGCATCTGCGGACTGGCTTTGGCGTGGCTGGGGTTGTGGGCCGTACGCCAGCAGCCGGTGGACTATGCGGCACTGGCGCACCTGGACATCAGCATGTTGCTGCTGACGTTCGCGATCGCGCTCGCCGCGAGCCTGATCGCCGGCATATTGCCGTCGTGGCGCGCCATCCAGGTCGCCCCCGCGTTGCAGCTCAAATCCTCCTGATCCTTTTGCCCTCCGCAATGCGGAGCGCCACGCCCATCCATCGAAGGTCAGCCCCATGGACATCCGCCCTATCGTTTCCACCCTCCGCCGCCACAAGACCGCAGCCGCACTGATCGTGCTGGAGATCGCCCTGGCCTGCGCCATCATCTGCAATTCGCTGTTCCTGATCGGCAACCGTGTGGAAACCCTCCATCGCGCCAGCGGCATCGCAGAACAGGAATTGCTCAGCATCAGGCTGGATGGCATCGGGACGCAGACAAATGCAGACGTCCGTACCCAGGAGGACCTTGCGGCATTGCGCGCTGTTCCCGGTGTGCGCAGCGCGGCCATCACCAACCAGGTTCCGTTCGTCAGCTACTCGTCCAACACCGGACTGACCTTGACCGCAGAACAGGAGCGCCCGACGCTCAACGCCGCGCAGTATCTGGTCAGCGAAGGCAGCCTCAAAACGCTGGGCCTTCAACTGACCGCCGGGCGCGACTTCACACCAGAGGAATACATCAGCCAGCAAAAGGCGGACAACGACGACAACGTCCGCAAGAAAGGCGCCGCTATCATTTTGACGCAAGCTGCTGCAGACAAGATGTTCCCGGACCACAGTGCGCTCGGCAAGACCATCTACTCCGGTGACGTCCCGTTACGGGTCGTTGGGATCGTGCATACGCTGGCGCGCCCGAACAACGTCAATGGGCTGGATCAAAAGGATTATTCGATGATGCTGCCGATCCGTCCTCCTTATAACGAGGGACAGTACATCCTGCGCGTGACCGATCCGTTGCGGCGGCAGGAAATACTGCAGGCGGCGGTGGCAGCCTTGATGAAGCTGGACAACAGCCGGTTGGTGCTGAAGCAGCAGACCTACGAGGATATTCGCGACGAGTATTTCCAGAACGATCGCGCAATGATCTGGCTACTTGGCGCAGTGTGCATCGCGCTACTGATCGTCACCGCGCTGGGCATCGTGGGCCTGGCCAGCTTCTGGGTGCAGCAGCGTACCAAGCAGATCGGCATTCGCCGCGCACTGGGCGCCACACGCGGCCAGATCCTGCGCTATTTCCAGATCGAGAACTTTCTGCTCGCCTCGGTCGGTATCGTGCTGGGCATGCTGCTGGCTTACTCGATCAATATCTGGCTGATGGCCCGCTACGAATTGCCGCGCCTGCCGGTGATCTACCTGCCGATCGGCGCGCTCACGCTGTGGGTACTGGGCCAGATCGCGGTGTTCTGGCCCGCACGTCGCGCGGCGCTGGTACCGCCGGCAGTCGCCACGCGCAGCGCCTGAGCTGGCCATGGGACGCTGCCTCAAGCCCACCACACCCTTGGGCCCGGCGCTGCCGGGCACTGGTCCGCTGCGCATGCCGACAAACCGCGATGCTTCCCTACCAAGGACCTTCTCCCTATGCATTCGATCGTCCATCCCCGCAGCGTCGCCGGTGTATTCGCCATCGCTGCGATGATCGGTACGCTGCATGCCGGCAGTAGCGCCTGCGCGCGTGCTGCCACGCAGACCACTAGCGAGGTGACCGAGCGCACCGTGCTGCGCATCGACGATCATCAACTGCGCTGGCGCCACAACGCACAGACGCTGGTGCTGACCGCCACAGCCGCCGGCCTGCTGGTCACGCAGGCCAGCGACATACCGGCACTGCAGCTGCGCAAAGGCGACCAGCTGCGCGCAGCCGATGGCCGTAGCATCGCAACCGTGGAAGATCTGCTGCACGTCCTGCGCGCTGCGGCCGGCCGACCAGTGCAGGTCCAGGTGGCACGCGGGCAGGCACGGATGGGCCTGACCTGGACCGCAGCGACGTATGCGCCGCTGCTTCCGCCGCTGGCGCCTGCGCCACCCGCCTCGCCACAACAGGTGCGGTAGCCCTCGCTTGCGACCGGAGTACATGCTGGCCTGTCGCACGAGCAACCACTACGCCGGGGCACTGCGCAGCTGCAACGTCCGTTGCCATCGACACCGGCTTGCGCCGTATGCTGTGGCGAGCGCTTTCTCCCCCGACACCTTTCGCCTTCCGAGCACCGCGATGCCGCAAATCCTGATCATCGACGACAACAACGCTGTGGCCACCGCGCTGGAGGTGCTGTTTTCCCTGCACGACATCGAAGCGCGGCATGCGTCATCGCCGCAGGCCGGATTGGCGCTGCTGGACGAACAGGTGTTCGACCTGGTGATCCAGGACATGAACTTCACCGCCGACACCACCTCCGGCGAAGAAGGCGAGGCGCTGTTTACCCAGATCCGCCAGCGCCACCCCGACCTGCCGGTGATCCTGCTCACTGCCTGGACCCACCTTGGTAGCGCGGTGGGTCTGGTCAAGGCCGGCGCCGCCGATTACATCGCCAAACCATGGGACGACACCAAGCTGCTCACCACGGTCAACAACCTGCTGGAGCTGTCCGAAGCGCGGCGCGAGCTCGCGCGCCGCCGCGAACGCGAGCACCGTGGTCGCGAGCAACTGACACAGCGCTACGATCTGCGCGGCGCGGTGTTCGCCGACCCCGCCAGCGAACGCGCCATCGCGCTCGCCTGCCAGGTCGCACGCTCGGAGTTGCCGGTCCTGATCACCGGCCCCAACGGCAGCGGCAAGGAGAAGATCGCCGAGATCATCCAGGCCAATTCGGCCAACAAGCGTGGCCCCTTCATCGCGCTCAACTGCGGCGCCCTGCCGGGTGAATTGATCGAGGCGGAATTGTTCGGTGCCGAAGCCGGCGCCTACACCGGTGCCAACAAGGCGCGCGAAGGCAAGTTCGAAGCGGCCGATGGCGGCACCCTGTTCCTGGACGAGGTCGGCAACCTGCCGCTGGCGGGCCAGATGAAACTGCTGCGCGTGCTGGAAACCGGTCGCTACGAGCGGCTGGGCTCCAACCGCGAACGCCACGCCAAGGTGCGCGTGATCAGCGCCACCAATGCCGACCTGCCATCGATGATCCGCGACGGCAGCTTCCGCGAGGACCTGTACTACCGTCTCAACACGGTGGAAATCGCGCTGCCTGCCCTGGCCGAGCGTCCGGGCGATATCGCGCCATTGGCCGATCACTTCCTGGCGGGCGGCAAGCCCCTGTCTGCACAGGCGCGCGATGCGCTGCAGCGACACGCCTGGCCGGGCAATGTGCGCGAGCTGCGCAACGTGCTGCAGCGTGCGGCGCTGCTCGCACAAGGCGCGCGTATCGAAGCCAGCGATCTGAACCTTCCGCGCGCCGCCGCGCCACGGCCGGCGGCGGCTGTTGCCGGCGAGCCGGATCGCGCACGCATCGAACAGGCCTTGGCGCGCGCGCAAGGCGTGATCGCACAGGCCGCCGCCGAACTGGGAATGAGCCGACAGGCGCTCTACCGGCGTATGGACCGTTACGGCATCAGATCGGAATGACTCCGCGCATGTGGCATCGCTCCTTCACGTTCACCCTGTTTCTCAGGCTGTTGCCGGTACTTGCACTGGCCGCCGCCCTGCCGTGGTTCATGGCGTACTGGCTAGACCACGGCTGGCAGGTCGCTGCAATGTCGGTCGTCGTTGTGCTGGCCGCGATGTGGTTCAGCCTCAACCGCGCCACCGCACCGATGCGCTCGCTGTTCCGTGCGCTGGCCGGCACCACCAGCAGCTACCGCGATGGCGAGTACAACTTCGGCGTGTACTGGCGCGGCACCGACGAACTGGCGCAACTGGTGCAGGCGCATTCGGAACTTGGCGATGTGCTGCGCGCGCAGCGACGCGACCTGGTGCAACGCGAGTTGATGCTCGACACCATGCTGCAGAACACACCGGTGGCGATGCTGCTGGTGGTGGCCGGTGGCGATGGCGTGCGCCGCATCGGCTTTTCCAACAACGCCGCACGCAAGCTGCTGCACGATGGCCGCAAGCTCGAAGGCCAGCACCTGGACGACGTACTGGCGCGCATGCCCGGCGAACTGCGCGATGCGCTGGCCCGCGGCGGCGATTGCCTGTTTGCGGTCCGCGAGGACGGCGATGACGAAGACGACGAGCAGATCTATCACCTGTCACGCCGCAGTTTCCATCTCAACGGACGCGGTCACGAGCTGCTGCTGATCCGCACCCTCACCACCGAACTGCGGCGCCAGGAAGTGCAGACCTGGAAGAAGGTCATCCGGGTGATCAGCCATGAATTGAACAACTCGCTCGCGCCGATCGCCTCGCTGGCGCATTCCGGTGCCGAGTTGCTGCGCCGCGAACGCACCGACCGGCTCGGCACGGTGTTCGAGACCATCGAAGAACGCGCACGTCATCTGGAAGGCTTCATCCGCGGCTACGCCCGCTTTGCCAAGTTGCCGCAGCCACAGTTGCAGACCATCGAATGGGCACCGTTCCTGGAGCGTTTGCGGCAGCAGATTCCGTTTCAGCTGCAGGGCGCACTGAACGATGTCTCCAGCCGCATCGATGCCGCGCAGATCGAGCAGGCGCTGCTCAACCTGCTCAAGAACGCGCACGAAGCCTGCAGCGAAGCACAGCCGCCCAACAGCGATGTCGCCGTGCGCGTCACGCGTGTGCCGCAATGGCTGCGGATCGAAGTGCTGGACCGCGGCAACGGCATGAACGAGGCCGTGCTGCATAACGCACTGATGCCGTTCTACTCGACCAAGCGCAATGGCACCGGGCTCGGGCTTGCGCTCACCCGCGAGATCGCCGAAGCACACGGCGGGCGCATCTCCCTGCATAACCGCGAACACGGCGGGTTGTGCGTCACCTTGCTGCTGCCGGCGGCGGTGGCCGGCTAGTTGCCGCGCACCGTCCCGCGCTCTTGGATCCGCGGTTGTTTCAACGCACCGCAGGCATCGTCGGCACCGCTGGTGCGGGTGGCGGCGATGGCGCCGTAATAGCCGGCTCCCACGGTGTTGTCGACGAACTGCCCGCCTTGCGACGGACATTCGCCATCGGGCTTGATCCAGTCCGAAAACGCCGCGTACTTGCCGGCCCGGACGAAACGGTTGGACGCCACGTAGGTGTTGTCGGAGGCATCGCGGGTACGCACGGCATCACCGTTGACGTCGGTGAAGGTATTGCCTTCGATGCGGTTGCCGGAGGAGTGGCGCGCCAGGTAGACCGCGTGCACGAAACCCGAGGTCCGGGTGTCGTTTTCGATCGACGCGAAGCGATTGCGTTCGATGCGGTTGTCGCGCGAGTTTTGCAGGCGGATCGCCGCGAACGAATAGGCGGCCTCACTGCTGCTGCCGTGGACCCCGCCGATCCGCTCGAAGGTCATGTTGCGGATGATGTTGCCGCTGTTGCCGTCCGCGCTGCGCTTGCTGCTGCCCAGGTCCATCGCCATCCAGTAATTGCTGACCTTCAACCCGGTGAAGGTCAGCCGGGTGGCTACATCGCCGCCGCCCTTCAGCGTGAACCAGGTCGCGCCACCGCGCCCGTCGAACCACGGTGGCGTGGCAGCGTCGGGCGCGGCGATGAAGCGAATGGGCGCCCCGTTGGTGAACGTCCATTGCACCGACTGCCGCAGATACGTGCCTGCAGCGATCACCACGTCCACCGCACCGCTGGGCCGCTGCTCCAATAACCGCTGCTGGGCGGCCGCCAGACTCCGCAACGCGGTCGTTGCGCTGGTGCCTGCCGCCGCATCGTTGCCGTCCGGCGCCAGATACAGCCGGTAGGTCTGCGCATGGGCCGCAGCTGGCAACACTGCCGCCAATAGCAGCAGCCATGCCACCAGCAACACGCAACGCGGCGTTCGCATCGTGCACCTCCTGAGCCATCGTGACGGGCATAGCCTATGCATGGCATCGCTTTACAGCAGCTGTGCGCGCTGCAGCGACATGCAGGCAGGCTACTTCTTGGTCGGGCGTTGCCAGCCTTCGACCACGGTCTGACGCGCACGCGTGACGCTGAGCTGCCCGGCAGGCGCATCGCGGGTGATCACCGAGCCTGCGCCAATGGTGGCCATGGCGCCGATCTCGATCGGTGCCACCAGTGCGCTGTTGGAACCGACAAAGGCGCCATCGCCGATGCTGGTCTGCGACTTGTTCACTCCATCGTAGTTGCAGGTGATGGTGCCGGCACCGATGTTGACCTTGCTGCCGATCACCGCATCGCCCAGGTAGGTCAGATGGTTGGCTTTGCTGCCCATGCCCATCGTGACCTTCTTGGTCTCGACAAAGTTGCCGATATGCACGCCATCGGCCAGCACGGTGCCAGGACGCAGCCGCGCGAACGGACCGATCTGCACCGCCCCTTCCGTCACCACGCCTTCCAGATCGCAATGTGCGCGTACCTGCGTACCGGCGCCGAGCGTCACATCGCGCAGGCGCACGAACGGACCGATCACCACGCCATCGCCCAGCGTCACATTGCCTTCCAGGATCACATCGATATCCAGCTGCACGTCACTGCCCACGCTCACCGTGCCGCGCTGCTCCACGCGCGCCGGGTCGGCCATGCGCACGCCCTGCAGGCAGAGCGCACGGGCGGCACGCAGCTGCCAGGCGCGTTCCAGCTGCGCCAGTTGCCAGGGGTCGTTGGCGCCTTCCACATCCTGCACGTCGGCCACATGCACCATGTCGGCCGGGGTGAAATCGGCTGCGGCGCTGGCAAACACGTCGGTGAGATAGAACTCGCCCTGCGCATTCTCGTTGGACAGGCCGGCCAGCCAGCGGCGCAGCGCCGTGGACTCGGCAGTGAGGATGCCGGTGTTGATGGTGCGGATGCGGCGCTGCTCGTCGTTGGCATCCTTCTGCTCGACGATCGCGGCGACCTTGCCCTCGGCATCGCGCAGGATGCGGCCGTAGCCGGTGGGATTGGGCACATCGGCCACCAGCACCGCCATGCGCCCGGGTGCGTGCAGCAGCTGCAGCAGGTCCTGGGACTGGATCAGCGGCACATCGCCGTACAGCACCAGCACCGTGGCCGCATCCGGAATCGCATCCATCGCCTGCTGCACTGCATGCCCGGTGCCCAGTTGCTGACGTTGCTCGGCCCAGTGCAGATCGCCCTGCGCGGCAAACGCCGCCTGCACCTGCTCGCCGCCGTGCCCGTGCACCACATGGATCGCTGCCGGCTGCAGCTGCCGCGCCGTGGCGATCACATGTGCCAGCATCGGCTGGCCCGCCAGCGGCTGCAGCACCTTGGGCAGGGACGAGCGCATGCGCTTGCCCTCGCCCGCGGCCAGGATCACGACGTGCAGGGGCAGAGTCATCGAAGCGTTCCAGAACATGGGAGAGCCAAATTCTAGTCGCTGTCCCGGCAGTGCGTCGTGTCCTGCCTGCAGCATGCGCGACGATGACACTTTTCAAGCGCCGCTGCCGTTAGCATGAGCGCCCTTCCACGATGACCCGGCCTGCATGAGTCTGTTCCGCCAAGGCAGCCAATTCATGATCATTGGCGCCCTGCAGCTGGCGGTGGACTGCGGCATCTTCATCGCCGCCACCGCGGCCGGCATGCCGGCCGTGCCTGCCAATCTGCTCGGGCGGATCAGCGGCGCGGTGCTGGGCTTCTGGCTCAACGGCCGCTACACCTTTGCCCAGGAAGGCGGCGCACGTCTGGGCTGGCCGCGTTTTCGCCGCTTTGCGCTGATGTGGCTGGCGCTGACACTCATCAGCACATGGCTGCTGTCGGCAACGGTGGATCTGGTCGGCCTGCGCCAGGCCTGGCTGGCCAAACCGCTGGTGGAAGGCGGCCTGGCGATCGTGTCATTTTTCCTGGGCCGGCACGTGGTGTATCGCTGAGCGAGCGTCCCTGAGCCCGGGCAGTGTCGGAGCCGGCGCGTATCAGTGGCAGAAATCGCCCAGGCTTCTCACCAGTGCCGCACGATGCAGCGCGTCCAGCTGCCATTGCGCGGCGTAATGGGCCGCCGCACGCGCGGTGCTGGTCGCGCATTGCGGCGCTGTACGTGCCGGCGCGACCTCGGCCAGTGCGTCGAGCAATTGACCTTGCAGTTGATCCAGACGCGTGCGCAGGATCGCCAGATCCGGACGCGCGGTGTCCGGCGCGCGTCCGCGTTCGCGCCAGTGGTGCAACAACGCGTATTGCACCGCCTTGTTGGCCTCGATCTGCGCAGCAAAGAAGCGCGCCGCATCGTCGGCATCCAGTCCATGCGCAGGCGCCTGCTCGCGTACGCTCTGCAGCACCGCCGCCTCGCGGGTCTGGTCCAGCACCGGCTTGCCGCTGTCCCACTTGCTCAGCGCCACCGCATCGCCGATGGCATTGCGTTGCACGATGCGATCCAGCAGCGGATCCAGCGGCGGCTGGCTGCGGGCCGGCAGCGCGCACCCCAGCATCGCCACGGCCAGCAGGCCGCTCAGCGCATAACTACGAAAGCCATCGATCGTGCGGGTCATCGGGTGTTCCTCGACGTGCGTGAGTGAGAGGCCGCGCCGCCTGCAACCGGCGGCATGGCACAAGGCAGGCAGTGTGCCTGCTGTGCCCAGGCATGGAGGCGGCGCCACGCACGCGCAGCTCCAGAAACGAAAACGCCGACCCTGAGGTCGGCGTTTCCAGTCCACACCGGCGTGCGGCGCTGCATCGGGTATCACGTCTGCGTGCGCTAGCAAATGCGCGCACGCCCGCGTGCTTAATGCTTGAGGTTGCGACGCAGGCGTTCCAGTGCTTGCAGCTGCACGGTCGCCTCGGCCAGCCGACGCTGCGCATCGGCCACATCCACCGTGTCGCCACGGTTGGCCAGCAGACGCTCGGCCTCTTCCTTGACCTTGCGCACGGCAGCTTCGTCGATGTCCTGCGCGCGCACCGCGGTGTCGACCAGCACGGTCACCACCTGCGGCTGCACTTCCAGGATGCCGCCGGAAATGGCGAAGTCCAGCTGTTCGCCGCTGGCGGTGGTGACCACCACCTTGCCCGGCTTCAGGCGCGTGATCAGCGGTGCGTGCTTGGGCGCGATGCCCAGCTCACCCAACTCGCCGGTAGCCACGACCAGCGTCGCCTCGCCGTGGAAGATTTCCTTCTCGGCGCTGACGATGTCGCAACGGATAGTGCTCATGGTGCCTCACTCTGTGAGGCGGGGATTGAGGATTGGGGATTGGGGATTGGCAACAGCGGCGTTCACCGTCGTTCCCATCCTCATCCACCGTCCCAATCACCGCCGTACCAAATCCCGAATCCCGAATGCCAAATCCCGGCTCTTACGCCTTGGCGCTCATCTTGTTGGCTTTCTCGACGGCTTCTTCGATGCTGCCGACCATGTAGAACGCCTGCTCCGGCAGGTGGTCGTACTCGCCGTCGCAGATCGCCTTGAAGCCGCGGATGGTGTCCTTCAGCGAGACGTACTTGCCCGGCGAGCCGGTGAACACTTCGGCCACGTGGAAGGGCTGGCTGAAGAAGCGCTCGATCTTGCGTGCGCGCGACACCGACTGCTTGTCTTCTTCGCTCAGCTCGTCCATGCCCAGGATCGCGATGATGTCCTTCAGTTCCTTGTACTTCTGCAAGGTCTGCTGGACGCGCTGGGCGGTGTCGTAATGCTCGGTGCCGATCACCAGCGGGTCCATCTGGCGGCTGGTGGAATCCAGCGGATCCACCGCCGGGTAGATACCCAGCGAAGCGATGTTACGGCTCAGCGTGACGGTGGAGTCCAGGTGGGCGAAGGTGGTCGCCGGCGACGGGTCGGTCAGGTCGTCCGCAGGCACGTACACGGCCTGGATCGAGGTGATCGAACCGCTCTTGGTCGAGGTGATGCGCTCCTGCAACACGCCCATTTCCTCGGCCAGGGTCGGCTGGTAGCCCACTGCCGACGGCATGCGGCCGAGCAGCGCGGACACTTCGGTACCGGCCAGCGTGTAGCGGTAGATGTTGTCCACGAACAACAGCACGTCCTTGCCCTTGCCGTTCTCGTCCTTTTCGTCGCGGAAGTACTCGGCCATGGTCAGGCCGGTCAGCGCAACGCGCAGACGGTTGCCCGGCGGCTCGTTCATCTGGCCGTACACCATCGCGACCTTGTCCAGCACGTTGGAGTCTTTCATCTCGTGGTAGAAATCGTTGCCCTCACGGGTACGCTCGCCCACGCCGGCAAACACGGACAGACCCGAGTGCGCCTTGGCGATGTTGTTGATCAGTTCCATCATGTTGACGGTCTTGCCGACGCCGGCGCCGCCGAACAGGCCGACCTTGCCGCCCTTGGCGAACGGGCACATCAGGTCGATGACCTTGATGCCGGTTTCCAGCAGCTCGGTGCTGGAGGACTGGTCTTCATACGACGGCGCAGCGCGATGGATTTCCCAATGGTCCGAAGCCTGCACGTCGCCGGCCTCGTCGATCGGACGACCCAGCACGTCCATGATGCGGCCCAGCGTCCCGGCACCGACCGGCACCGAAATCGCGCGCTCGGTGTTGGTGGCCAGCAGGTTGCGCTTCAGGCCGTCGGTGGAGCCGAGCGCAATCGTGCGCACCACGCCATCGCCGAGCTGCTGCTGCACTTCCAGGGTGATTTCGGTGCCTTCGACCTTCAACGCGTGATAGACCTTCGGCACTTCATTGCGCTGGAATTCGACGTCGACGACCGCGCCGATGATCTGAACGATCTTGCCCTGACTCATTTTGCTGCTCCGGTTAGCTTTGTTCTGTCCGAGTGGCAGATGCCATCTCGTGGAATTTTGTGATTTGGGATTCGTGATTGGGGATTCGCAAGGGCGCAGTTCGCTGCGCTCCTACCAATCCCGAATCCCCAATCCCGGCCGTGCTTATACCGCGGCCGCGCCGCTGACGATTTCCGAAATTTCCTGGGTGATCGCCGCCTGACGCGCCTTGTTGTAGACCAGTTGCAAGGTGCCGATCATCTTGTTGGCGTTGTCGCTGGCGGCCTTCATCGCCACCATGCGCGCAGCATGTTCGGAGGCCACGTTTTCCAGCACGGCCTGGTACACCAGCGACTCGATGTAACGCGTCATCACGTGCTCCAGCACGGTCGCGGCATCGGGTTCGTACAGGTAATCCCAATCGTGGTGCGCCACCTTGTGCTCGGCGGCCGGCAGCGGCAGCAGCTGATCGAAGCTGGCCTTCTGCGTCATCGTGTTCACGAAGCGGTTGTAGACCAGATACACGCGGTCCACCCTGCCCTCGACGAAGGCATCCAGCATCACCTTGATCACACCGATCAACTGCTCGATCTGCGGACTGTCGCCCAGATGGGTGACGCTGCCGACCATGTTGACCTTGATACGACGGAAGAACGCCGAAGCCTTCTGGCCGATGGTCACCACGTCGATCTCGGCACCCTTGTCCTGCCACGGGCGCACTTCGCCCAGCATCCTGCGGAACAGGTTGTTGTTCAGGCCGCCGGCCAGGCCGCGGTCGGAAGAGATCACGATGTAACCGACCCGCTTGACCTGCTCGCGCTCGACCAGGAACGGATGCTGGTAATCGGTGCTGGCCTGCGCCAGATGCCCGATCACCTGCTTCATCGCCTGCGCGTACGGACGCGAGGTCTTCATACGGTCCTGCGCCTTGCGGATCTTGGAGGCCGAGACCATTTCGAGCGCGCGCGTCACCTTGCGGGTGTTCTGCACGCTCTTGATCTTGGTTTTGATTTCGCGTCCGCCTGCCATACTCGCTCGCTTCGATGGTGGGATTCGAGATGGGTGATTCGGGATTGGCCAAAGCCGCCGACGTCACCTCACCCACAAACCCCGAGTACCTGAATCTGGAGATCCGAACTGGTGATCCTGGGCGTTCAAGCCCTCAGATCACCGCTTCTACGAATCCCGAATGCCCAATCCCGACTCCCGGCGCTGTTACCAGCTGCCCGTGGTCTTGAACTCTTCGATGCCCTTCTTGAAGGCAGCTTCGATGTCGTTGTCCCAGCCGCCGGTGCTGTTGATCTTGGAGACCAGCTCACCCTGGGTGTTGGCGAAGTGCGCGTGCAGGCCTTCTTCGAACGCCAGCAGCTTGTTGACCGGCACTTCGTCGAGGTAGCCCTCGTTGACGGCATAGATCGACAGCGCCTGGTTGGCGATGGACATCGGCGCGTACTGCTTCTGCTTCATCAGCTCGGTGACGCGCTGACCGCGCTCGAGCTGCTTACGGGTGGCTTCGTCCAGGTCCGAGGCGAACTGCGCGAACGCGGCCAGCTCACGGTACTGCGCCAGCGAGATACGGATGCCGCCGGACAGCTTCTTGATGATCTTGGTCTGGGCCGCACCACCGACGCGCGACACCGAGATGCCGGCGTTCACGGCCGGGCGGATGCCGGCGTTGAACAGGTCGGTTTCCAGGAAGATCTGGCCGTCGGTGATCGAGATCACGTTGGTCGGCACAAACGCGGACACGTCGCCGGCCTGCGTTTCGATGATCGGCAGCGCGGTCAGCGAACCGGTCTTGCCGGTCACCGCACCGTTGGTGAACTTCTCCACATACTCCTCGGACACGCGTGCAGCGCGCTCGAGCAGGCGGGAGTGCAGATAGAACACGTCGCCCGGATAGGCTTCGCGGCCCGGCGGGCGCTTGAGCAGCAGCGAGATCTGGCGGTAGGCCACGGCCTGCTTGGACAGATCGTCGTACACGATCAGCGCGTCTTCGCCGCGGTCCATGAAGTACTCGCCCATGGTGCAGCCGGCATACGGGCTGATGTACTGCATCGCGGCCGATTCGGACGCGGTCGCAGCCACCACCACGGTGTGCGCCAGCGCGCCGTTCTCTTCGAGCTTGCGCACGATGTTGGCAACGGTCGAGGCCTTCTGGCCGATCGCCACGTACACGCACTTGATGCCGGTGCCCTTCTGGTTGATCACCGCATCGATCGCCAGCGCGGTCTTGCCGGTCTGGCGGTCACCGATGACCAGCTCGCGCTGGCCGCGGCCGATCGGGATCATCGCATCGACCGACTTGTAGCCGGTCTGCACCGGCTGGTCGACCGACTTGCGCCAGATCACGCCGGGCGCAACGCGCTCCACCGGTGCGGTCTGGGTGGCGCCCAGCGGGCCCTTGCCATCGATCGGCTCACCCAGCGCGTTGACCACGCGACCGAGCAGTTCCGGACCGACCGGCACTTCCAGGATGCGGCCGGTGGTCTTGGCCACGTCGCCTTCGCGCAGGTTCTCGTAATCGCCCAGCACCACGGCGCCGACCGAATCGCGCTCCAGGTTCAGTGCGAGCGCGAAGGTGTTGTTCGGCAGTTCGATCATTTCGCCCTGCATCACGTCGGCCAGGCCGAAGATGCGCACGATGCCGTCGGACACGCTGGTCACGGAGCCTTCGTTGCGCGACTCTGCGGACAGCTTGACCGCCTCGATGCGGGTCTTGATCAGGTCGCTGATTTCGGAGGGGTTGAGCGTGGTTGCCATCGTTCAGTCCTAGGTGCCGGCCGCGAGGGCCATGCGTTTATGTGAATTCAGTGGGCGAGCGAGCTTTGCAGACGCGCAAGCTTGCCCTTCAGCGAGCCGTCGATGACCACGTCGCCGGTGTCGATCACCGCGCCGCCGATCAACGAAGCATCCACCGCGGTGGTGATGTCCACCTCGCGGCCGAAACGCTTCTTCAGCGCAGCAGCGATCGTGTCCAGTTCCGCCTGGCTCATTGCAGCCGCCGAGGTCACCGTCGCCTTGACGACGTGTTCGGCTTCGGCCCGCAGTTGTTCGTACAGTCCTGCCACTTCCGGCAACAGCGACAGCCGCTGCGCGTCGGCCAGCAGGCCGAGGAAACGCAGATAGTCTTCGCTCGCCTGCGGCGGCGCCAACAACGTCACTGCCTGATCCTGGCCCAGGGCCGGGTTGAGCAGCAGTGCGGCCACGCGCGGGTCGCCGGCCACCTGCGCCGAAAACGCCAGCGCATCGGACCAGGGCGCAAAGTTGCCGCCCTCACGCGCGATCGCAAACGCGGCGCGGCCGTACGGACGGGCAAGTGTGAGGGCCTGACTCATCGATTAAATCTCCGCCGCCAGCTCGTCGAGCAGCGCCTTGTGGGCGTTGGCATCGATTTCGCGCTTGAGCAGCTTTTCGGCACCGCTGACGGCCAGCACGGACACCTGCTTGCGCAGTTCCTCGCGGGCACGCGTGGCGGACGCGTCGATCTCGGTCTGCGCCAGATCCTTCTGACGGTTGGCTTCGGCAATTGCCTCGTGCTTGGCCGCTTCGATGATCTGGTTGGCGCGCGCATGGGCCTGATCGATGATCTCGTTGGCCTTGGTGCGTGCGTCCTTCAGTGCTTCGTTGACCTTTTCCTGCGCCTGCGCCAGATCCTTCTGACTGCGATCGGCAGCAGCCAGACCTTCAGCGATCTTTTGCTGACGCTCTTCGATCGCCTGCAGCAGCGGCGGCCAGATCTTGGTCGCGACGATCCAGATCAGACCGGCGAAGGCCAGCGCCTGGGCAAAGATGGTAAGGGTGATATCCATGGGTCGCTCAATCGCTGTTTAGGGGTGAAAGCGCCACCGCATGGCGACGCTTTCCGACCTTCATCCGCGGACGCAACCGCGAGCGGTTGCCTCCACATCCTGCTACCGCTGGATCAGCCGGCAGCCTGCGACAGACGCTCGATGAACACCTGGGCCAGCGGGTTGGCGAAGGCGAACAGCAGGCCGACGGCGACGCTGATGATGAACGCGGCGTCGATCAGGCCGGCGGTGATGAACATGCGGACCTGCAGCACCGGGATCAGCTCCGGCTGGCGCGCAGCCGATTCCAGGAACTTGCCAGCCATGATGGCCAGACCGAGGCCGGCACCCAGCGCGGCCAGGCCGATCATGATGCCGACGGCGAGGACGGTGGAGCTCTGGACTTGAGCGAGGTTGGTCAGGACGGCGAGGTACATGGTGATCTCCGAACGAAAGTTTCTAAGGGTGATGGATGAATCGGGATGAAGCGTATGAAGGGTGCAGCGAAACTCAGTGACTGTCTTCGGCAAGGCTCAGATACACGATCGACAGCATCATGAAAATGAAGGCCTGCAGCGGAATCACCAACAGGTGGAACAGCATCCAGCCGAGGCCGAATACGCCGCCAGCGACCATGCCGGCGATGCCCGCACCGCCCAGCACCCAGATCAGCAGGAAGACGATCTCGCCGCCGAACATGTTGCCGAACAGTCGCATCGCCAGCGAAATCGGCTTGCTCAGCCACTCGACGATGTTCAAAAGCAGGTTGAACGGCATCATCCACTTGCCGAACGGCGCCGTCAGGAATTCCTTGGTCATGCCGCCCACGCCCTTGGAGCGCAGCGAGAAGACGATCATCAGGAAGAACACGCTGATCGACATGCCCAGGGTGGCATTGACGTCGGCGGTGGGCACCGGCTTCCAGGCGTGGATACCGGCCCAGCCCAGCGGGATGGCGATGAAATCGGCCGGGATCATCTTGATGAGGTTCATCAACAGGATCCAGAAGAAGATGGTGATCGCGATCGGCGTCACCAGCTTGCTGCTGCCGTGATAGGTGTCCTTGGCCTGACGGTCGACAAACTCGAGGCAGATTTCGACAAACGCCTGCCACTTGCCCGGCACGCCGGCGGTGGCATTGCGGGTCGCCGTCCAGAACGCGAAGACCATCACCAGGCCCATCAGCACCGCCATGACCAGGGTGTCGACGTGGATGGTCCAAAACGTGCCGCCACCCTCGCGAACCGGATAGATCAGGTTCTGCAAGTGATGCTGGATATAGGAGGTAGGTGTTGCTGCCTCGCCCGCCATGTGTCCGGAGCCCTTTAAGTTCGAATCAACGCCTGGCCAGAGCCAGAACCTGAAAAATCAGCCCGATGGCGATACCCGCCAGCAAGGCCAGAGGAGGCAGCCGCCACAGGCCGAAGCCAAGCGCCAGCGCCACGAAAACCAACACCCACTTCAACACCATCGCCAGGATCAGCCGGACCATGGCAATGCCGGCTGCCTGGATACCGCCACCTAGCGCGGTACGTGCTGCCACCCAACCGCCCAGCACCGTCGCAAACCCGGTCAATGCCAGACCGGCAGAGTAACGGGGACCGACCAACAGCAACCCCAGACTGGTTATAGCTACAGCGGCAAGCGGATATACCGCAGCGCGCAGCATCAACCGCCGACCCGCGTCAACGGAGTTCAGCACTACGGTTACCTTACGTGTGAATGAGTGGGAAGCGCAGATGCGCCTCGTCGAGCCGCGAAAGTATAGCAATGGGACAAATTGCGAGACAACCGGCAGAGGTCATCCGTTGCTGCGTCGCACCATACAGGGTTGCCGCGGCGGGTGGGAACTTTGCCACAAACCGGCGGTCATAACCCGCGAGGCCTGCACATCCTCGTCGAAAGGTCCCGCCGCAGGTCGCGTATGGGAGCCCCGGAGCATCGGGGCTCCTGCTTTTTACGCATTTTGTCGCACCCTGCGACCTTCCCGTTGGCGGTCCAATCGGTGCCATGGCGGCATGACCCATGCCGTGGCGCTTCGCGCCTGGCGCCCGGATTGCGCAACGTACGACTAAAGTCTGACCCCTGCAGCAGCGGACCGTTTTGTCCGATTGCTATCTCGGCCTTCACAGCAATGCGACAGCTCCTTCACTTATGGAAGACGCCGTCTTATCGAAGATGCGCCGCACAGGCCGAAACGCCTGACCATTCCAAGAATTCGGAGCTCCCCATGAAACACCTTCTCGCACTGGCCATCCCGTGCGTATTGGCTGCCGCCTACGCCGCGCCGGCGCACGCCGAAGATACCGATGACCGCTTCCAGCTCCGTCTGGGTGCGATGAACGTCGACAACGACAACACCATCCGTGGCAACACGCTGGTGGCAGGCAACAACGTGTCGGTCAACGAAGACTTCAAGCTCGGCGGCAAGGAATGGGAGCCGCGCGTCGACGGCGTGTTCCGCATCAGCACCCGCCAGCGCCTGATCTTCGATTACTTCAAGTACGACAAGGATCGCCGCGAGACCCTGACCCAGGACATCAGCGGCGGTGGCGTCACCGTCCCGACCGGCAGCTTCATCAAGGGCGAGCTGAAGTATCAGGTTGCCACCCTGGTGTATGACTACTCGGTGATCGATTCGCCGGAATTCAGCCTGGGCCTGCAGATCGGCGCCGAATACGCCAAGGTCGAAGCCAACGCGTACGCCGACCTGGGCAGCGTCTTCAGCGGCGATGTGCTGGACGAAAGCGAAGACGGCGTTGCGCCGGTGGTCGGCATCCGCTTCACCGCGCGCCCGAGTGAGCATTGGCTGTTCAACGTGCAGGGCCAGTACCTCAACACCAGCTGGGGCGACTTTGGCGATTACGACGGCGACCTGAGCCGCGCCAACGCGATTGCCGAATACCGCTTCACCAAGAACTTCGGCATCTTCGCCGGCTATGACTGGTTCAAGCTCGACGTCGACCAGCGCGGCAGCGATGGCCTGATCGGTCTGAAGCAGGAGTTCAAGGGCCCGGTTGCGGGCGTGACGTTCGCGTTCTGATCGACGCGCAGCGTTGCACCAAAAGGCCCGCGTTTTGCGGGCCTTTTGTTTTCTTGTGCGGTGCCGACAGCACCAGCGAGTGCGCGGATATCGCCATGCGCGACCTGTTGCGTCAGCGCACCCGACATCTGCGCCTTGAAGACCGGATCGGCATGGCAATGCCGCACCAGCATCCACACCGTCACGCCCGCCTGCGCCGCACGGCAGGTCATTGTGCCCGGCGACGATGCGCCGGACCCTCGTCCCGCTGCGCAGCTGCAACGCGCCATGGGAGCACAGCGCAGAGCATCAGCACTGCGAGCACTGCATTCCGTGGCGCATGCAGCGCCCCGGTGGGAACGGCCGCACCCTGCAACCCCTCCCGGCAGCACACCGAAACGACAACGCCCCGCGCAAGGCGGGGCGTCGCTGGCCGTGCCGCAAGTGGCGGCGCTTACTTCTTCTTGGGGATGTACAGGTCGGTGATGGTGCCGTCGTAGACCTCGGCGGCCATGCCGACCGATTCGCTCAGGGTCGGATGCGCGTGGATGGTATGGCCGATGTCTTCGGCCTCGGCGCCCATCTCGATCGCCAGGCCGATCTCGGCCAGCAGATCACCGGCATGCACGCCGACGATGGCACCACCGATCACGCGGTGGGTTTCTTCGTCGAAGATCAGCTTGGTGAAGCCTTCGGTGCGGCCGATGCCGATCGCGCGGCCACTGGCGGCCCACGGGAACTTGGCCACGCCGACCTTCAGGCTCTTGGCCTTGGCCTCGGTCTCGGTCACGCCGACCCAGGCGATTTCCGGGTTGGTGTAGGCGACCGACGGAATCACCCGCGCCACCCATTCCTTCTTCTCGCCGGCAGCCACTTCGGCGGCCAGCTTGCCCTCGTGGGTGGCCTTGTGCGCCAGCATCGGGTTACCGACGATGTCGCCGATGGCGAAGATGTGCGGCACGTTGGTGCGCATCTGCCGATCGACCGGAATGAAGCCGCGCTCGGTGATGGTGACGCCGGCCTTGTCGGCACCGATCTTCTTGCCGTTGGGCGTACGGCCAACCGCCACCAGCACGCGGTCGTAGGCGGTGGCCTGCAGACCCGGCTTCTCGCCTTCGGTGGCCGCTTCGAACGACACCGTGATGCCGCTGGCGCCGGCCTTGACGTCGGTGGCCTTGGTCTTGAGATGGACCTCCACGCCCTGCTTCTTCAGGCGATCGGCCAGCGGCTTGACCAGGTCCTTGTCGGCGCCCGGCATCAGCTGGTCCATGAACTCGACCACGGTGACCTTGCTGCCGAGCGCGCTGTACACCGTGGCCATTTCCAGGCCGATGATGCCGCCGCCGACCACCAGCAGGGTCTTGGGAATGTCGTGCAGTTCCAGCGCGTCGGTGGAGTCCATCACGCGCTTGTCGTCCCACGGGAAGTTCGGCAGCTTCACCGCCTGCGAACCGGCGGCGATGATGCAGTGCTCGAAGCGCAGTAGCTGGGTCTTGCCGTCGTCGCCGACGATCTCCAGCTCGTTGGGCGACACGAACGACGCCACGCCGGTAACGGTGCGCACCTTGCGCTGCTTGGCCATGCTGGCCAGGCCGCCGGTGAGCTTGCCGACCACCTTTTCCTTGTACTCGCGCAGCTTGTCCAGGGTGATCCTGGGCTGGCCGAAGTCCACGCCGAAATCGCCGGCGTGCGCCACTTCGTCGATCACCGCGGCGGCATGCAGCAGCGCCTTGGACGGGATGCAGCCGACATTGAGGCAGACCCCGCCCAGGCTGGCGTAGCGCTCGATCAGCACCGTATCCAGGCCCAGGTCGGCGGCGCGGAATGCGGCGGTGTAGCCGCCAGGGCCGGCGCCGAGCACCACCATCTTGCATTCGATATCGGCCGGCTTGCCGCTGGCCAGCGCCGGCTTGGACGGCGCCGGTTCGGCCGGCGCGCGATGCGACGGCGTCACCGGCGGCTTGCTGCCGGGCGCGGCGGCAGGCGCCGCAGCCGCCGGTGCGGGCTTGCTGTCGGCCTTGGCGGGCGCAGCCGGTGCGGCGGCCTCGCCTTCGGCTTCCAGCAGCAGCACCAGCGCACCTTCGGACAGGCTGTCACCCACCTTGACCTTGAGCTCCTTGACCACGCCGGCGGCCGAGGACGGCACTTCCAACGTGGCCTTGTCCGACTCCAGCGTTACCAGGCCCTGATCCTTGACCACGCTGTCGCCGACGGCGACCAGCACTTCGATGACGGGGACATCGCTGTAATCGCCGATGTCGGGAACCTTGATTTCAATGACCGCCATTTGCTTCTCCTGTGGCTCAACCGGCCGTGCCGGCAAGCGTCTGCTGGAGTTCATCCAGCGACGATTCGATTTGGGTCCAGCGCTTGTCGCGCTTCTTTTCCTTGCCTTCGCTGGCTTCGATCAGCAACGCGGCCTGCTGCAGCAGCAACTCGCCGGCGCCGCAGCTCGGGCGGGTGCCGCTGTAACGCACGCCATCGACCTGGAACGACAGCACCTCGCCCTCGCTCACCGGGGCGCTGCGACCGCTCGGCGCCAGTTGCGTCAGTGCGCCGGTCCAGTTGCTGACCAGGCGCCTTGCCAACGCCGCCGGAATCGGGATCTCGACCGTTTCCGGGGTCTGCGCGGTGCGGAACTGCACGCTGCCGCGATCGCTCTGGCTGACCCAGCTGTAGACGCGCTCGTCGGCGCGGCTATGCCGCAGGGTCCAGTCGGCACCGTCCTTGCCCGGCACCAGCGATACACCGCTTTCCACGCCACGGGTAGGCAGCGTCAGCAACGACAGGCTCGGCCGGGTGCCGGCGTCGAGCAGCGTGGTCACCGCGGTGCCATAGTTGCCCACCGCCGGCGGCCAGCCGCGCCCGAGCGTGCTCTCGCACTCGCGTGCCGCCGCGGATGTCCACGGCAGCACGCCCAGCAGGGCGAAGGTCAGCAGCGCTGCTCTCACAGCAGGACGCGGCGCATGTCGGCCAGCACCTGGCTGAGGTAGGTGGTGAAGCGTGCGGCCAGCGCGCCGTCGATGACGCGGTGGTCGTAGCTCAACGACAGCGGCAGCATCAGCTTGGGGGCGAACTCCTTGCCGTTCCACACCGGCTGCATCGCCGACTTGGACACGCCCAGGATCGCCACTTCCGGCGCATTGATGATCGGCGTGAACGCCGTACCACCGATGCCGCCCAGCGAGCTGATCGAGAAGCAGCCGCCGCTCATGTCGGCCGGGCCGAGCTTGCCGTCGCGCGCCTTCTTGGCCAGCTCGCCGCTTTCCTGCGCGATCTGCAGCACGCCCTTCTTGTCGACGTCGCGGATCACCGGCACGACCAGGCCGTTCGGGGTGTCGGCGGCGAAGCCGATGTTGATGTACTTCTTCAGCGTGAGGTTCTCGCCGGCCGCATCCAGCGAGGCGTTGAATTCGGGGAACTTCTTCAACGCCGCGGCGCTGGCCTTGACCAGGAAGGCGAGCATGGTCAGCTTGATGCCGGCCTTCTCGTTTTCCTTGTTCAACGCCACGCGCAGGGCTTCCAGGTCGGTGATGTCGGCCGATTCGAACTGGGTGACGTGCGGAATCATCGCCCAGTTGCGTGCCAGGTTGGCACCGGAAATCTTCTTGATGCGCGACAGCGGCTGGGTCTCGGTCTCGCCGAACTTGCTGAAGTCCACCTTCGGCCAAGCCAGCAGGTTCAGGCCGTTGCCACCACCGGCCGGTGCGGCCCCGGCTGCGGCAGGCGCGCCGCCGCTGAGTGCGGCCTTGACGAAGCGCTGCACGTCCTCACGGGTGATGCGGCCGCCCTTTTCGCTGCCCTTGAGCTGGTTCAGATCCACGCCGAGCTCGCGTGCGAACACGCGCACCACCGGGCTGGCGTAGGCCACCTTGGACGGCAGCACGCTGTCGGCGTCGAAGGTCACCGGCGGGCTGGACGGCTGCCCGGCCGACGGCTGACCGCCCTGCGCAGGCTGCGCGGCCTCGCTGGACCGGGCGCCCTGCACCTGCGCGATCTCGCGCTGGGCCAGCTTGTCCGGCACCGCAGACACGGCGACCGGCTCGACCTTGCCGGCGGTTTCGGCGGTGTCGGTGCTGGGCTTGGCCGGGGACTGCGCCGCACCGGCGCCGCCATCGCTGGCAGCGATGATCGCCACCACATTGCCCTGCGAGAGCGTGTCGCCGACCTTGACCTTGAGTTCCTTGACCACACCGGCGGCCGAGGACGGCACTTCCATCGTGGCCTTGTCCGATTCCAGCGTGACCAGGCTCTGGTCCTTGGCGACGGTATCGCCAACGGCGACCAGCACCTCGATCACCGGGATGTCGGTGTAATCGCCGATATCGGGCACGCGGGCCTCGACCAGGCCGCCGTCCGAGGACGCGGCAGGCGCAGCCGGCTCGGCCTTGGCGGCAGGCGCCGGCGCGGCAGCGGGCGCAGCCTTGGCGGGGCCGGCAGGAGCGGCGGCCGGGGCGGCGGCGGTTTCGGCGCCGGCGTCGGCCACTTCGATCAGCGCGACCAGCGCGCCCTGCGACAGCGAATCGCCGACCTTGACCTTGATCTCCTTGACCACGCCGGCCACCGACGAGGGCACTTCCATCGTGGCCTTGTCCGATTCCAGCGTGACCAGGCTCTGGTCCTTGCTGACCGTATCGCCGACCGACACCAGCACCTCGATTACCGGGACATCGCTGTAGTCACCGATATCGGGGACAAGTGCTTCCTTGATTTCGGCCATACGGGGAACTCCGGCAACAGAATGGGGAAACCCCTATTGTGGCCGGCTGCGGGCCGCAGCGCCAACCATTGCCGTGGAAAAAGTCGCGCACCGGACGGGATGCAGCGTTCGCCGGCGCATGCGCCGGATCATTTCGACGCGCGTCGATCGACCCGCAACAGTTGCAGTGGCTCGCCCGAGGGCAAACGATACGCCAGCGCATTGTCCAAGCCGTCGAGCGCCTCGACACGCGTGCACAGTTGCTGCGCGCGTGGCCGCAACGCACGCGCCTGCGGCTCGATCAGGCGCTCGATGCGCGTTTCGACCCCTTCCAGCGACCGCAGCTGCAGATCGTTTCCGGTCAGTGCCGACTGCACCGCACCGGCGACGACATCGCCGATCAGCTGCGGCAGCAGCTCGGCCACCATCGCGCCGATGTCGTCATCGATATCGATCGAGGTGAGCTGGCTCTTGCCGAAACTCTGCTTCAGGCGGGTGTCGATCTTTTCGCGCACGGCCGCCAGCTGCACGCGTGTGGCCTCGGGGCTGCGGCTGAAGCCGGCCGCCACCTCGCCCAGCGCAGTGACGGCGATGTCGGCCGCTTCACGCCCGACCTCCTGCGCCAGCGGCACCACGTCGCGGGTCTGCCGCTCGAAGTTGATCAAACGCGTGCGATCGTCCGCGCTCACCGCGACCCAGCGGTCGTCGACGAACAACGCGCCCTGGCGCATCACCAGCCGCTGCGGCGTGCCCGACGCTCGGATCAGGATCAGGCTGCGCGGGTTGAGCGTGAGGTCGTAGTCGCTGCTGACGTTGCAGTGCAGATCGTCGGCGCTGGCAGCCGGTACGGCGACCAGCAGGCCCAGCAGCAGGCCCGCTGCCATCGGTAGTGCGTGCTTGATCGCCATCTGGTCGCTTCCGTTATGCGTTGGCTGCAGCATGCCTGCCCAGGAGCAGCACTTGCCCGTGCCGGACGCTGGCATGACTTCCGGCCGGTGGCTGCGCGCTGACCAACACGGCCGGCGCTGCAGTGGTGACAGGTGTCGGCCAACTCCGCCACGACGCAGGCACATGGTTCGCACGGCCCCATCCGCTCGCTGATGTCTTCGCTCATGAATTGGTTGCGCGGCGATCCGACGTCGCTAATCCAGCGCGTCGCGCAGCGGCTGCCAGGCCGCGCACAGCCGTGGCAGCGACCATGCCGCATTGGCCGGACTGGTGGACGGCAAGGCCCATACCGGCAGCGTGTGCAGGGCGACCGGCAACAGCGGCTGCACATGACGGCGCCATGCCTGCGCGGCGGCCGCACCGTTGCAGGCGACCGCGCGCAGCTGCGGCAGCGTCGCCAGCCGCGCCGCCAGCGGATTGACCACGATGCTGCTGGCGACGATGGCGGTATCCAGGCTGCCGCGCCGCTCGCATTGGCCGATCACATCCCACAGGCCGACCTTGCAGTCGGACAGCGCCTGCAGGCGCGCCGGATATGCCAACCCGGCGTGGATGCCCAGCAGTTCCTGCATCAGCGGCCAGAAACGGTTGCGCGGATGGGCGTAGTACATCGCCGCGTGCAACGAGGCGTTGCCCGGCATCGAGCCGAGCACCAGGACACGGCAATCGTTAGGAATGTGCGCTGGAAGGCCCTGCAACAGGTCGGTTTTCGTCACGGCGATCGCATCTGCGTGAATGTCTTTTTCAGCTTGCCTGTTGCAGCCACGGCCTTCTCCGGAAACTTGCTGAACAAACGAAATTTTAGCGAGCCACGGGTGGGCGTGGATTCAGATTTTCAGGAATAGCTTTGGCGCGGCCCACTCCACGGGCCTAACAAGAACACTGAGGAGACCCCCAATGCGTGCCATTTCCATCCTGAGCCTGGCTGCCGTATCCGCACTTGCGTTTGCGCCGTCGGCATTTGCACAAGACACCACCTACACCGGCGACACCTCCTCGGCTTCCACCAGCGCCGATAGCGCTTCCGGAAAGCATTGGGCAGTGGTCGGCGGTGTTGCTCTGATCAAGCCGAAGAACGATCCGGCTCCCGGCCTGGACGTCGATGGCGGCCCGGCACCGACGCTGAGCGCCAGCTACTACATCAACGACAACTGGGCCGTTGAGCTGTGGGGCGCCGCCGACAAGTTCAACCACCGTGTCAACGCCGATGGCGTGGGCAAGATCGGTACCGTCGAGCAGCAGCCGATCGCCATCAGCGGCCAGTACCACTTCGGCCAGGCCGATAACGTGTTCCGTCCGTTCGTGGGCGTGGGCTACTACGAGTCGAACTTCAGCAACGAGAAGATCGACGCGGCGTCGGCCACCGGCCAGCACGTGGGCCTGGACACCGCCAAGGGTGTCATCGGCACCGTCGGCGTGGACATGAACATCAACTCCACCTGGTTCGCACGTGCCGACGCCCGCTACATGCGTTCGCGTCCGGAACTGCGCGTGGGCGGCCAGGGCACCGGCAGCGAGCTGGAACTGGATCCGTGGACCGTCGGCTTCGGCGTCGGCGCGCGCTTCTAAGCACGCGGGAAAGCGACGTTTCAGTCGAACAAGAAACGGGCCGCAAGGCCCGTTTTTTTTATGCTTTGAAATCGTGGCGCCGCCCGCTCAGCGCCAGTAGACGCTGCCGCGCAGGCGCGCGCTGCGCCAGCGCCACCACAGCAAGGTGGCATAGGCGAGCGCATAGCCGAGTAGTACGCCGGCCGCGCCCAACAGGCTGGCGTGACTGAGCCACCCTTCCGTGGGCCAGGCAGCCCCCTGCCAGGTGCTGCGCCACCCCTGCACCATGCCGGCGATCACACGTACCACCACCAGCGCGGTCAAGGCCAGCACCAGCCACAGGTTGGGCCGGTAGAACAGCCCCTGCTGGGTGCGCTCAAAGCGGGTCAGACGCAGTGCCAGCAGCCCCAGCGCCAGCCCGCAGGCCCAGCCGAAGGCGGCATGGCTGATCGCGCCGGGCCAGAACGCGGCGGCGATCAACACGAAGATCACGAACAACACGGTGGAAAGGCCGGCCGAGACCAGATTGATCATCAACAGCCAGCCGCGTGCCTGCCGCCGCGCGGTGCCGACACGAAAGCGCTGCACCAGCGACAACGGCAACAGCACCGCGAACACCGCCAGGGCGATGATCACGGCCAGCGGTATGGCGAGGAGAAGTGGCATCACATGCTCGGTGGCGATGAAGAGTGGTTGGCAACACGAAACGCGCGGACGTCAGGTGAACGTGGGCGGCGCGCAGCAACCGGCGTGTTCGCGGGGTGCATGCCGATGCGGAGCACCGGCCGCACCCGCCTGGGGGTGAGCGCGGTCGGTTTGATCGCCGCTCTTAGAACGCCGGCAACACCGCGCCTTTGTACTTCTGCTCGATAAACGCCTTCACTTCCGGGCTGGTCAAGGCCTTGGCCAGCTTCTGCACGCGCGGGTCGTCCTTGTTGTCCGGGCGCGAGACCAGGAAGTTCACGTACGGCGAGTCCTTGCTCTCGATCGCCAGCGCGTCGCGGGTCGGATTGAGGCCGGCGTCGAGCGCGTAGTTGGTATTGATCAGTGCCAGGTCGACCTGGTCGAGCACGCGCGGCAGCATCGCCGAGTCGAGCTCGCGGAACTTCAGCTGCTTGGGGTTCTCGACGATGTCGCGCTGGCTGGACAGGGCATTGCTCGGGTCCTTGAGTTTGATCACGCCCGCCTTGTCGAGCAGGATCAGCGCGCGGCTGTTGTTGCTCGGGTCGTTGGGAATCACCACATCTGCGCCGGTAGGCAGCTCGGCCAGCGTCTTGAACCGGCGCGAATACGCGCCGAACGGCTCGATATGCACGCCGACCACGGTCACCAGCTGGCTCTTGCGGTCGCGGTTGTAGGCATCCAGGTACGGCTCGGTCTGGAAGTAGTTGACGTCGATCTGCTTCTGCACGACCTGGTCGTTGGGCTGCACGTAGTCGTTGAACACGCGCACGTCCAGCTTGACACCCTGCTTGGCCAGCAGCGGTTCGACCACCTCCAGGATCTCGGCATGCGGCACCGCGGTGGCGGCCACCGTCAGTGTGTCGCCGCCGCTGCTGCCACCGCTACCGCTACCGCTACCGCCACAGGAAGCCAGGGCCAGCGTGGCCGCAGCCAGGAGGGAACGAAACGCGAATGTGTTCATGTGGGGGTCCGTGGGAGGAGGAATGCGGCACTGCCGCAAGCGCTAAACCTAGCAGACCGCAGGTGGAGCCGCGATCGGCAGGCCCGTGTGCTTGCTGGGCCCTGCGCGCGCCGGCAACACGCGATCGCGGTCGAGCTCAGCGCCGGCTGTAGCGCGCCACCAGCCAGTCGCCCAGCATCTGCAGCAGCTGCACCAGCACCAGCAGGGCGATCACGGTGATCAGCGCGACATCCGAATGCGATCGCAGATAGCCCTCGCGGTACGCGACATCGCCCAGCCCGCCGGAGCCGATCGCACCGCCCATCGCGGTGAAACCGATCAGCGCGATGGTGGTCACGGTGGCGCCGGCGATCAGGCCCGGGCGCGCTTCGGGCAGCAGCACGCGCAGCACTAGCTGGCGGGTGGTGGCGCCCATCGCCTGGCTGGCTTCGATGATCCCGCGGTCCACTTCGCGCAAGGCGGTTTCCACCAGCCGTGCATAGAACGGTGCGGCGCCGACCACCAGCGGCAGGATCGCGCCGCGCACGCCCAGCGAGGTCCCCATCAACATCAGCGTGAGCGGAATCATCGCGATCATCAGGATGATGAAGGGCACCGAGCGCAGCAGGTTGATCAGTGCCGCGAGCACGCCGTACAGCACCGGGCGGCGGCGCAGCTGCGGGGCACCGCACAGGAACAGCGCAACGCCCAGCGGCAGGCCGATCAGCAGCGTCAGCGGCAGCGCGCCGGCCAGCATCAGCAAGGTATCGAGCGTGGCCTGGCCGATATCGCCCCACTTGGCGGCATCGAGATTGCGGAAAAACCCGCTTGTCGTGGCGATCAGAGTCATACGCGCAGATCCTCCACGTGCACGCCGGCGGCGACGAAGCCGGCGCGTGCCGCGTTATGGTCGCCGCCGGTCAGCGCGACGATGAGCTGGCCGTACGGGGTGTCCTTGATGCGGTCCACGCGCCCGGACAGGATGTTGTAGTCGACCCCGGTCTCGCGGGCGATACGGCCCAGCACCGGTTCGTAGGTGCCGTTGCCCAGGAAGGTCAGCCGCACGATGCGCCCGCCCACCGCAGCGAAGTCGCGATGCAGCTCGGCCTCGTCCACATGCTCAGCCTCGGACACGAAGCGCCGGGTGGTGGCGTGCTGCGGATGCAGAAACACCTCGGTCACCGGGCCGGTTTCCACCAGCTTGCCGGCATCCAGCACCGCGACGCGGTCGCAGACCCGGCGGATCACGTCCATCTCGTGGGTGATCAGCACGATGGTCAGGCCCAGCTCGCGGTTGATCTGCGCCAGCAGCTGCAGCACCGAGGCGGTGGTCTGCGGGTCCAGCGCGCTGGTGGCCTCGTCGCACAGCAGGATCTGCGGCCGGGTGGCCAGCGCGCGCGCGATGCCCACGCGCTGCTTCTGCCCGCCGGACAGCTGCGCCGGATACTTGCTGGCATGCTGCTCCAGCCCGACCCGTGCCAGCAGCTCGGCCACGCGCGCATCGACCTCGGCGCGCGGGGTGCCGGCCAGTTCCAGCGGAAACGCCACATTGCCGGCCACGGTGCGCGAGGACAGCAGGTTGAAGTGCTGGAAGATCATCCCGACACGCCGACGCAGCGCGCGCAGGCCCTGGCTGTCCAGCGCAGTGACGTCCTCGTCGCCGATCAGCAGCCGCCCGCCGCTGGGCTCTTCCAGCCTGTTGATCAGCCGGATCAGGGTCGACTTGCCGGCACCGGAATGGCCGATGATGCCGAACACCTCGCCGGGGCCGATCCGCAGATCGAGTGGATGCAGCGCCACGATCTGGCGACCGTCAACGGAATAAGACTTGTGCAGGCGCTGAAACTGGATCACCGCGCGTGGCCGATTGGGGGGCCGTGAAGCCTACCAGTCAATGTTTGCGGACGATATTCCAATGAGTTCTAAGTTGGGGATTGGGGAGTCGGGATTGGGGATTAGTTAGAGCAACGGCAAGGTGCTCTGGCTTTTGCGAATCCCGAATCCCGAATCCCCAATCACGGCTTATCCAACGACATCGGCCGATCCGCCTTCCGAATCCGCTCCCGGCGCAGCAGATACAGCCCGCTGGCGACGATGATGCCGGCGCCGGTCCAGGTCCAGCTGTCGGGCAGGGTCTGCCACAGCAGCCAGTCCCAGCCGATCACCCAGACCAGGCCGGTGTATTCCAGCGGCGCGATCATCGAGGCCTCGCCGCGCAGGAAGGCCTGGGTCAGCGCAATCTGCCCCAGTGCGCCGGCCAGGCCCATGCCGGCGATCAGCCAGGCGTGCTCGCCCCGCAACGGCACCCAGTCGGGAATGGCCAGCAGGCCGGCACCGACCGCCATGAACAGCAGGAACCACACCACCATCGCCTGCGGGGTGTCGGTGCGGGTCAGCAGACTGACGGTGATGGCGGCGATGGCATAGGCGGTGGCCGCCAGCAGCACCATCAGCCCGGGCAGCGAGATCAGCCCGTCCACGCCTGGGCGCAATACCACGATCACCCCGACCAGGCCGATGCCGATCGCCGTCCAGCGGCGTGGCCCGACCCGCTCGCCCAGCAATGGCACCGACAGCGCCGCCACCAGTAGCGGGGCGACGAAATACAGCGTGTAGGCGGTCGACAGCGGCATGCGCTTCAGGCCGTAGACGAAGCAGCCGATCATCACCATGCCCAGTACCCCGCGCAGCAGGTGCAGGCCCCAGCGCACCGGCACGATCGAGCGCGGTCCGGCGGTGGCGAATACCCACACCAGCACGAACGGCAGCGAGGCGGCGCCGCGCAGCAGGGTGACCTGCAGCGGCGGGTAATGCGCCGACAGCAGCTTCATTCCCGCATCCATCAGCGAGAAGCAGGCCACGGCGGCCACCATCCAGGCGATGGCGGGAAGCGGAGAGCGGGTGGTGGGCATGGACCATTATCGCTGCGCGTGCGCGCAGCCTGGCAACCCTGTGTCGACAGGGGCGATGACGCGATGCCCTAGAATGGCGGCTGTTTACAGACAGCAGGAGCTTTGCATGCCTTCCTTCGACGTGGTGTCCGAAGTCGACAAGCACGAACTGACCAATGCGGTGGACCAGGCCAACCGCGAGCTGGATACGCGCTTCGATTTCAAGGGGGTCGAGGCCAGGTTCGAGCTGGAAGACGGCAAGGCGATCAACCAGTCCGCGCCCAGCGACTTCCAGGTCAAGCAGATGACCGACATCCTGCGCGCGCGCCTGCTGGCGCGCGGCATCGACGTGCGTTGCCTGGAGTTCGGCGACATGGAAACCAACCTGGCCGGTGCGCGCCAGAAGGTCACCGTCAAGCAGGGCATCGAGCAGAAGCAGGCCAAGCAACTGGTGGCCAAGCTGAAGGAAGCCAAGCTCAAGGTCGAGGCGCAGATCAATGGCGACAAGCTGCGCGTGAGCGGCAAGAAGCGCGACGATCTGCAGGACGCGATGGCGCTGTTGAAGAAGGCCGACTTCGAGCTGCCGCTGCAGTTCGACAACTTCCGCGACTGAGCAGGCTTGGTGGCTGACACGGCGCCTTGTCGTGCCGCACTGTGCAGGCGGGCCGCGCAGCGCGATGTGTCGGCCGTCCGTTACCCGGGCATCGGCCACGCGCGCGCCGGCGCGTTACGGATCTGATGCAAGCATGCGTGGCCTGCTCTCCAGCCTGTTGCAACGCGCGCACCCGGCCACAGTGCCGCAGGCGCCGCCCGCTGCCGGGACGGCGTGCGCCGTGACGCACGCACAGCCACGCATCGAAGCCGGCTCGACGCTGCACACGTTGGCCGGGCTGGACCCGCTGGCGGCCGCGGCGTTTGCCGATGCGTTTGCGGTGGAAGTGCAGCGCGCCATCGCCAGCTGCACGCTCGGCCAGGCCAGCACCACCCAGGCGCAGGCACTGGAGCAGATCCATGCGCTCAAGAACACGCTCTCGCTGACCGGCTCTGGCGAACTGCTGAACGCCTGCGACCGGTTGCGCGGCGATGTCGACGGCGGCGAACCGGGGTCCGCGCTTGCGCAGCGCTACACCGCGATTGCGACCGCGGCCGGCCTGCTGGTCGAGAATTACCGGCGCACCCTCCCCAACGACGACACCGCCCCCGATGCGTAGTGGATCCAACCGCGCGGCGCCCGGCCTGATCCTGGCTGCCCGGCAGCTGCGCAACGACAGGCTGGTGCGGCTGTTCGAATCGTTCCTGGAATATCGCGCCTGCGTCGGCCGGGTGATCGTGCAGACCATCGTGGCGCTGTGGTGCTTCGGCTGGCTGTACGGGCCGCAGCCGGTGCTGGTCAGGGATGCACAGGCGGTCTTCCCCACCGCAGCGACGCTGTGGATGGTGGCGGTGGTCTGGATGGTGCTGGTGCGACGCAGGATCATCCCGCCGGGCGAGTGGCTGGATGCGATCGGGTTTGCGATGAACCTGCTGTTCATCGGCATCCAGACCTATCTGGCCTTCATCCTGCTGATGTCGCTGAACGCCTTCCTGCCCTTCATCACCATCGCCGCGGTGGCGCGCTATGGGCAGAAGGCGACGCTGCCGGTGCTGCTCAGCACCTTCGTGCTGATGCTGCTGACCGCGCCGGCCGGCTACTGGCTGTCGCGGCCGGCCTACTTTGTGTATGCAGTGGCGCTGAGCGTGGTGCTGCCGCTGCTGGTGGCGCGCATCGTCAGCGCAATGCAGGAGATCGCCCTGCAGGCGCTGGCCGCGCGCGATGCGCAGAGCCGCTTCATCAGCACCATGAACCACGAACTGCGCACGCCGTTGAACGCGGTCATCAACTGCGCGCAGCTGATCGACAGCGACACCTTGTCGGCGCAACAGCGCGAACTGATGCAGGCGGTGACGGTCAATGCGATCGCGCTGCGGCATCGGGTGAACGAAGTGATCGACGTGGCCAGCATCGACGGTGGTCGGCTGCAGCTGCACAGCAAGCCGCTGAGCCTGCTCGACGTGCTGGCCACGGTCAAAGCGGTGTGCGCGAGTGCAGCGTCGACCAAGGGCGTGGCGCTGGCGCTGCGCAGCGATGTGGCGCAGACGCCTGACCTCATCGGCGACGAGGGGCGTATCGAACAGGTCATCACCAACCTGGTCATCAATGCGATCAAGTTCACCCCGGCCGGTGGCGCGGTCGACGTGCTGATCGCCGCCACGCAGGTGCAGCAGCGCTGGGCGATCGCGGTGACCGTGACCGATACCGGCATCGGCATCCCCGACGCCCAGAAGGCCTATATCTTCACGCCCTTCACCCAGCTCAGCACCGGTTTCAGCCGTGCCGAGGGCGGGGTCGGGCTGGGCCTGTTCATTGCGCTGTCGGTGTCCGAGGCGATGGGCGGCAGCCTGAGCGTGCGCGATAACCCCGGCGGCGGCAGCGTATTTCGCTGGACCTTCGCACTGGCCGCCGCCGCAGCGCAAGGCTGCCGCCCGCCGGCGCTGCGCGAGGCCCTGCAACAGCATGCCGAGACGGTGCCGCCGCTGCACTGCCTGGTGTTCGAGGACATGGACACCAATCGGCTGGTGATCGGCAATCTGCTCACCCGCGCTGGGCACCGGGTGAGCTTTCACAGCGATGGCAGCAACGCGGTGCAGCGCATCCGCGAGGCAGCGCCGGACCTGGTGTTCCTCGACCTGCACATGCCCGGCACCTCGGGCTGGGACGCGCTGGGTGAGGCGCGCGCGGCGATCGCCGCGCTGCCGCCGATCATCGTGCTGACCGCCGACACCCGCACCGATTCGATGCGCGAGGCCACCGCGGCCGGCGTGGCCGGCTATCTGTCCAAACCGATCAACGCGCACCAATTGCTGGCCATCCTCGCCGCGCATGCCACCCATGCAACCGGCTGACCTGAAACCGGGCAATGCGGCACGCCGGCACTGGCATACCGCCGCGCGCACACGCACGCCGCTGGCGCTGCTGTACCTGCACGGGTTCGCCGCCAGCCCGGGAGAAGCCGGCGAACTGCCCGAGCAGATCGCCGATGCGCTGGCTGCCAACCTGTACGTGCACCGTTGGCCCGGGCATGGCCGCAGCGCCGCCGATGCGATGCAGGGGCTGACGCCGGCGGCGTTACAGGCCTCGGCCCTGGATGCACTGGCGCAGGCACGGCGCATGGGCACACGCGTGGCGATCGTCGGCTCGTCCATGGGTGCCACGCTGGGCTTGTGGCTTGCGGCGCAGCGCCCCGACGCGGTGGCTGCGGTGGTCGCCTGGTCACCGGGCATCCGGCCGGCCGACCCGGCGCTGCTGGATCAGGTCTGCGCCGCGCAAACGCCCTTGACCGACCCGCGCCCGCGCACCGCCGCGTCGCTGGCGTTCTGGTCCGGCACCATCCACCCGGATGGATTCCGCGCGCTGCGCAGCCTGTTCGACGCGGTTGCCGCCGATCCACCGTGGCCACGCGTGCAATGCCCGGTGTTTCTGGGCTATTACCGCGCTGCCAACGGCGAGGAGGATCCCACCGCCTCGGTGCCGGCGATGCTGGCGATGTTCGCTGCGCTCGGCAGCGCGCCGGAGCACACCTGCGCGATGGCCTTCGACACCGGCGCGCATGCGATCGGCTCGCCGCACAAGACCCTGCACGCCGATAAAGTTGCGCAGGCATCGAGTGCGTTCCTGCGTGCGCATGTCGGCGCAAACACGCATGCGGATGCCACCTAGGCTGCGTCAGCGCAGCAACTGCTGCAGTTCTCCCCGCATTCCGCCAAGCGCCGGCTCCGCGCTGCGCTGCAGCGGCACAGGCGGCCGCGCCGGCAGCGATCGCATACACTGGCCCACCATCACGCCGCCGCCACGATGACGACCACGCCTGCCACGCTCGACCCGTTGACCGCCACCCGCCAGTGGATCGAGCGCGCGGTGATCGGCCTGAATCTGTGCCCGTTCGCCAAGGCGGTCTACGTCAAGGAGCAGGTGCGGCTGGTGCTCAGCGATGCCAGCACGCCCGAAGCGTTGCTCGAACAACTGGCCGAGGAGCTGGTGTTGCTGCGCGACACGCCGGCCGAGCAGATCGACACCACCTTGATCGTGCATCCGGACGTGCTCACCGATTTCCTGGACTACAACGACTTCCTCGACAACGCCGATGCGGCGGTGGAAGCGCTGGATCTGGGTGGCGTGTTGCAGGTGGCCAGCTTCCATCCGGACTATCAGTTCGCAGGCGCGGCGGTGGATGACGTGGCCAACTTCACCAACCGCTCGCCCTACCCCACCTTGCACCTGCTGCGCGAAGACAGCGTGGAGCGTGCGGTGGCCGCGTTTCCGGATCCGGACGTGATCGTCGAACGCAATATCCAGACGCTGGAACGCCTGGGCCAGGACGGCTGGGAACGGTTGTTGAGCGCATCGCAGCACTGACCGCCGCATCGGGTGCGGTTGCGCGTGCCTGAAACGCGCAGCGATGCCGGCGCGCAGCGGCGCGGCATGACGCGATAACGGCGGGCAAGCCACCAATCTGCATGCCTCGCGCGCGGCGATCGCGTTGCTACGGCCACCACGGCGCCCGCGTTACAGTGCGCGCGACCTCACTCCCCTGGTGCGCCCGATGCCCCTGACCCCCGCCGTCTCCGCATGGAATCCCTCCCCGTTGCAGGACCGCGTGGTGGTGATCACCGGCGGCGCCCAAGGCATCGGCCGTGGCATCGCGCAGGCGGTGCTGGGCGCCGGTGGCAGCGTGGTGATCGGCGACCTGGATGCCGATGCCGGCAAGGCCTGCCTGCAGGAGTGGGCATTGCCGCGACGCAGTGCCTTCGTGCGGTGCGATGCCGCGCGCCCGGCCCAGGCAACGCGCCTGATCGCCACCGCGCTCACCCGCTTCGGGCGACTCGATGGCCTGGTCAACAACGCCGGCGTGGCCGATCCGCATGTGGCGCCATTGCCGCAACTGGACTGGGACGAGTGGAATCGCAGGCTGGCCAGCCTGCATGGCGCCTTCCTGTGCAGCAAGCAGGCCTTGCCCGCATTGGCGCAGGCCCAGGACGGCGGTGCGATCGTCAACATCGCCTCCACCCGCGCCTGGCAATCCGAGCCGCATAGCGAAGCCTATGCCGCCGCCAAGGGCGGGCTGGTGGCCTTCACCCACGCCTTGGCGCTGAGCGAAGGCCCGCAGGTGCGCGTCAACAGCATCAGTCCGGGCTGGATCAGCACCGACGCTTGGCGCGCACCGGCGCGCCGGCGCACACCCAAGTTGTCACGGCGCGACCATGCCCAGCATCCGGCCGGACGGGTCGGCACGCCGGAAGACATCGCGCAACTGGCGGTCTATCTGCTGTCGCCGCAGCTGTCCGGCTTTGTGACCGGGCAGGACTTCATCGTCGATGGCGGCATGTCGCGCAAGATGCAGTACGTCTGAGGCATTGCCGCGCAGGCGGCCTGCAGCAAACCGCAGGCCGGAAGCGCCGCAGGCGCAAGCACTAGCGGCGTGGCTCAGGCCTGCTCGCTGCGGCCGAACAACACCGCAAGATCCCCTGCCTCCAGCGCGCGCCATTGCCCGGACGGCAGACCATCCAGCGACAAGCCACCGATGCGGCTGCGGTGCAAGGCCACCACGTGATTGCCGGCGGCGGCGAACATGCGCCGCACCTGGTGGTAGCGGCCTTCGTGCAGGGTCAGGCGTGCCTCGCGTGGGCCGAGCACGTCCAGTTCGGCCGGCAGCAGCGGCTTGGTTTCGCCGTCCAGCAACAGCGTGCCGCTGGCAAACAGCCCCGCCTCGTCTCCACGCAGGTCCTCGGCCAGGATGACGTCATAAACCTTGTCCAGCGCCGACTTGGGCGAAATGATCCGGTGCAGCAGCGCGCCGTCGTCGGTCATCAGCAACATGCCGCTGGTCTCGCGATCCAGCCGCCCGACGGGCGCCAGCACCGGCGCGCGCAAACGGAAGCGCGGCGGCAGCAGTTCGTAGATCAGCCGGCCGGTGTCCTTGGTCGAGCAGGTGTAGCCGCCGGGCTTGTGCAACAGCAGGCTGAAACCCGCCGGCGGATCCAGCGGTTCGCCATCGATACGGATCGCATCGTGCTCCACCTGGTCGTCGGCATACAGCACCTCGCCGGCGGCGTCGGTGACCGCGCCCTGGCGAAATAGCTGGGTCACCTGCTTGCGGCTGCCGTAGCCGAGGTTGGCGATGTGCTTGACCAGCTTCATACGCGCGCTCCGCGACCGCGCACGGCGGAAATCAGCTTGAAGCCGTCGCGTTCGGCGGCCACGCGCACCTGCCCGAAGCTTTCGTTGAGCACGTACTCGTAGGGCAGATGCCGGTTGGCGACCAGCAGCAGCTGCCCACCCGGGCGCAACGCCTGCGCGGCCACGGCGATGAAGCGCTGGCCGATATCCGGGCGATCGGCACGCGAAGGCGTGTGGAACGGCGGGTTGCTGACGATGAAATCGTACTGCGCCCCCAGGCCAGCGGTGACGTCGCGCCAGTGGTACTGCAGCTGCGCCGGATGCGCGATGGCCTGCAGGTTGCGCCGCGCCAGGGTCAGCGCGCGCGCCTCGGCCTCGTACAGATCCAGCCCGGTGACCTTGGGGCAACGCGCCAGCACCTCGGCCGACAGATAGCCAAAGCCCGCGCCCAGATCGGCGCCGTGTCCGGCCAGGGTGCTCGGCAGATGCTCGACCAGCAGCGCCGAGGCAGGATCGATGCGGTCCCAGGCAAACACGCCGGGGCGACTGACGAAGCGCCCATCCAGAATGGGGCGCGGCGCATCCAGCGCGGCCCAGCGCGCCTGCAGCGCCGCATCGGTGTCGGCAGGCAGCGGTGCGCTCCAGTAGGTGCGGCAATGGTGCTTGGTCAGGCTGCCGGCCAGGCCGGTGAGCTGACGCAGATCCGCCTCGCCCGAGCGCGCGCCCTCGTTGTTGGACTGGCAGGCCACCACGCGGCCGCCCGGTGCGGCCAGCGCGACCGCGCGCGCGAACAGGGCACGCGCTTCCTCGCGTTGCCGCGGCGGCAACACCAGCACCAGGGCGTAACGGGTGCTGTCGGCCTCGATCTCGCTCTCTTCGCGCACGTTCCAGCCATTGCGCTCCAGCGCCTCGGCGAAGGGACGAAAGCTCTGCTCGCAGGTCAGCGCATCGGCAGCCGCATGCTCGCGCAGCGGGAACCCGTCGCGCGCGCGCAGGAACAGCACCGGGCCGCTGGGCCATGGCAGCACGCCCTGGGCGAAGGGCAGAAACAGAGCTTGAAGCGGGGCATCGTGCGGGCCAGCCATCGGATCATCGGGTCGGGAACAGGCCGCCATTGTAAGGGAGCGCTGCCTGCCGCCCGCCCTGGCGCCCGCTTGGGCGGGCATTCGATTGCGTGACCTGCAGACGGCGGCCCTTCCAATGTCTATACGGTCTATTGATGCGCACGCAACATCCGCCCGCCTAGGCTGGAATCACACCAATACCGGAGAGACGCGATGCGAGCCCTGTTCGTAGGTGGAGTGGTCGACAACAGCGAAATGGATCTGGATGACACCCCGCCACCGATGCACTACCCCGAAAACACCGGTGCGGGCCGGCCGCGTTACCGCCTGCACCAGGTCGGCGAGCGCGACGATGGCAGCGTGGCATATGCGGTGTATGGCGCCCCGGAAATGGCCGATGACGACATCAGCCGGATCACCGAAGAACGTGGCTATGCGCGCCGCTTCAGTGCTTCGCCCGAACCGCCGCGCTGAGCGTGGGCGCATTGGCGTGGCACCGCGCACGATCGCGGCACACGCATGAAAAAACCGGGCCTGGGCCCGGTTTTTTTCGTTTGAACGCCTGAGCCAGCGCGTTGTCTGGATCAGCGCGCCTTGGGTGTCACCCGCCAGATCACATTGCCGACATCGTCGGCCACCAGCAGCGCTCCGGTATTGTCCGGGCTCACGCCCACCGGGCGCCCCTGCGCATTGCCTTCGGCATCCAGAAAACCATCCAGCACCGTGATCGGCGTGCCGCTGGGCTTGCCATCGACAAACGGCACGAACAGCACTTTGTAGCCGCTGGGCGGGTCGCGATTCCACGAGCCGTGCTGGCCGATGAAGGCGCCCTGGCGGAAGCGCTCCGGCAGCAGGCTTCCGCTGGCAAAGCTCAGGCCCAGCGAGGCGGTATGCGGGCCCAGCGCGTAGTCGGGCTTGATCGCCTTGGCCACCAGCTCGGGGTTCTGCGGTTTGACCCGCTCGTCCACATGCTGGCCGTAATAGCTGTAGGGCCAGCCATAGAAGCCGCCGTCGCGCACCGAGGTCAGGTAGTCCGGCACCAGATCGCTGCCGATCTCGTCGCGCTCGTTGACCACCACCCAGAGCGATTTGCTCTGCGGCTCCCAGGCGGTGCCGACCGGATTGCGCAAGCCGCTGGCGAACACCCGGCTGCTGCCGGTGGCCGGGTCGATCTCCAGGATCGCGGCGCGGTTGAGTTCGGCCTCCATGCCGTTTTCGGCCACGTTGCTGTTGGAACCGACGCCGACATACAGCTTGCTGCCATCGGCACTGGCCAGCAGCGACTTGGTCCAATGATGATTCAGGCCGCCGGGCAGATTGGCCACGAAGGTCGGCTTGGCGGTGATATGCGTCTCGCCGGGCTTGTACGGAAAGCTCACCAGCGCATCGGCATTGGCCACGTAGAAACGATCGCCGATCAGGGCCATGCCGAACGGGGAAAACAGCCCGCTGATGAACTGGGTGCGCACTTCGGCCACGCCGTCGCCGTCGGCATCGCGCAGCAAGGTGATGCGGTTGGCACTGGGCACCACGGCGCCGGCCTTGCTCATCATCGCGCCCTGCACCTTCTTGCGGATGCCGCCGCCTTCGGCGTCTTCCGGCTTGGGCGGCTCGGCGGTCTCGGCCACCAGCACGTCGCCGTTCGGCAGTACATAGACCCAGCGCGGGTGATCCAGGTCGCGCGCAAACGCGGCCACCTGCAGGTCGTCGGCAGCGATCGGCTTGGCGTTCTCGGTCCAGCGCTTGACCGGCGCCACCTTGACGGTGGGGATCAGGCGTTTGACCGGCTCGGGCAATTGCGGGTTCGGCCCGGTCCCTTGTTCGATGGCAAGCGTGGCGGTATCGCCGCAGGCGGCGAGGAGGGCGACGGTCATCAGCGACAGCGGCCAGCGGGCGAGCTTCAACGCGGGAGCATTCATTGCGCGATTGATCCTGAACAGTTACGACAATCGGCCATCATGCCGTCAACGCCATGACGAGAAGTAAACACATCGTCAATGCGTGACTCAGGGAGCGGCTTGCGGATCGCTGCCCAGCGGCAAGGGGTGCACTGCCACGATGCGGTCCATCCAGATCCAGTGCGGCTCCTGCGCGGCATCCAGCTGGTCGATGCGCAACTGGCCGTTGAGGCCTTCGCGCTGCTGGTCGTCCAGATAGGTCTGGATGCTCGGGCGCACGGCGACGGTGCCGCTGATCATGCTGCCGTCGTCGAGCTCGACGCGCACGCGCTCCTGGCCACCGAGCAGCGACACCCAATGTTCGAGCGTGGCGATCTGTACTTGTTCCGAATAGACATGCGGGGCGTATCTGGACATGGCGTCATCTCCATCGAGGGAATGCACCACGCTAGGCCATCGGCCGTGAAAGAGGCAGTAAACAGCCTCTTTCACCCGTGCTTGTCAGCCGGAGCAGCGGCGCGACATCGGCGCCGCCTGCGGTCTCACTCCACCGATTCGCGCGCGGCACGCACCGCGGTGACCAGTTGGGCGACGCTGTAGGGTTTGGCCAGATGCTCCTGGAAACCGGAGTCCAGCGCACGCTTGCGATCGTCGTCGCGTGCCAGGGCGGTCACTGCCACGGCCGGCAGTGCCGCCGCGTCCAGCCCCATATTCTCGCGCACGGTGCGGATCAGCCCGTAGCCATCCATGCCCGGCATGCCGATGTCGGTCAGCATCAGATCGAAGCGTGCGTGGCCGCGATGATCGATCAATGCCAGCGCATCGGTGGCGCTGCCGGCGGTGACCACTTCGGCGCCCTGCTCTTCCAGCAGGCGGCGCAGGTAATCGAGCATGTCCGGCTGGTCTTCCACCGCAAGCAGGCGCAAGCCATTGAGCGCGCGCGCTTCGATGATCTGCTCGGACATCAGCCGTCGGCGCAGCTCGCGCCGCGGCCTCCTGGCCTGATCGGGAATATGCTCCGGCAGGCGCACCGTGAAGGTGGCGCCCTTGCCGCGGCCGCCGCTGGTGGCGCTGACCTGGCCGCCATGCATTTCCACCAGCTGCTGTACGATCGCCAGGCCCAGGCCCAGCCCACCATGCTGGCGCGTGGTAGTGCCGTCGGCCTGGCGGAAGCGGCCGAACAGATGCGGCAGAAACTCCGCTGCGATGCCGTCGCCCGAATCGCGTATCGCGACCAGCAAGTGGCCGTCGTCGCGCTCGATGGTGACGTCGATGCGGCCATGCGCCGGGGTGAACTTGATCGCGTTGGACAGCAGATTCCACAGCACCTGCTGCAGCCGCGTGGCATCGCCCAGCACCAGGCACGGCGTGGACGGGGCATGTACTTCCAGCACCTGGTCCTTGCCTTCGGCAGCCAGCTCCTGGGTGTTCAGGGCCTCGCGCACCTGTTCGACCAGATCCAGCGACTCGACCTCCAGCTGCACCTTGCCCAGCAACATGCTGCTGAGGTCGAGCATGTCCGAGATCAGGCGTTTCTGCGCACGGGCGCTGCTGGCGATCACCGACAGGCCCTTGTAATTGGGATGACCTTCCTCGACCCGCTGCAGCAGCAGCTCGCTCCAGCCCAGGATGGTGGTCAGCGGCGTGCGCAACTCGTGCGACAAGGTGGCCAGGAACTCGTCCTTCAGCCGCGCCATGCTCTCGGCTTCGTTGCGTGCGCTGCGCTCGGATTCGAGCAGCTGTTCGCGCGCCAGTTCGATCTCGCGTTGTTCGGTCACGTCCGGGCTGCTGCCGGCTAGGCCGATGAAGCGCCCGTCGGCCGAATAGCGCGGCGTGGCGGTCATTTCGATCCAGCGCCACTGCCCGTCGTGGCGGCGCGCACGCACCAGTGCATGCAGGCCGCGCTGTTCTTCCAATGCGGTGGCCAGTTCGAACTGGAAGATCGACAGGTCGTCCGGATGCAGCAACTCGCTCCAGGCCGACACCGTGCCGCTGGAAATATCGATGCCGAAAAATTCGCCATAGGCACTGTTGACGAAGCGCACCACGCCTTGCGCGTCCAGCACCCAGACCGGCATCGGCAGGCCATCGGCCAGGGCGCTGAAACGTGCCTCGCTCTCGGCCAGCTCGCGCTCCACCCGCTTGCGCTCGGTGATGTCCATGAACAACACCGCCACCCGCGCCTGCTCCGGCTGCCCGACCCGGAATGCGTCCACCGAATACCAGCGGCGCAATGCCTTGGCCTGCATTTCGAAGTGGATGCGGTTGCCGGTGCGGGCAACATGGCCGTAGCGGTCGAACCATTCCTGTTCGTGATCGACCAGCATGCCGCGAATGGAGACATTCAATACATTGGAAAGACCGGTGTAGCGCTCGAACGCGCCATTGGTCATCCGGATCACGTAATCGATGGCCTTGTCGCCATCGAACACCATATCGATGACGCAGAACCCCGCGTCCAGATTATGGAAGATCTCGTGGTACATCCCCGGGTCGAGGAAGGGCTCGGCGAGGGCTGCCGGGTGGCTGGTAGCCAGATCGGGGCTGGTGGTCGAGGTGCTCAAATCGGGATCCAGGGGTGATGCCAGGGCGGATGACGAGCAGATGAAACCACGCCCGGTGTCGTCAGCGGGTGCACAGCCGGCCGACCCGGTTCACGCGCGTGCCACCGGCTCCCCAGGAATCACCACAGCAGCGCCGCGCACAGCGCGATGCAGGCCGCCAGCACCACGATCCCGGCGACTACCCCGCGAAACACCCACTCGCCTTCGCGGCGCAACTGCTCGTCCATCCAGCGCTGCGCTTCTTCGCGCCAGGCGGTGGAACGCGCGTACTCGGCGTCTAGCAACAGCAACCGCACCCGCGACAGGCCAAGTTTGGCGCATTCGCTGCGGCAGCGCTCGCTGAAACCATCCTCGCCGGTGGCGACCTGTGCGCCCAGCGGCAACTGCAGTTCGAGTTCATGCCTGGACATAACGGGGGCGCTCCTGATCAAGCTCGTGTTCCAGCGCCATCCGCGCCAGTTGGGTGTAGTTGGCGCGTGGACCCTGGCCGCGGCCGGTGAGCATTCCCTGGTAATCCAGGTCCTGCCAGACCCGCCCGGTCCACTCGACGCAATCCTCGGCGATCACCAGCATCAGCGAGTAGCGGTATTCCAGCCCGTTGGCGGCGGTGTAGGCGTAGACCGGCGGGAACTGCACCGCCACATCGCCCTGGCGCGCCAGCGCGGCCAGGTGTTCGCGCAAGGCATCGCGCGGCGAGGCTCCCGGTTCCATCCGCAGCGCGCGGGTCGCCAGATCCAGATCCACATCGCTTTGCAGGGCGACGAAGGCGGCGGCCCCGGTGGAGGGGTTATGGCCGTGTTGTTTCGCCCAGTCGATGAACTGCAGGCGCACGTCCGACGGCAGGTGTGCCGGCGCCGAAGAGGCTGACTTTGTGCGGAAAGAGTGGGTGTCCATGCTGGCGATCTTCCTGGCTGCGCCGTGAAGCGCAGGCGCAGGCGCGGTGAACCCGCCGTCATGGCGCCAGCGCTGCGGATTAACCGCGTGGCAATGGCCGGCAAGCCCTTGCGCGGCAAGCGTTGCGGGCGGTCAGACGCGCCCCCACACTGCAATGACGCCCGGTACGTCCACGTACCTTCCGCTTGGAGACTTTCCATGAAACGTTCCAGCCTTTGCGGCGCCAGCCTGTTGCTGGCAGGACTGCTCGCGGCAACCGGCGCGCAGGCACGTGTACGCAACGTCACCGACCCGCAGGCGCCACGCGCGCTGACCGGCGATGGCAAGGTCGATGTGCGCTGGACCGACCCGGCGCAGTTTTCCGAAGTGCGCTTCAGCGGCAACCGCTGGGAAGCGCAGCGTGGCGACTGGGTGACCCAGCTGGCGACCTATTTCCAGCAGAGCGCCGCGCGCAAGCTGCCCGACGGCCAGCGCCTGAGCGTGACCATCACCGACATCCGCCGCGCCGGCCAGTATGAGCCCTGGCACGGGCCGCGCATGCAGGACGTGCGCATCGTCAAGGACATCTACCCGCCGCGCCTGAGCTTCAACTACACGCTGACCGGCGCCGATGGTCAGGTGATCGACCAGGGCGAACGCAAGCTGGTGGATTCGGCGTTTCTGATGAGCGGCCCGCGCCTGACCGACAGCGATCCGCTGCGCTTCGAAAAGGCGATGATCGACGACTGGGTGCGCAAGCAGTTCCGCGGCGACCGGAGTACCGCCGGGCTGTAAGCAGCCGCTTCAAGCCTCTCCCGTTGGGGCACGGCACGGCTTGCGCGCCACTGGCGCGCGTGCCTTGGTGCGCCTGCGCCGCTGGCGCAGGCCGGGGCGCGGAGCGGGGGTTGGGGTGAGGGTACGGGCGAAGCCCACCTGTCGTTCCAAGTGTGGCTTCGCGTCCCCTCATCCGCCCCTTCGGGGCACCTTCTCCCGATGGGAGAAGAGACATCTCACCGCGTGACTCCCTCGCCCACTGCCGCCTCACCCACATACGTCCGCGGCACGCGCTTGAGTCCACACAGCAGTTGATATGCGCTGACATTGCACTGCGTTGCCAGCGGACTGACGCGCGGCGCATCTCCCCACAGCTGCACTGACGCACCGATGTCGGCCTGCGGGTGCTCGGTGAGATCCACGGTCAGCATGTCCATCGACACACGCCCGATCAGCGGGCAGACCTGTCCATCCACCAGCACCGGGGTGCCGTTGGGGGCGAACTGCGGATAGCCGTCGGCATAACCGGCCGCCACCACGCCGACGCGGGTGGGCCGCTCGGCGACGAAGCGGGCGCCGTACCCCACCGGCTCGCCGGCCGGCAGCTCGCGCACGGAGATGATGCGCGAGCGCAGCGTCATCACCGGGCGCAGTTGCGCGGTGGTGTCGGTGTCCTGCGGAAACGGGTTTGCGCCATACAGCATCAGCCCCGGGCGCGACCAATCGTTGCGCAGCGCCGGCCAGCCGAGCAGGCCGGGCGAATTGCGCAGGCTGGTTTCGGCCTGCATGCCGCCTGCAGTGAGTGCGAACGCCACCGCCTGCTCGTCGGTGCGGCTGCACTCCAGCTCATCGGCGCGCGCCAGATGGGTCATCAACACCAGCGAGGCGATCTGCGGCAGCCCGCGCAGACGCAACCACGCCGCACGAAAGTCTTCCGGTGACAGGCCCAGCCGGTGCATGCCGCTGTCCAGCTTCAGCCATACCCGCAACGGACGCGGGCTCTGGAACTCGGCCAGCGCGCGCACCTGCTGCGGCGTGGCCACCACCGTCCACAGATCATGCTCGGCAATCAGGCGCAGTTCGTCGTGTTCGAAGAACCCTTCCAGCAGCAGGATCGGTGCGCGGATGCCGGCCTGACGCAGCTCCAGGGCTTCTTCGATGCAGGCCACCGCAAAGCCGTCGGCCTCGCCGTCCAGCGCCTGCGCGCAGCGCACCGCGCCGTGGCCGTAGGCATCGGCCTTGACCACCGCCAGGGCCTTGCTGCCGCCCAGGCGCTTGGCCAGGCGGTAGTTGTGACGCAATGCGTCCAGGTCGATCAACGCTTGCGCAGGACGCACTACGCAGCCTCCTGCTGCGCGCGGGCGCTGCGTGGCGACAGGTAACGGAAGATGTCCAGGCCTTCGCTATCGATGTCGGGCGTGCGGCCCTGCATCAGGTCGGCCAGATAGCGGCCCGAGCCGCAGGCCATGGTCCAGCCCAGGGTGCCGTGGCCGGTATTGAGGAACAGGTTGGCATACGGCGTGGCACCGACCACCGGCGTGCCGTCCGGCGTGGCCGGGCGCAGGCCGGTCCAGAACTCGGCCTGGGCCAGATCGCCGGCGCCGGGGAACAGGTCGTTGACCACCATCTCCAGCGTGGCGCGGCGGCGCGGATTCAACGACAGGTCGAAGCCGGCCACCTCGGCCATGCCGCCGACGCGGATACGGTCGTCGAAGCGGGTCAGCGCGATCTTGTAGCTCTCGTCCAGCACCGTGGAGGTCGGCGCGCGCGCGGCATCCACGATCGGGATGGTCAGCGAATAGCCCTTGAGCGGATACACCGGCAGGTGCAGGCCGAGCGAGAGCAGCAGGTCGGCCGAATAGCTGCCCAGCGCCAGCACGTAGCGGTCGGCGGTCTCGATGCGGCCATCGATCTGCACGCCGGTGACGCGCCCGCCTGCGTGCTGCAGATGCTCGATCTGCTGCCCGTAGCGGAACTCCACCCCCGCCTGCGCGGCCAGTTCGGCCAGGCGCTGGGTGAACAGCCGGCAGTCGCCGGTCTGGTCCTCGGGCAGGCGCAGGGCGCCGGCCATTTGCGCGCCACCGCCGGCCAGGCCCGGTTCGAACTGCGCAATCTGCGCCGGGGTCAGCAGCTCGTAGGGCACGCCGTACTGGGCCAGCACCTCAATGTCCTGCGCGGCGGCATCCAGTTGCTGCTGGGTGCGAAACAGCTGGGTGGTACCGAGCTGACGGCCCTCGAACTCGATGCCGGTGCTGGCACGCAATGCGTTCAGGCAATCGCGGCTGTAGTCGGACATGCGCACCATGCGCGCCTTGTTCACTGCATAGCGCTCGGCGGTACAGTTGCGCAGCATCTGGCTGAGCCAGGCCAGCTGACGCAGGTCGCGGGTGGGCCGGATCGACAGCGGTGCATGCTGCTCGAACAGCCACTTCACCGCCTTGCCGGGCACGCCGGGCGCGGCCCACGGCGAGGTGTAGCCGAACGACAGCTGGCCGGCGTTGGCGTAGCTGGTTTCCAGCGCCGCCGCCGGCTGGCGGTCGACCACGGTGACCTCGCAACCGGCCTGCGCCAGATACCAGGCCGTGGTGGTGCCGATGACGCCACTACCGAGAATGAGCACCCGCATGTCGTTCTCCTGGAAAGGGTATTCCCCCACAAGCAGGCGCCGAGGGGGACAGTTAGACGCAGTATATTGCGAGCCAGGCAGTGCCATTTCTGGAATCGGCCCGCCTTGGCAGTGAATCCTCCTGTCAAACCCTGTGGAAGCAGACCCGATGACGACGCGCACCCGCGAGCTGGACAAGATCGACCGCAAGATCCTGCGCATCCTGCAGCAGGAGGGGCGGATTTCCTTTACCGAACTGGGCGAGCGGGTGGGCCTGTCGACCACGCCCTGCACCGAGCGCGTGCGCCGGCTGGAGCGCGATGGCGCCATTACCGGTTACTACGCACGGCTGGACCCGCACTATCTCAAGGCCAGCCTGCTGGTGTTCGTGGAGATCAGCCTGGCCTACAAGTCCGGCGACATCTTCGAGGAGTTCCGGCGCGCCGCGCTCAAGCTGCCCAACGTCCTGGAATGCCATCTGGTCTCGGGCGATTTCGACTACCTGCTCAAGGCGCGCATCAGCGAGATGGCCTCCTACCGCAAGCTGCTCGGCAGCACCTTGCTGACCATGCCGCATGTGCGCGAGTCCAAGAGCTACATCGTGATGGAAGAGGTCAAGGAGACCCTGGCGTTGCCGATCGAGGGCTGAGATTTGGGATTCGGGAGTCGGGATTGGTAACGGCGCGGGTCAGCGCACCACGCGCATGCCGTCACCGGCCGGGACCGCGTCGTAATAGCGCCCGGTCTTGGTATCCAGCACGCGGTTGGCGCCGGCCGGCTGCATGCCCTGCAGCAAGCGGCCATTGCGGTCGTAGACCATCGGCGCGCTGGCCGGCGCAACCTGGCTGCCGGCCGGCGCCACCGGCGTTTGGGCCGGGCCACGGGTCGGGATGGTGGGCGCGGACGGGCGCTGGCCGAGCTGCGATGGCACCGGAGCCGTGGCCGGCGCGGGCTGCACTGCGCGCGGCGCGGTCAGCGTGGGCTGGGCGGGCGTCGGGCTGGTGATCGGCTGCAGCGTATTGGACGAGCGTGTGCTGGTGGCCGATTGCGCCGCCGCAGCGCTGGCGGCAGCCAGCAGGCCACACAGCAGCAGGCCGCGCATTGAAGAAGGGATCGCCATGACGGACACCGTGCTTGATCGAGGAGTACTCACTGGATGGGGGCGCCGGCGTGCTGCGGCAATGCATCGGGCCGGCTATGGCCTGAACGCGTTCGCGAGATGAGTGCGGCGCGAAAGGCACTTGTCTGCTCCCATCGGGACAAGCTGGCGCACAGCGCCGGATGAGGGTGCGTGAAGCCTGGCAATCAGTACTGCGTCGTGGCTTCGCCGCCGTGCCCTCACCCCAACCCCGCTCCGCGCCCCGCCCTGCGCCAGCGGCGCAGGCGCACCAAGGCACGCGCGCCAGTGGCGCGCAAGCTGTGCAGTGGCGCCCCGGCGGGAGAGGGGCTTGGTCCCGGCACGCTTGAACCACGCCGACAGCGCCCACATCACGGGTGCAGGCGCGGCACCCTGCCAGCGCGCGCATGCGAGAACCCCATGAGCCAGTTCGATCTGACCCCTCCCTCCCCCGCCCAACGCGACGCCCTGATCGCCGGGCTCAGCGACGAGGAACAGCGCGTGCTGCTGCACCATGGCACCGAAGCGCCGTTCTGCGGGGTGTTCCTGGACAACAAGCTCGACGGCGTCTACACCTGCCGCCTGTGCGGGTTGCCGTTGTTCCGCTCCAGCGCCAAGTTCGAATCCGGCACCGGCTGGCCGAGCTTCTTTGCCCCGTACGACACCGCCCATGTGCGCGAAATCCGCGACACCAGCTACGGCATGATCCGCACCGAGATCGTCTGCGCGCGCTGCGACAGCCACCTGGGCCACGTCTTCCCCGACGGCCCGCCGCCGACCGGCGAACGCCACTGCCTGAACTCGGTCTCGCTGGGCTTTACCGAAAACGGCCAGGTCCTGCCCAACCCCTTGCAGCGCGCAGGCGCCGAAGCGCAACCGGCCTGAGCCGACACATGCATCCGGCCCGGGGATTCCGTGCCGGATGCATGCCTGCAACACCTGCGCCTACCTATGCGCCCACTGGCAGGCGCTGCCGCATCGGCGACGCAGCGCAGCGACCCCGGCAGTGCGTCGAACCATCATTGCGACCAAGCGCCGACTCAGCTGCGCCAAACTACGTCACGACGAGCGTTGCAGAGATTGCTTGCAGTGGGTATCCGCGCCGCAAAGCCCTTCAATCAAGGGCTGGAACGGCCTGAGCGCACCTAGCGCTAGCAACGACAGCGCCGCAACCTGCCGCGTGAAGAAGCGATCCACCAAGCGATCGTTCAGTTACACCGCACACCTTCACGCCGTGCGCTTCAAGAATCCGCCGCGCAAGCCGAAACAACAGCAACCCTGTTTGCTTTTGGCTGCGCCATGCTCATCATCATCGGCTTCATCGTCGTCATCGTCAGTGTCCTCGGCGGCTATGTGCTGTCGCATGGCAAGCTGGGCGCGCTCTGGCAGCCGTACGAGCTGATGATCATCGGTGGCGCGGCGTTCGGCGCGTTTCTGGTCAGCACGCCCGGCAAGATCGTCAAGGAGACCTTCAGCAGCATCCTGGGCGTGTTCAAGGGCCCGCAGTACAAGTCCGACGACTACAAGGACACGCTGAGCCTGATCTACGAGCTGCTCAACAAGGCGCGCCGCGATGGCTTCATGGCGCTGGAAGATCACGTCGAAAAACCGCAGGACAGCACCATCTTCGGCAACTACCCCAAGGTGGTCGCCGACCATCACCTGCTGGACTTCATCACCGACTGCCTGCGCCTGATGATCGGCAGCAATATCGAGCCGCACGAGCTGGAGCCGTTGCTCGAGCTGGAGCTGGAAAAACATCACCACGAGGCGCTGGCGCCCTCGCATGCGCTGAGCAAGGTGTCCGACGGCCTGCCCGGCTTCGGCATCGTGGCGGCCGTGCTCGGCATCGTGATCACCATGGGTTCGATCGGCGGGCCGATCGAGGAGATCGGCCACCACGTCGGCGCCGCCCTGGTCGGCACCTTCCTGGGCATTTTGCTGGCCTATGGCTTCGTCGCACCGCTGGCCGCGGCGATGGAAGCGCGCGCCGAGCAGGACGGGCGCATGTACGAGGCGGTCAAGACCGCGCTGCTGGCCTGCCTGCGTGGCTACAACCCGAAGATTGCGCTGGAATTCGCGCGCAAGACGCTGCCCTCCAACGTGCGTCCGAGCTTTGCGGATTTCGAAACGCACCTGAAGACGATCAAGTAGGACCGCGGTCATGGCCGAGGGCAAATCCACCGTCGTCATCCGACGGGTCAAGAAGGTGCAGGGCGGCGGCCATCATGGCGGCGCCTGGAAGGTGGCGTTTGCCGACTTCGTGACCGCGATGATGGCGTTCTTCCTGGTGCTGTGGCTGATGGCCGCCACCACCAAGGAGCAGCGCGCGGCGATCTCGGAATACTTCCGCAATCCCAGCCCGTTGTCGGGCAAGTCGCCGGCCCCTCGCCGGGCATGAACGGCCCTGGTGGCGCCAGCACCTCGATGATCAAGCTCGGCGGCACCGCCGACATGGCCAAGGGGCAGAAGGACGAGATGGGCCGCAAGCGCGACAACGCTGCCGACACCAACGAGGACAGCCGCGCCAGGGACAAAAAGCGCCTGGAAGCGCTGATGCAGGACCTGAAAGAGGCCATCGACAAGAGCCAGGCGCTGGAGCCGTTCAAGGACCAGTTGCTGCTCGACCTCACCCCGGACGGCCTGCGCATCCAGATCGTGGACAAGCAGAACCGGCCGATGTTCGACATGGGCCGCGACCAGCTCAAGCCGTACACCGTGGCGATCCTGCGCGAGCTGTCCAGCTTCATCAACCAGGTGCCCAACCACATCAGCATCACCGGCCACACCGACACCACCGCCTACAGCAGCGATACCGGTTACACCAACTGGGAACTCAGCGCCGACCGCGCCAATGCCGCGCGCCGTGCGCTGGTGGGCGGCGGCATGGACGATGCCAAGGTCACCCGCGTGGTGGGGCTGTCCTCGTCGGTGCTGTTCGACAAGACCGACCCGCAGAACCCGATCAACCGCCGCATCAGCATCGTGGTGATGACCCAGGATGCCGAACAGGCCGCGCTGGCCGGCGCCGGCCAGGGCATTGCGCTGGGCAAGCCGACCCACGATGCCGACACCCATGTGCCGGATCTGAGTGCCGCAGCAACCGCCACCACCGCGGCGGGGACCCCGGCCGCGCTGCCTGCGGCAGGACCCAGCGCTGCTGCGCCGGCGGGTGGACCTGCGGCTGCGGCCAGCGCCACACCGCCTGCTGCAGCACCCCCGGTCACCAGCGCCGCGCCGGCGGCACCGCGCGTCTCCACGCGCAGCCAGGTGGCTTCGGCCACCGCACTGGCCAAGGCTGCCGAAGCCGCCGTGGCCGCACCGCGCACTGCGGTCAGCGAAGTACCCGCGCGGCGCTGACGGCGGCTGCGGGAACTTGGCCTGAGGTTGCCTGGCGGTTTTTGGTGTTCTTGGCGTTCTTGGCGTTCTTGGCGGTTGCGGGCAGCGGGCAGCGGGCAGCGGGCGGCGGCAGACGGCAGACGGCAGACGGCAGACGGCAGACGTTATCGTGCATGTCGAATCCGATGTGCATCCCGAACTTGATTTGCATCCCGGATCTGGTCGCCCTGCGGGCTGCTTGTCGGGCTTGTCGGGCTTGTCGGGCTTGTAGGGCTTGTCGTCCTGAATGCCGATCCTGACCGGCAATCGCGCGTTGGCGCCCGGCAGACGCGCGGTGCCAGCCGCTGCAGCCTGTCCGGCATATCGGCGTCAGCGGCCTTCGCAACGCCGGAAGCGCCGACAGCAGCATCCCCCGGCGCGGCCGGCGTTCATCGGCCTGGCGGCGGTACCCGAGCCGGGTCACGCGCAAGCGCCTAGAATGGTCGGCCATTCCCAGCGTCGAGAACACCGTGTCCCGCAATTCCAAGGCCAAGCGCGACAAGCGCAAGAAGTCCCAACCCAAGCGCCCGATCGTCCGTCTGGGCCAGGCGCCGCAGATCGCCAACCATGCCGTGCTGCAGGATGCCGACGGCCGCGTGGTCGCTGCGATCGGCTTGCAAAACGGCAGCGAATGGCTGCTGTCGATCGGCGGCCAGACCATGGGCAGCGCCGACAACCCGGTGCCGATGCTGGCCATGCTCAAGCACCTGGCCAATCTGCAGGAGAAGGAAGGCAAGACCATCTCGCTGGAATACTCCACCCAGCTGCAGCAGATGATCGACGACCTGGCCGCCGAAGACGGCAAGACCGCCGAGGAATACCTGACCACGCTGGTGTCCGAGTTCGAGAACAGCGACGCTGAAGGCGACGACGGCGAAGCCGAAGACACAGACGCCGAGGCAGGCGATGCCCCGGCAGATGCCGACGCGGACACCGATGCCGATGCTGATGCCACCGCCGAAGACGCCGCTGCCGAGACCGCAGGCGACGCGTCGCAGGACGACACCGACGACGCAACCGACGGCGGCAAGAAGAAGGGCAAGAAGGCCTAAGGCCTGCCCGTGGCCGTCTACGTCGACGATGCGGTGCATCCGTGGCGCGAGCAGCGCTGGGCGCACCTGCTCGGCGATACGCTGGACGAGCTGCATGCAATGGCGGCGCGGCTGGGCATTCCCCGCCGCGCCTTCCAGAACAAACTCAGCGGCGCGCACTACGATGTGTCCGCAACGCTACGCGCCGAAGCGATCGCGCTCGGTGCCATTGCGATCTCCCGTCACACCGACCGCGCCCTGCTCAAGGCCTTGATCGCCAACGCGCGTGCACAGGCGCGCGGCGAGGCGCCTTGAGGCGGGGATTGGGGAGTCGGGATTTGGGATGCGCAACCGCGGGCTGATCGGCGGCGCGCCGTTGTAGGAGCGCGCCCGAGCGCGAGGAGCCGTCCCGGTAACGCCCGTCGCGCGCAGGCACGCTCCTACGTGGCAATCGCTGGGCCGTGTAAGCCTCCTGGTAAAGAGGCCTGCAACTTCACGACCGGCGGCATCCCCTCCGCACCATAACGGCACGCTGTTGTAGGAGCGCGCCTGAGCGCGAGGAGCTGTCCCGGTAACGCCCGTCGCGCGCAGGCACGCTCCTACGTGGCAATCGCTGGGCCGAGTAAGCCTCCTGGTAAAGAGGCCTGCAACTTCACGACCGGCGGCATCCCTCTGCACATGACGGCACGCCGTTGTAGGAGCGCGCCTGAGCGCGAGGAGCCGTCCCGGTAATGCCCGTCGCGCGCAGGCACGCTCCTACGTGGCAAGCGCTGTGCCGAGTAAGCCTCCTGGTAAAGAGGCCTGCAACTTCACGACCGGCGGCATCCCTCTGCACATGACGGCACGCCGTT
>NZ_QVIF02000007.1:0-265288 GCF_009835065.2 Xanthomonas sp. LMG 8993 | reverse complement strand
ATTCCGCCGCCGTCGTAGGAGCGGACCTGGCCGCGACGAGGCAGTACCGATCGGCAAGACCTCGCGCCCGGGTGCGCTCCTACGGCAACACCGCAGGATTTCCGCCGCCTTCGTAGCAGCGGACCTGGCCGCGACGAGGCAGTACCGATCGGCAAGACCTCGCGCCCGGGTGCGCGCCTACGGCAACACCGCAGGATTCCGCCGCGGTCGTAGGAGCGGACCTGGCCGCGACGAGGCAGTACCGACCGGCAGGACGTCGCGCCCGGGTGCGCTCCTACACGGCTAAGCAAGGCCTGCAAGGCGTCAGAACATGGTTGCGCAGCGTGGCGGCCGGGGCGTCTGCGCGGAGACGTGCCGTCCGATGATTGCAAGACGCGCATCAAAGCCGTTCGCTGCGATACACAAACTGTCAACGATCGGGTATAAGCTGTTTTCCCGATGGAGACAGACACGCACGCAGGTGATGTGATCTTCCCCGGAGGCTCTTCTGCTCCGGTCGCGGGCAGCGCTGTCGCTGCAATCCAGCAACTTCCCACCTTGCGCCTGCTGTCGCTCGATGCGCATGGCCGCGTGCTGGACTGGATCAATTGGCAGGACGCCGCCTGTCTTTACGCACGCGATGCGGTGTCCTGGACGCTGGGCGAGCCCTGCATGCAGATCCATGGCGGCATCTCGCGCCTGACCGGCGAGCGCAGCGTGCTGGAACTGCATCCCATCATCGCCGCACGCGGGCACGCGCGTTCGCGTGCGCTGGACCCGACGCCGACCCTCAGCAACACCGCCCTGTTCGCGCGCGACGCGCAGCTGTGCATGTATTGCGGCCAGCACTTCAGTCGCCCGCAGCTGACCCGCGATCACGTCATGCCGGTCTCCAAGGGCGGCCGCGACAGCTGGGAAAACGTGGTCACCGCCTGCTTCCAGTGCAACTCGCGCAAGGCCAACCGGACGCCACAGCAGGCGCATATGCCGTTGCTGGCCGTGCCGTACCGGCCGAGCTGGATCGAACATCTGATCCTGTCCAACCGCAACATCCTCTCCGACCAGATGGCGTTCCTGCGCGCGCAATTGCCCAAGCGCTCGAAACTGTCGCTGTAGTCCGCCATACCGGCGCGGCGTGATGTTGCAAGCGCCAAATACGACCGTTGGCAATGGCCGATCGAGAGAAAGGCATCGTCGACAGTATCGAGCGATCGGCCCACGACGGCGCATTGCCTCGCATGGCCTCGTACCCGTTATCCCCTGTGCACCGGCTTCATCCGCGAGCCATACGACGGCCAGGCAACCCTGACCTATCCCCAGGCCGCTGACCCAGGTGCGGCAGATTGCCGCAGCCCTGGAAACCCGGCGCGCCCGCCTGCGCTGCCAGCGCGCTCGGCCATCACTTCCCGCTGACAGCTGAACCGGTTTGCTTGCCGGGCCTTCGCATGGGGAGGACAATACGGCTTCAGAACATTGACACGATGATGATCGACTCCACCCGCTATCCGCGCCTGTCCCGCATCCAGACCCCCGACGATCTGCGCACTTTCGACGAGGCCGATCTGACCGCGATCGCCGAAGAGCTGCGCGCCTACCTCATCGAATCGGTGGGCAAGAGCGGCGGGCATTTCGCGGCCGGACTGGGCGTGATCGAGCTCACCGTCGCCCTGCACTACCTGTATCAGACCCCGGTCGATCAGCTGGTGTGGGATGTGGGCCATCAGACCTATCCGCACAAGATCCTCACCGGCCGTCGCGACCAGATCCACACGGTCAAGCAAAAGGACGGCGTGGCGCCGTTCCCCAAGCGCGAAGAGAGCGTCTACGACACCTTCGGCGTCGGGCATTCCTCGACTTCGATCTCGGCCGCGCTGGGCATGGCGATCGCCGCGCAGCGCAGCGGCGACGAGCGCAAGGTGGTGGCGGTGATCGGCGACGGCGCGATGACCGCCGGCATGGTCTACGAGGCGCTCAACCACGCCGGCGGTATGGACCCGGAGCCGAACCTGCTGGTGATCCTCAACGACAACCGCATGTCGATCTCCGAAGCGGTCGGCGGGTTGACCAAGATGCTGGGGCGTGCCAGCGGCAGCCGCACCCTCAACGCCATCCGCGAGGGCGGCAAGAAGATCCTCGGCGACAAGAAGAACAACCCCACCGCGCGCTTCGTGCGGCGCTGGGAAGAACACTGGAAGGGCATGTTCGTGCCGTCCACGCTGTTCGAGGAAATGGGCTTCCACTACACCGGCCCGATCGACGGCCACGACCTGCCCGGCCTGGTCGGCGCGCTGAAGACCCTGAAGACGCTCAAGGGCCCGCAGCTGCTGCACGTGATCACCACCAAGGGCAAGGGCTACGAACTGGCCGAAGGCGACCAGATCGGTTACCACGCCGTGGGCCCGTTCGATCCGAGCAAGGGCCTGGTCGCCAAGGCCGGCGCCAAGAAGCCGACCTATACCGATGTCTTCAGCGACTGGGTCTGCGACATGGCCGCGGCCGAACCCAGGCTGCTGGTGATCACCCCGGCGATGCGCGAGGGCTCGGGCCTGGTGCGTTTCAGCAAGGAATATCCGCAGCGCTATTTCGACGTGGCGATCGCCGAGCAACACGCGGTGACGCTGGCCGCCGGCATGGCCACCCAGGGCGCCAAACCGGTGGTGGCGATCTACTCCACCTTCCTGCAGCGCGGCTACGACCAGCTGGTGCACGACGTGGCGGTGCAGAAGCTCGACGTGCTGTTCGCGATCGACCGCGGCGGCGTGGTCGGCCCGGATGGCGCCACCCATGCCGGCAACCTGGACCTGAGCTTCCTGCGCTGCGTCCCGCACATGGTGGTGATGGCGCCGGCCGACGAGGCCGAATGCCGTCAGATGCTCACCACCGGCGTGCATTACGAAGGCCCGGCGGCAGTGCGTTACCCGCGCGGCACCGGCCCGGGCAGCGCACTCGATGCATCGCTCACCAGCCTGCCGATCGGCAAGGCGCAGCTGCGTCACAGCGGCACACGCATCGCCCTGCTGGGTTTCGGCGCCAGCGTCGATGCCGCAGAAGCGGTCGGCCGCGAACTCGGTCTGACCGTGGTCAACATGCGCTTTGTCAAACCGCTCGATAAAGCCATGCTGCTGGAGCTGGCCAAGAGCCACGAAGGCTTCGTCACCATCGAAGACAACGTCGTTGCCGGCGGCGCCGGCTCGGGCGTGGCCGAGTTGCTCAACGCAGAAGCGGTCACCATGCCGATGCTGCACCTGGGCCTGCCGGACAGCTTCCAGCATCACGCCAGCCGCGAAGACCTGCTGGCCGAGGCCGGCATCGACCAGGCCGGCATCCGCGCTGCGGTGCTCAAGCGCTGGCCGCAGCTGATGGCAGGCAAGCCGCCCGCGTTGAATGCCGCTGCAGGCTGAGGCCTGCGCGGGTCACACACGGCGGCAGTTGCGGCAGGCGGGTGCAAAACCGCCTGCCTGTGTCGGCAATGACGGATGCCGCGTGCTGACGCCGATGTAATGACCCGCAACACGAGCGATCCCGCGCGATGACGCACTAGACCTGCGGCACCGCCCCGGTACGCGCAAACGCCTCCACCAGCCGCAGGATGCGCGCCTGCGCATCGATGCCGTGCAGCTCCGTCTGCAATCTGCGCACGCCTACTGGCAGCTCGGTGGCAGCGAGTGCCTCGCGCAACAGCGCAGGCAGGCCGTCCAGCTCGCGCAGCCACCACGACGCACCTGCGCTGTGCAGACGCGCGGCATGGTCGAACTGATCGTAATCCAGCGGGTAGACGATCGACGGCAAGCCCGCGGCCAGGCAGGCATACAGGATGCCGGCACCGCCATGGTGGACCACCAGCTCGTAGCGATGCAGCTGCTGCGCGTAGTCCACGTACGGCAGGCGCTGGTAGTTGCCGTGCGTCTGCGCTGGCGGCGCGGCGGTATCGCCATCGCTGAAGTGGAAGATCACCTGTGGAAACTGCAGCGCCACCGCACGCAGCACCTGGTCCATCCGCTGCTTGACCCATTGCAGATGCGTGCCTAGCGTCACCAGCACATGCCGACGACCGGGGACGAACTGCGGCGGCGCAACCGCCGCGGGCGGCGTGCACAGCTGCGGCCCGACGAAGCGCACCGCCGCCGGCCAGCGCCGCGCCAACTCGAACGACGGCAGCCCCAGGGCCAGGATGCAGTGCGGCGAATACACCGCCTCGCTGCGATCGCTGCGATAGATCGCCGGCAATCCGGATGCGCGCATCTGACGGCGGTAGCACAGGTGCAGGCTCCGTTTGAAGCCGCGCGTCAGCCGCCGCGCCATCGCCTGCCAGATCCGCTGCGCTGCCGTGGATGGCGGAAGCAGGCCGCCGAAATACGCCGGAGGCCCGTCGCCGGTTTCGATCACGCATGGCGACGGCATGCTGGTCCACCAGGCGATGCCCATCGCCTGCGCCGCCAACCCCGCGCTGGGCAGGGTGAAATCGGCGATCACCAGGTCCGGCCTCCGCTCGCGCCAGCGCTGCCGTACCGCATCGCCCACCCGCGCCATCAGGCCAAGCGCGCTGTGCAACTGTCGGCGCAGCCGCAAGGGATTGTGGCCTACCGCATGCGGTGGATTGGCGATATCGAGCAACTGCCGGTCGGCTTGTGCATCCAGCACGCTGACCGCGCTCAGTCCGCATGCACGGATGCGCGCCAGTGCCGCCGGCGTGCTGATGACCTGGACATCGTGATGTGGCGCCAGCTGCCGGGCGATCGCCAGGATCGGATGCAGATGCCCGCTATACGGCGGCGCAATCAGATCAATGCGCATGTTCCCTCCCCTGCACTGCCTGCTCGACCTGCGCGATGAAGGCCTGGCACTCGGCCAGCACTGCCGCATCGCGCAGATAGTGCAGATGCCCGCAGGCAGGCGTCAGATCGGGCGCACCGGCGAACAGCGCACGCGAGATCCAGTCGCCGCTGCCCTGGACCACGCGCAACTGCCCGAACGCGGCAGGCGCATTGCACACCGGGCCATAGGCGAACACCGCAAGACGCGTGCGCAGCGCCTGCGGCAGCCGTAAGGCTGTCAGCAGCTGCAGGCCACAACTGCCGGCCAGCAGTACCGTCGTCGGCGCCTGCTCCAGCAGCGCCACCACGCGCATGCGATCTGCATCGGCAACGCGTGCGGCGCGCGCGGCCAGATACTGGCGCGCGTTGGACACGCTGGCACGCCACAGCGGCATGTGCCGGTAAGTTGGACTAGCGGAGCGATACGGATAATTACAGTCGATCAGCCGCCGGCCCGGGCCTTGCAGCTGCTGCAGAAAATGCTGCTGTTGCATGCTCAATGCGCAACTCTCCGGATCGCTTTGCCCGGTGAGGAAAGCGATCTGCAGGCTGGCGCCGTCAGTCCGCACGGAAACGCCCATCCGGCAACACGCGATAACGCCGGGTGCGCCAGCGGATCGTGCGCACCAGCGCCGCATGCAGCAGATGCAGCAGCTGCAGGCACTCCGCAACGACCGACAGCAGCGGACGGTGGCGAACCGCACCGCTCACCCGCCATTGCACCAGGCACAGCAGCAGCGCACGCAGCAGCACGGTGCCCAGCACCCAGGCCAGCGCCGGCCAGCTCGCCTGCACGCAGGCACAGGCCAGCAAGGCCAGCAGCAGCAACGGCGGCAGCCCCTGCAGCACGCCGATCGCCGAACGCACGCCCACGCTCTGCCGACGCAGCAGGATCAACGCGAACAGCATCCATCGATGCATCTGGCGTGCGTAGCTGGCCAGATCCGGCATCGCGGTGCGCATCGCCACCGGTGCGACAGATTGGCGGAGTCGCCCGCCGCGCTCACGCACCAAGGTGGCAACGGCCAGATCGTCGGTGAGCTGCTGCAGTAGCGCAGCAAACCCGCCCCAGGCACGCAGCTGCTCGGTACGCGCGGCATAGCACATGCCGTTGATGGTCAGCGGCGCGGCGAACGGCAGCCAGCCCAGATAGGTCAGCGCCGCGTTGTTGTTGACGAACTGCGACAACAGCCGGCCTGGCAGCGTGGTGCTGTCCTGGTAGTACGGCAGCGCGGTGACCATATCGGCGTCGGTCAGATCCTGCAGCAGGCGCACGAGCGCGCTGGCGCTCAGCTGTGCATCGTCGTCGAGGATCAGGCTGATCGGCGCGCGCACATGCGCCAGCGCGTGCTCGAGCTTCCAGGCCTTGGGGTTGATGCCGGCTGGCGCGGCCGGCACCCGCATGCGCTGGATGCGTGCATGCGGATGCAGCGCGACCAAGGCATCGGCAACGCTGTTTCCCGGGATGTCGTCTGCATCCAGCAACCAGACAAACTGCGCGTCCGGCAGTGCTTGCAGGTTGGCCGCAAGCACCTGCTGCAAATGCGCATCGCCCCCCAGCACCGGCTGCAGGATCGCCACCTCGGCCGGGGTTGCGCTGGCGCCCCCCGCTGACAGTGCGCGTGCACCACGCAGCACCCACAGCACTGCAGCCGTCTTGACCATCAGCACCGCCAGGTAGGCAATTGCCACTATCGGAACGACTACGCCCACTGCGCCGCCTGCCAACGCACGAATGCCTCGATGCCTTGCTCCAGACTGACGCTGGGCGGCCCGAGATCGGCGAGCGTGCGTCGTGGGTCGAAGGTCTTGGAATAGGCAAACGCGCCCACGCCGAAGCGCGTGATCGGCGGCTCGCCGCGCAGGCGCAGCACGCGATACGCCGCTTCCACCACGCTGGCCATGCGCAGTGCGGTGGCGATGCGCACCTCGCGTTGCGGCAGCGGCAGCTGCAGGCGCGTGAGCAGGTCCAGCAGCAACTGCTGCAGATCCACCGGCTGCGCATTGGTGAGGTTGTAGGCCGGCTGCAACTGCGGCGCGGTCGCAGCGCGATAGAGGTAATCGCACAGCGTATCGATGTAGATCAGGTCGCCGATCACCGGCTGCGTCTGGCCGACGAAGCGTGGCAGCGCCCCCTTGCGCGCAGCGGCGATCACGCGCGGGAACAGCACCGTGTCTCCCGGCCCGAACACCGCACGCGGGCGCAGCACGGATTTGTCGCCCGGATACTGCTGCAGCAGCGTTTCGCCAAGGTATTTGGTCTGCGCGTAGGTGTTGACGAACGCCGGCCCGATCGGGCTGTCCTCGCTGAGGTCGTATTGATGCTCCTCGCGATAGAACACCGAACTGGACGACACATACAGCAGACGCGGGCAGCCATGGCGCTTGCAGAAGTCGATGACGTTGGCGGTGGCCTGGACGTTGTGCAACTGGAACTGCGCACGCGTGCCCCACGGCGAGGCCAATGCCGCAGCGTGGATCACCACATCCGGCTGCCACTGCAACGAGAACGGCTGGCTCAGATCGATGCGATGGTAGTTGGGCAGATCGCTGGCGCGGCGCCCGATGCCGTGGATCTCCACACCCGGCTGCCCCTGGAAACGTCGCAGGAAGGACCCACCGACAAAGCCGGATGCACCGGTCACGAGAATACGCAGGCTCATCGCCACTCCGGTTGATAACGGTCAAGGCTGGGTTGGCAATGCGACGGCAGGATGGTCAACTCCGGGTGTGCATGCGACAGCGCGTGCAGCTGCTGCACGGTGCGCCGGAACGCGCGCCAATCGTGCATCAACAAACGTGTGGGCCAGGCAGGCCACTGCAGCGCAGACCAGGTCGCCGACGACCACACCGCGTCGGCGCACAGCAATACCTCGCGGTCGTGTTGATCGCGCAACCACAGGCCCATCTGCCCGGGCACGTGCCCGGGCAACGGCACGGCCAGCACGCTGCCGTCCTCGAACAGATCGTAGGCCGCGCCCAGCCCTTGCCAGGCGCCGGTCAACGCACGCAACGGCGCCTGCTCGGCAAACTGCAGGCGCCGATCGAAATCCTCGGGGAGCAGCTGCGGCAACAAGGCACGCCGCAGTCCGCCGAGGCGCGAACAACTGCGCAGCTGTTGATAGTCGGCACGCAGGCACAGGAAGCGCGCGTTGGGCAGATCGCGCAGACCGCCGACATGATCGGCATGGAAGTGCGAAATCAGGCACCAGGCGATCTCCTCCAGCTGCACGCCACGGCGTGCCAGCTGTGCGCCCAGCGTTTCGTGCGCGGGCAGGTGCACCGGCGTGGTCCAGCGATACAGGCGCTCGGGCCAGGGATCGGTCGCGCGGAAAAAATGCTCCGCATACCCGGTGTCGTACAACAGCGCGCCGCGCTGCGGATGCCGGATCAGCACGCTCAACGCGGGAAATTCCACCGCATGCCAGTGGCCGTCCGCACGCACCATGCGCTCGCAGTGGCGGCAGTGGCCGATGCGCAGCAACTCGAGCGACACGCGCGGCGGCATCAGGGCGCGACCTGGTCGGAACATGCGCACACGCCCTAGTACCGCAACACCATGCCGCCGATTGCCAGCCCGGCACCGGTGCCGAGCAGCGCAACCAGATCGCCACGCTGCATGCGTTGTTCGATCCGGGCGTGATGCAAGGCATGCGGCAGCGAGGCGGCGACCTGGTTGCCGGTGGCCTGCAGGATGCGAATCACCTGATCGGGGCGCAGCCCCAGCGCCTGCACCACATGATCCAGGCCGCCCCCGGAGGCCTGGTGCGGGACCAGGCAGCGCAACGCTGCCGTGGTGGTGCCGGCCTCGCCCAGCAACCATTCCCAGAATGCAGGCAGATGGCGCGCGGCGAACCGGTAGGCGCCGCGCCCATCCATGCTGAAGCTGCGCAAGGCTTCGGGCGACTGTTCTTCGCCGCGCGGATAGCGGGTGCCGCCGCCGCGAATGCGGCACAGCTCCGCGCCATCGCCGTAACTGGACAGGCGGCTGGACAGCAGTGCCGAGCCGTCATCGGCGGCGCTGCGCCCCACGACCACCGCGGCCGCGCCATCGCCAAACAAGCCGGCGGTGGCCGGCGTCGATGCATCCAGCCCGCCCGATGCCACCTCGCTGGAAACGATCAACACGCATCGGTAGCGCCCGAGCGCCAACGCATTCGCGGCCATGTCCAGCGCCACCAGAAAGCTCAGGCAGGTCGCATTGACGTCGAAGGCCGGAATGCCCGAATCGCCCAGCCCGAGCGCGCGCTGGATCAGCACCGCCTGGCAGGGAATTGGCTGCTCCATGACGCTGCAGGCCGAGATCAGGCAATCGACCTGACCGGGGTCGATGCCCGCGCTTGCCAGCGCCTGGGTCGCCGCCGCCGCACCCATCGACGAAGCCGTCTCGCCCTCGCCCACGTAATGGCGCGTGGCCACTCCCGAGCGCGCGAAGGTGGTACCTGCCGGCAGCTGCCAGCGTTGATCCAGCTGTTGCGAGGTCACCTCCGTGGCGGGGACATGGCGCCCGGTGCCCAGAATGCGCAGCGGCAATGCGTTCAACACGGAGGTCTCGTTGGACAAGGCGCGCAGCATACCGTGGCTGGCGTGGGCCGAGCCGATCGATCGCCGGAGTGCGCCATGCGTATCGCCTGCCTGCGAGGACGGCGATCGGTCAGTCGATCGCCACCTCGTTCCAGACCACAACCGCCGGGCAGTCGTGCCGACGTGTCAAGGCGCTTCCACCGCATATCCCAGTGCCTGCAACCGCGCCAGATAGCCATCGGCTGCGGTCAGCCGGCTGATCGGCAGCACCGCGAAGGTGCTGCGATTGCGTTGCAGCGCGGTGGTGGCGATGCTCAGCCAGTGCTCGCGCATGCGCCGTTCCAGATCGTCGATGCCGCGCTTCCTGGCGGCGCCGGAACTGGCCATGGCGCTCATGCAGGCGGCCTGGGGATCCTCGCGTGGCAACTGGCGCAGTGCCTCGATGTCGCCCACCGACCAGGCGTTGGCGCGCTCGACCATCGTGGGCAGGTCGCGCTCGACGGTGACCAGGATGCTGCGGAAGCACGCGGTATCGTCCATGCCGCCGGCACGGAACTCCTTGATGGCCTGCCGCGGGTCGGCGATCTTGTAATCCAGCGCGGTGGGGGTCGGCTTGATCCCGGCGCGCTTGGCGGCACGCTCCACCACCGACCAGATCACCGGCGAGCGCGCCAGGCCGGAGCGTTTGATCGCCGCCTGATACAACTCGCCGGCGGCAAGCATCGGGCGCTTGCGCTCCACCCCACGGTCGCTGCCGAGATAGCGTGCCTTGGCAACCGACCAGCGCGCATACAGATCGGCCGGCAGCAGCTCGCGCAGTTCGCGGCCGTCCTCGTTCTTCATCGCCTTCATCGCCGAGGGCAACAGGGTCAGTTTGCCGAAAAACCCCATGTCCGCATCGATCTGGACGGTTGGGGCCATCAGCACCTGCTGCGACTGACCGATGATCGTCTCCACCTCGGCCGACTGCCACTGCAGCCGCTTCGGCAGCGGCGACACGGTGCCCAGGATCCACAGCACATGATCGCCCTTGCTGACCTTCCACAGGCCTGGGCCGGGCTGCACGCCGCGCACCACCATCGCTTCCAGATCGACCACGGCCGGCGGCGATGGCGCGGCTGGCTGCGGCGGCGTGCCATCGCTGGCCGACGCCAGCAACGCCACCAGCATCATTCCCATGCCCCACCCCGCCCGCTGGCCTTGCATCACGTCTCGCCCCCTGTGTGAGAACGCGGACACTACGCCAAGCCGGCCATGGCCGCGTTAGGGAAATGTTCGCCGCCGCAGCCGCGGATGGCTCAGCGTGGATCCAGGCTGGCCAGGTGCGCAGCCAGTGGCGAGCCGCCGTCGAGCAGCGCGAATCCTTCCCAGATGAATCCCGGCGAGACCGTGCAGCCCACCAGGGTGAAATCGCCAAGCGACCGCGCCGCCTGCCAGCACCCTGCCGGCACCACGTGCATCGGCTCGCCGCGCTCGGCGGCATCCAGGATCAGGCGTTGCAGCTGTCCGCTGGCCTCGTCGTAGATCGACAACTCCAGCGCATCGCCCTGCTGCCAATGCCAGCTTTCTTCCGCATCGACGCGATGCCAGGCGCTGCATTCGCCGGCAGCGAGCAGGAAGCGGATGGCGGTCAACGCCGGGCGCGGTTGACCGCCCTCGCTCACCTGGCGCACGGACGCATACACGCGACGGAAATGCCCGCCCTCGGGATGCGGGGCGAGTTCGAGCGAATGGATCAAGCTGGCGGCGGTCGGATGCATGCCTACATGCTAAGCCAGCCAACGCCGCGCATGCATCACGGCAGGTGCTTGCCCGCACGCAGACAGGTGCGGAAGAACACCAGCAGATCCCAGCTATAGCGCTTGAGCAGACGACGCGGCTCGTTGAGCAGCCGGTACATCCATTCCATATGCAGGCGCCGTACCCAATCCGGCGCACGCTTGGCGGTGCCGGACAGGAAATCCAGCAACGCGCCGACCCCGAACACCAGCGGCACGTTCAAGGCGTGGCTGTGATCCAGGATCCAACGCTCCTGCAGCGGGTTGCCGAAGGCCACCAGCAGCACATCGGCGCCCGAGCGATTGATGCGCTCGGCCAGGCCCTCGCCGGCGGCGGCAAATTCGCCGTAGCCGTCGCACATGCCGACCACCTGCTGGCCCAGGGTTCCAGTCAAGGTCGCGGCAGCGGTCTTGCCCACGCCCGGACGACCGCCGAGCAGGAAGAACTTGAGCGGCTGCGCGGCCTCGCGACACAGATACGGAATCAGGTCGGTGCCATTGAGGTTGCCGGCAAAGCGGCGGCCATGGATCAGGCGTGCTGCCAGATCCATGCCGATGCCGTCATTGACGATGCGCACGCTGGGCTCGCGCATCCGCAGACGCAGTGCCTGGCATTGCACGATGAAGTTGGTGTTGGCGAAAAACACCCGGCGTGGTTGCCGGGCGGCCAATGCGTGAAACAACTCCAGTGCAAACGCTTCCTGCGTGGTGGAGAGCACCGGAAATCCGCCAAGCGGAATCACCACGCCCTGCGGCATTCCCGTGTTGGCGGTTGCTGTCGTCTCCGTATCCACCTGCCGGCCCTGCATCATCGAATCACCAAAGGTCGTAAGGAAACGCGGCCAGCAGCCCGGCCTGCAGTTTTTCAAGATCGAAATCGCCGTTACCGCCAAGCTTCAGGCACTCTTCCACACTGTTGCCCGAGTGCCACTGCATGCGTCCGGTGCCGTTGTAGTAGTCGTCGTACTTGAAGCGATCCTCGCCGTTGCCCCAATCCAGGTACACCGCCGGAATCCCGTACGCCTCGGCAAGAATCAGCCCGTGCAGCGAACTGCTGATCACCAACTCGGCGCCCAGCAACGCACTCATGAAGGTCGCAGGCTTGACGTTGGGAAACACCAGATGGTCCGCGTACGCGCTGTACTTCTCGACCGGCTCGTTGAAATGCGGAACGATGGCAAAGGGGCGCTTGTTTGCCGTTCCCAGCGCATCGGCGGGGAAAAACATCGGTGTCAGCAGACCGGGGTCGCCATAGACTTCCGGCACCGCGATTCCGCGGTCGAGCAGGAATTGACGCGTCTTCGGACCACGTACTGCACGCACATCGAGCGTGCTGAAGGTATTGCGCTCGGCGGGAATCTTGCCGTTGATGCCGCTGCCCCAGACGGTGTCGCCGTCCTTGGCAAAATGCAGCACCGACCCGATGGCGATCAGTTTCTTGCTGAGATCACGCTTCTCGATCAGCGTCTTGTCCTGCAAGGAGAGCACACAGGACACAATCACCTTGGACAGATGATCTCCCATGTTGACGCCAGCGTTCTTCGGCTGCCACCAGAACAAGGCACGGCGTTCCGCATGTTCGATCCATTTCTGCAGCAAAGCATTGGCCATAACGAGCAGTCTCCTTCTAAAGTTGGGTGCGCTACATCAGTGCGAGAGCGCGGCCTCCGAAGAAGCACGCACCGCTGCGCCATCTTGCTGTGGGTACAAACGGGTTCCCGGATACGCACCTGGATTCAGTACGCGGTCGGTGGTGTCGGACCAATTCAGGCATTGGCGGTAACGCACGCGCGGTGCTTCCAGCGCGCGACTGATGGCCGCAATGACCGACTCACCGTTGCCGGGAGTGTAGCCGAAACGCGATTGATACGGCCCCACGACGGCATTCGGACACACCGCAGGCAGGCCGAAGAAATCGTATTGCAGCAACTTCATCGAACTATCGGCCAGATACACCGGCACCTGCTCGGATGCGTAAGGCGCGATCCCGAAACGGGCGTGCTTAATGTAGCCGATGGTCTCGGCGTGCTTCATCTCGCCATAGACGACCACGTTGTCGCCATAGCCGGGATGCCGGCCCATGCCCGAGCCGATCACATGGAACGTGACCTGTGGGAACGCCTTGCTGGCAACCACGAAGAAGTCCGGATCGAACAACATCGAGCCCACCGCGACCGCATGGATGCCCTCGCCATACGGCGACGGGTCGCCCAGCTGATCCAGGTTGTGATCCACACCGTGGCCGACGTGATACACGTTGTCGCGGCTTGCCACTTCCTCCGCCATTGCCGGCGACACCAATGCGATCACATCCAGCGTCGGTGCAACCCGATCGAACTCACGCTCGATATAGGACGCGACATTGATCGTGCTCAGACCATCGGAAGCGCGATAAACCAGCTTCGCTGCCGGATTGACGCGCTTGGCCAGCTCGATGAAGGCCACCGCGATACCGCTTTCGAACACGATCACGTCCGCCTCGCGCATCCAGTCCAGCAACTGGCGTGGCGGATGCGCGGCATACCAGCGGAACATCGCATCTTCGACAGAACGCAGCCAGGCGCGGCGCGTGTTGAACGGATGCACCGTCGTGCGCCACAGATAGCACTCCACGCCCTTGTGCGACACCACGGTGTTTGCGGTGTCGTCCAGCGGCAGCCGCATGTCGCCCTTCATGCGCGATAGCCGGCTATAGCGCAGCGAGAAAAACCGCGTGGTGCCGCGCAGCGCGAGTTGATCGGTGATGAAGTGGATATTGGCGCGCCGTGGCGTGCGGTAATCGTGGGCGGACAAGACCAGATAGCAAGGCCGGCGAATGCCGGAAGCGGCGGCGGGTGTATCGCTCATGGGCCGTGTCCTATGAATGAGTGGGAGAAAGCATGCAAGAACGCAGGCGAAGACGATGTCGATCTCATTGGCGTGCCTTGGCCTGCTTCAGCAACTTGCGGATGTTGAGGATGGCAACGACATCGCGGCGGAACGCCGGCCAGATCGCCAACGCCAGCAGACAGACCGCCGCCATCGTGGCCGCACCAACGGCCAGCTGCTGCCACAGCGGGCCACCGACGGTGATGGATGCGTAATACGCGCACACGCCCGCCACGCCGTACGCGGTCATCGCGCGCACCGCATTGGTGAACAGTGCAACCACCGGTGCGTCGGAGATCTTGCCGACCCAGACCAGCGACAACGGCCAGGTCACCAGCAGGCCGAATGAATAACCGATCGCCACGCCCATCGCGCCCCAGCGCGAGCCGACGAAGATGCAGCCGATCAGCACGATGCGGCTAACCAGCGAGAACAGCAACTGCGCGCGCATCAGGCCCCTGGCAAGAAACACCCAGTAGGTTGCATAGGACGCGGTCTGGAAAATACCGCCCAGCGTCAGCACCTGGAACAGGGGCACCGCCTCGCGCCACTGCTCGCCCAGCACCAGCACGATCAGCGGCATGGCCAGCGCGCAGGCGAAGGCGAACAGCGCAACGATCAGATGCACCATCACCGTCTGCCCGCGCAGCAGGAAGGCGCTGAAGCGTTCGCGGTCGTCCTGCAGCTGCGACAACACCGGCAACGCCACGCTGGTGGCCGGCGCGTTGATCTGATTCAACGGCATCATCAACAGCTGAAACGCACGGTTGTACAGGCCCAGTGCGTCCGGGCCGGTGCGCCAACCGATGATGACCTGGCCAACGTTGCGGCTGGCATAGCCCAGCAACTGCGCAGCCATCAGGTTCCAGCCGAAGCTCATGAAGTCGCGCATCGGCGCCGAACGTTGGTACCCGCCCGGCAACCAGCGTGCACAGCTCGCCGCGATGATGAAATTGACCACCGCCTGCACCACCTGCTGTACCACCAGCGCCCAATAGCCCCAGCCCAGCAAGGCGGCAGCGACGGCCGCGCCCAGGCCCAGCACCTGCGATCCCACATCGCTGAGCGCGACTTGGCCAAACCGTAGCCCACGGCTCAGATGCGCGCGGTACTGCGTGGTCATGCCGTTGATCAGGAAGGTCACCGCCAGCGCCTGGGAGATCGTCACCAGCGCCGGCTCCTTGTAGAAGTTGGCGATCACATGGGCAGAGGCGTAGACCATCACCGACAGCGACAAGCCGATGCCGCTGTTGATCCAGAACAGGTTGTCGCGCTGCTCGCGGCTGACATGCTTGGCCTGCACGGCAGCGGCAGACAGGCCGAAATCGCGCAGGATCTCGGCCGCACCGACAATCGCGGTGACCATCGCCATCAGGCCGTAGTCGTAAGGCGTGAGTAGGCGCGCCAGCAGGATGATGCCGCCGAACTGCACGACCATCTTGGCCGACTGGCCGATCATGGTCACCGCTGCGCCGCCGGCGGCGCGCGAACCGAGGCTGCGCTGTGGCGGCGGCGTGGGGGAATTCATCGTCGGGATCTCTGCGGTCACAGCGCGGCGTCTCCATCCTTGCCGAGCGCTTCCAGGTAGGTGCGGTAGTGCAGCTGTCCGATCCGTGGCCAGTCGCGTTGCGAGAGATCCGGTGCAGGGCCGCGCGGCGCGGCACGCACCTGGTCCAGCATGCCGGTCAGCAGCGCCGCATCGAATTCGCCGTCATAGAGAAACACCCAGCCCGGCCCCACTTCTTCGGCAATCGCCGCATTGGATTCGCTCCACGGTGCCAGCACCGGGCGCGCCAGCGACAACGCCAGCAACAAGGTGCCGGAGTTGTGCATCTGCCGGTACGGCAGCACCACCAGCTCGGCCTCGCTGACTTCGCGTGCCAGCACCGGCTCTTCGACATAAGCCAGCAAGGCACTCACACGCGGATCCTGCGCGCAGGCCTCCTCCACCAGGCTGCGCATCTGCGGCGTGGCCGGGTTGCCGACAATACGCAGCTTCAGGCGCGGATCGTCGACCTGACGCATCACCTCCAGCAGCGTTTCCACGCCCTTGTACGGGCGGATCAGACCGAAATGCAGCAGCCGCCCCGGAACCGGCGTGCCTTGCGGCATCTTTGCAAACCACTCGCGATAATGGCCGTGCAGGATGGTGTCAGTGAATGGCGGTCGCGGCGGCGTGGTCGCGTTGATGCGGATCCAGCGACGCGTCAGCCGATCGATCCAGCGCAACAGGCCGCGCTCGCGCCAGCCGCGATCCTCGTGCGGTGCCAGGTTGTGCAAGGTGCGCACCACCGGCGTGCCGGTCAGCTGCAGCTTGAGCAGCAACAGCGCCGCACACATCTGCTTGGCCAGGGTGCCGATCGCGCTGGGATGGCGCAGCAGATATTCCGGCCAATGCAGATGCAGCACGTCGTAGCGCGACAACAGCGCATCGCGCATCGAAAAGAAGCGCGGCTGCACTGCAGCGGGCAGCGATGCGTAAAGCTGGGTCAGGTACGGATTGGTGCTGGCATTGGGCTTCTCGGTGGAGAACAGCACGGTGACCTGCGGCTGCGCGGACGCACGCGCACTCGCTGCCGATGCAGGCGCGCTCATCGCACTGCCTCCTGGGTACGGCGGGTGCCCAACGCGGTGTGGTATTCGTCGACGTAGCGCCCGACCACATGCTTCCAGTCGTAGCGGCTCACATACGCCATGGACGCTGCACGACGCGTATCGAAATCGGCATCCGCCTGCAGCGCTAGCGCCTGTACCTGGTCTGCGGCCGCGTCGATCCGGTCGCGGTTGACGATCACGCCCTGCCCCGATTCGCTGGCAAGACGCACGAACGGCGGGATGTCGCTGAGGATCGGAATCAGGCCGGCACTCATCGCCTCGACCGCAGCGATGCCGAAGCCTTCATGGCGCGACAGGCAGACGAAGAACTGCGCCTGCTGCATCAGGCTGCGCAGCTGCTCCTGCGACGGCGACATGCTGAGCTGGACCTTGTCCTGCAAGCCCCGCTCGGCGATCGCCTTGCGCAGGTCGGCCTCGTTCAAATCGTATTCGCGCCCGGCAATGATCAGGCGCCACTGCGGATCGCGCTGCAGTACCGCCTGCAGCAGCTCCAAGGTTTCGATCAGGCCCTTGTTCACCGACCAGCGGCCGAAATACATCATGGTCCGCCCAGGCGTCGCTGCGCCCTGCGCTGCGTATTTCTCCACGTCCACGCCGTTTTCGATCACCCGCAAGCGCGCCGGCGACACCACCTTGGCGAACAGCTCGCCGTCGTTCTCGCTGGTGGCGATCACCCGCGCATACGCCAATGCCGAAGTGCGGGTGAGCGTTTGAAACCATAGCTGCTTCATCCGCGAGGCATACGCGGTGTGGAAGAAGCCGCCGTGCGTGGACACCACCATCGGCTTGCCATGCAGCGGCCTGGTCAGCGCCAGATAGTCGTAGAAAAAATCGATGCCGTGCAGGTGCACCAGATCGGCCGAGCGGATCGCGCTCAGCACGGACGGCGCCAACGGATAACGCGACGAGCCACGATAACCGATGCGTCGGATCGGCAAGCCCTGATACATCTCCTGCTGCGCAAGCTGCGCGCCCGGATCGGTAAACACCCGATCCAGCGTCACGACCTCCACCGTATCGGCACTGGTGGCCTGGTGTTGACGGGCCACATTGAGAACGACTTCCTCCATGCCTCCGATCGAAGGATGGAATTGGCGGACGACATGCACCACTTTCATTACGCCAATCTCCTGTGCCAGCGACGCAGACACATCTGCATGCTCGGCTGATCATTCTGGAAGCTCGTCATTTGCGTTTCAATCCCAACATCCACGGTGCAACGCGCACCAGCACCGCGCGCATCGGCACACTGACCGCGACAGCGAACGCGCTCAGGCCCATCGCCCAGGCCGGTGTGCCGATCAGGCTGCGAGCGATCACACCCGTTCGTGCCACCACACTGGTGAGCACCAGAAACACCAATGTGTGCGTGCACAGGATCAGCAAGGTATTGCCACCGATCCACTGCAGCCAACGCCACTGTCGGACGAAATACGCCACGCACAAAGTCATTGCGGTACCCAGCAGGCTGACCAGCAGGAACACCGCGGCGGAATGCCCGAACTGCAGATTGTTCACATCCACTTGCCCGTTCCATCCGGCCAGCCACCACCACGCTGCTGCCAGCACCGGCAGTGCCAATGCCCATGCCGAGGCGCGAAGCGCGCGCAGTGCATCGGCGTAGCGCGACAGCCATCCGCCCACGGCGATGAAGAACAGCGCGACAGGCAATACATCCAGCGCCAACGGAAGCCGCAGGTGCAACGACGGAAACCAGCCTGCCCATGCCAAGGCGAGCAACAAACTGACTGCCGCCAGGGCCGCCGTCGTCAGGCGCGTGCGCAAGGCGATATAGGCCAGCGTAGAGACGAACAAGGCCGGCAGGAACCACAACGCCGGAAGCACGTACAGACGCGTCCCGTTGGCCCAGAACAGGCCGATAAACGGATCCCACCACGGCAGCACATGCGATGGATGCGCCGCGCGGCTGGTCACTCCCATCAGCAGCCAGCAGGCGTAGGCCACCAGGAAAAACGCGACATAGGGAACCAGCAACGTGCGCGCCAACTTCGCAATCGTCGCCACCGTCATTGCGCGGTGGCCGAAGCGCTCGCCGACCCAGCCGGACAACACGAAAAACAGCGGCACATGAAAACTGTAGGCGAACAACTTGTAGGCGGCCGGCATGCCGTTGGCATGCCCCAGCACCACCAGGACGATCGCCAGCGCCTTTGCTGCATCGATCTGCCAATCGCGGGTCAATGCAGGCGCCGGCGCAGCCTTGGCACCCAGACCGTCGTGCCGGGCCGCGTTGGAATACGGTGCGGTGGTCATGGCGCAGCGCCGCTCATGCCGCCACCGGGCGGGCACCCAGGGTCCACGGCGCAAAACGCATCAGCAACCAGCGCAGCGGCACGCACGCGAGCAGCGCAAACACCGTCACGAACACTGCCCAGCCCAGGCCCGGGCGCGAGGCAGCGAATCCGCCAGCCAGCGCCGCCACACCGGAGAGCACGAAGAACACCAGCATATGGGTGCACAGGATCAGCAAGGTATTGCGGCCGATCCACTGTATCCAGGCCCAGCCCTGCACCAACCGTGCGGCACAGATCACCATCAGTGAGCCGAGTACTGCGCTGACCACAAACCCGGCGTGGTTGCGGCCGAACTCCAGCATGTTGACGTCGATGCGGCCGTTACGATCGGCCAGCCAGGCCACCGGCAACGCCAGCAGCACCGTCGCCAGCGCGCTGACTGGCAAGGAGCTCGGCAGACGTGCGGAAACGTGGATCAGCAAGGCGCCCAGCGCGTAGAAACACAGCGACACCGGTAGAACGTCCAGGCCGAAAAAAAGCCGTACCTGCTGGCCCGGAAACCAGCGCATCCAGCACCAGGCCAGGATCAACGACGCCACCGCGATCACCACCGGTGACAGCCAGCGCCGCAGTACTACATAGCTCAGCACCGTCACCAGCATCACCGGCAGGAACCACAGCGGAGGCTGCACATACAGATCCGGGCCGATGCCGGTGAACATCGCCACGATCGGCTCCCACCACGGATGGCTGCCCCAGCGCGCCGCCTTCTCGCCGATATTGCGCGTCAGCAACCAGTACGCGTAACCGAGCAGATAAAACGTCACATACGGCAGCAACAGGCTGCGTGCCTGCTTGCTGATGGTCTGCGGCAAGCCGGTGGTCCGCGACGCATAGCCCGCCGCCAGCCAGCCGGACACCATGAAAAACAGCGGCACATGAAAGCTGTAGGCAAACAACGTCATCGCATGCGGCACGCCCTTGGCGTGGCAGAACACCACCAACAGAATCGCCAGGGCCTTGGTGGCATCGATACGCGGGTCGCGGCTGCGCCCGCCGGTGGCAACGGACGCACCGACGACCGGTGCCACCGGTTGTGGTGCTTGCGTTGCCGCCACACTCATCGCGTACCTCCCGCGGGCAGTGGCAATCGCGCATCCTCGTCGGCCGGATCCTGTCTGGGCAGCTGCGTAGCACTGGTAGCAGACCAGGTCGGCCGCATGTGCCACAGGCAGCCGCACACAAACCACCACAATGCCGACGTCTTGATCGAGAAGTAGCCGTTGGACACCAGCAGGCTCAGCGCGAACGCAAAGATCGCCAGGTTCTTGAACAACTGCCCTTCCTTGCTCGGCATCAACAACAGGAACGAATACGACAGCAGGAAGGCGAGCACGCCGACGATCGACTGCGATGCGATGAAGTAGGCAATGCCGCTGTCGAAGTAACGGTACGCCTGCGCAAAATCCAGGCCCATCCACGAGTTGAAGGACAGGTTGTTCATCGAATTGACGGTGAAGAAGATCCGGCCCATCGTGTTGTCCTGATAGGCCGTGATCCCGGTGATCCACACCAGCAACCACGCCGTCATGATCACGAGCAGGAAGACCAGGAACGCCAGCCGTTGATCCAGGCGTTTCAACAGCGGCGACAGCAGCACCATCAGCACGCAGGTGCCCGCCGCAAGTCGGCCGTCGGAGGCCACGACCATGAAACCGATCAAACCGACCGACAGGATCAGCATCGCCGGCCGCATCCAGCGCCAGAACACCAGCACGATCGCGGTAAAGAAGCAGATGTAGTTACCCATCGTCACCGGCTCGATGAACATCGAGGAGGCGCGGGGAAGATTGGAGCCCGGCAGGAAGTTGCGCTCGCCCGGTCGCGTGGCGCTGACGAACAGGTTGCTGTCTTCGTTCCAGAACCCTTCCGCGCTCATGCCGCGCGCGTTGACGAAGAAGCTCTTCGGGTTGACCAGATCGCCATAGGCGCTGGGCATCGCCAGTTCGAACGCCGCAACCAACGACACGATGATGGTCATGCGCACGAACAGCTTGGGCACCGACCCGGTATAAGCCGAACCAAGCACCACGAACGCAAACACCACCAGCGCGTCGCGGAAGAACTTCGGATCGATCTGCCAGTTCACCAGGAAGCGCACGAACATCAAGGTGACGATCAGCCCCAGGCCGCTGATGATCAATGCAATGCGCTTGCGGCTCATCGAACCCAGGCCGAGCAGGAAACACGCGGCGTAGACCATGAACTCGACTGCGTAAGTGATCACCGGACGTACGGTGAACACGTTCGCGTTGATCAGCGCCAGCAGCAGGTTGTAACCGACGCCGACCAGCAGCGTCAGCTCGATCAGCAGGTTGTGCCAGCGAACGCGGGCCTCGTCGCTCATTCGGATCAGCATGCAGACGCCTGCTTGAAAGGGGCGGCTGCGATGCAGCCGCCCGCGGCGCTCGGCGCGCCAGGTCGCACACTCCCCGCCATCATCAGTACGCGGTCTTCTGTCCGAGCACACGCACTGCGGTCAGCACGATGATGCGGATATCCAGCCACAGCGACCAGCGACGGATGTAGTCCAGGTCGTACTGGATGCGCTTCTTCATCGTGCGCAGCTCCGGGGTTTCACCACGGAATCCATTGACCTGCGCCCAACCGGTGATGCCCGGCTTGACGTAATGGCGCTGCATGTAGTGATTGATCAGCTTTTCGTAATGGGTGTTGTGCTGCGCGGCATGCGGGCGCGGCCCCACGATCGACATGCTGCCACCGAGCACGTTGAAGATCTGCGGCAACTCGTCCAGGCTGCTGCGGCGCAGGAACGCGCCGAAACGGGTGATACGGGTGTCGTTCCTGGTCGCCTGCTGGATGGTGGTGCCATGGTCGTCATGCACACGCATCGAGCGGAACTTGAACATGTAGAACTCGCGCCCACCCAGGCCATGACGACGCTGGCGGAAGAACACCGGGCCCGGCGAACTCATCTTCACACCGACCGCAATCGCAGCCATCAACGGCCACAGGCCCATCAGCGCAACCACGGCCAGGATCTTGTCCTGCAGCGCCTTGGCGACCACGAAGTAGTTGTCGCGGTCCACACCGCCCTGGCGCAGGTTGATCACCGGCACGTTGCCGATCTGCTCGCCGGACTGGTTCAACAGACCGAAGTCGAACAGGTCCGGCACCAGCTTCACGTTGATCGGATAGCGATCCAGGCGCTGCAGCAACTGCTTGATATGGTCACGTTCGCCCAGCGGCAGCGAAATCCACACCTGCTCGACCTGGTTGTCCTTCAGGTACTCGATCAGCGCGTCCGGATCGCCCAGGCACGGCAGCGACTGGCGTTGCTCGGTCACGGCGATGTCGTACGGCGTGCGGAAATAGCCGACCAGGTTCATGCCGACCCAGGGGTTGCGGCTGAGGTAGTGATTGATCTTCATCACCGGGTGGCGCAGACCGACCACCACCACCCGCTGCACATCCACGCCCTGGGTGCGCAGGTGATTCAGAAAGCCGCGCAGCACCGTGCGGGCCGCCACCAGCGAGGCCAGCCCACCGACGAACCACAGGCCGATCCAGCCACGCGAGACCTGCTCGCCGACCTGCACGATCAGCGCATGCACCGCGAACAGCGCAAACACGCCGCCGAATGCACCGCCCAGCACCATCAGCTCGCTCAACAGCCCGCGACCGCGCCAGCTGCGATACAACGGAAACAGCGCAAAGCAGATCACCGAGTACAACAGCGTGGTGGCGATGGCGACCCGGTACGGTGCCGCAGGCACCCAGGAGCCGAAGACGATGCGATAGGCGATCAATCCGGAGACCACGACCATGGTGAGGTCGAAGACGCGCAGGACCAGATCGGCCGCAGCCGAATACTTGGACAACAATCGCGGCGAGGATGTGGTGTAAGTCGCGCTACTCAAGTCTGCCAAAAGCATGGGGATGTCCTCCAAACTCGATACGGCGCATGCGGGGGAACATACGAAACGCACGCGAGCTTTCAATCATCTCCGTCGAACGATCACCGCGGTAATACCTACCGACCCCAGATCGCACGACAGCCCTTTGTTTCAACAGAGACAAACTTTCAAACGAAGGAGCCCGAAACATACGGGATCCAACCTTTTCCACGCTGAATCAGTTGTCACTTCAATTAACCATCGTTGTGCAACACGACGATGTCAGTCCAACCGCGTCTGCGCTGCCGTGCCACGCAGGAAGTAGCGCACCAGTGCCACAGCCACACCCAGGAATACGCCAAAGATGAAGCCCAAAGCGAGGTTCAATTTGAGTTTCGGCGAAGTCTTAGACGTAGGCACGTCTGCGGTATCGATGATGGTCACGTTGTTGGCGCCGACGTTGCTCGCCACACCGATCTCCTTGTAGCGCTGCAGGAGCGCATCGTAGAGCTGGCGGTTGGTATCGACGTCGCGCTTGAGCATGTTGTAGCGGATGCTGCGGCTCTGCAGATCGAGCTCATCGTTACGCAATCCGGCGATGCGCTGGTTGAGCAACTGCTCCTGATGCACCGACGCGTCGTAGGTCGCCTTCAGCGACTGGCGGATATTGAGGACCTCGCCATTGATCTGGCGACGCGACTCTTCGATCTGCGCCTTCAGACGCTGCATTTCCGGATAGTCCGGCTTGAAGGTCGACAGCTTCTGCTGATATTCGGTGTTCAAGCGGATCTGCTCGCCGCGCAGGCTCTGGATCAGCGGATTGCTCAGCACTTGCGGCAGCGACATCGCGTCACCGCTGCTGACCTGACGCCAGGCTGCCTCGGCCTTGATGCGGGCGTCCTGCGCCGATGCCAGCATCGCATTGAGGTCGCTGAGGTTCTGCGCCGGAAGCGATGGCTTGTCGTCGCCCACCGACACGATCTGCTCGTCGGTGGAATAGGAGACCAGATTCTTCTCCGAGTCCTCCACCTTGTCGCGCAACTGCTCCAGGCGCTCGGCCAGGAACTTGGTCGCGAACGAGGATGCCTTGATGCGGCGTTCCTGCGTGCTGACGATGAAGACCTTGGTATAGGTGTTGGCGATCTTGGCAGCCAGCACCGGGTCCGGCGAATCGTAGTTGACGTAGACCAGGCGCGAATTGAGGATCGGCTCGACCACCAGCCCGGCCAGCAGCGTATCGGTCAGGCTGCGCTCGATGATGGCCTGGCGCGAGTCGACCGACTTGCCGGCTTCCGGATTCTTGGCAGCAGCCTTTTCCAGTGCTTCGTCGACCTGCTGCTTGAACGCCGGCTCCTGATCGAGCTTGGCTTCGCGGATCACCGCACGGGCCAGCGAGCGGCTCTGCAGCAGCTGGTACTGGGTCTGGTAGAAATCGCGATCTTGCGGCGATTCCACCGGCATCAGGTTGTCGACATTCACCACGTTGAGCGAGTCGCGCTCGATCTGCAGCGTGCTGGTGGCGCGGTACTTTTCCGGCATCAGCAGGGTGACGCCAAACGCCAGTGCCACTGCCCCGACGGTGATCAGAATGATCAACCAGCGCTGTGAGACCAGCGCGCGCCAGTAGTCGAGCAAGCCAACGTCGGCCAGCTCGAGATGCCCATGACGATGAGACGGGGAAGAACGATTGTCTGAATTCATACTCATCGGTAAGCGCGCCACACCATCACAAGGGGGGTCAGTTCCAGCATGGTGCGCAGCCAGACGCGTGCGTCGGAGCGGTACACCACAACGATGTCGCCGCCGTAGATCTCAGGGTCCGGGTTGGCCCCCTTCTCGATCTGGGTCAGATCGAATCTGGCGATCATCTTTTGACCGTTGACGGTGCGAAACACGATGACGTTGCCGCGGCTGGCCACGGTGCTGACGCCCTTGGCCTGCGCGATGGCCTGCTGCAGGGTCAGGTTGGCGCCGATCACCGGATAGATGCCCGGCTCGTCGACCGCACCGGTCACCGTGACCCGGCGACCATTGGATTCCTGCACGAACACCGACACCTGCGGCTGCTGCAGATAACCGGCGGCGTAGCGTTCTGCCACCAGCTTTTCCAGCTCGCCGACACCCAGGCCGGCTGCCTTGACGTCGCCGATCAACGGCAGCGAGATGTGGCCGTTCTGATCGATGCGGACCTGCCGCTCCAGATCGTCGACCTGGAACACCTTGAACAACAGCAAGTCGCCTGGGGCAAGTCGATACTCCGGTTGCACGGCGGACATCGCGAGCGGATCCGGAAGCGGCAGCGAATCGGCCATCTTCGGACCGGTGCTGCATGCGCCCAGTGCCATCGAGCAGATCAACGCCAGGCTGAGGCCTTGGCAAAATCGTCCGATCAGTTTTTTCATGCGTGTGGCTGGCTGCCTCGGTTGGGTGGGACAGGACCTCGCGCAGCATTCAACCGGCCAACACGCCAGCAAGAACGTACGACAGAGAAATTCATCCCAAGACGCTTGGGATCACGACAGGTGTGACGTGTTGCAGTGCACTATGGCATAGAACCAACGCATCGCAAGACGCTGCTCGCCATTTTTTTGACGGCGTTGGCCTATTGATTCAAGTTCGTCGTTGCAGCGTTAACAAAACGTGATCCAAGTACGAATCCGCCGCCAATGATTTGGAGCATTTTCGGGGACTTAGCGACATTGCGTGACCCAGGTCCATAGCGAACAGAACCGCAACCAAACGGGCTCGGCCAGGCAATTCATGCTGCTGTGCAGTATGCCGATGGACATATCGTGTCAGGCGTATGACAGACCGCCGATCGCATTGTGCGACGCAACAAAAAAGCCCATGTCCGTGAAGACATGGGCTCCGTGTTTGGTCGGGGTAGCCGGATTCGAACCGACGACCACTAGTCCCCCAGACTAGTGCGCTACCAGGCTGCGCTATACCCCGAAGATGTTGCGTCCGCCGCGAGGGCGGCCTGCGATTATAGCGGCTTTGTGAAACGTTTTCCTAGCGGCGCAGCAGTTGCAGAACCTCTTCCAGCTCCATGCGCACCTGTTTGATGATCTGGTTGCTCAGCGCCGACTCGCTCTTGGCGCCATCGCCTTCAAGACGCAGGCGTGCGCCGCCGATGGTGTAACCCTGCTCGTACAGCAGGCCACGGATCTGGCGCACCATCAGCACGTCGTGGCGCTGGTAGTAGCGCCGGTTGCCGCGCCGCTTGACCGGTTCCAGGCTCGGAAACTCGGTTTCCCAATAGCGCAGCACATGCGGCTTGACGTCGCACAGCTCGCTGACTTCGCCGATGGTGAAGTAGCGCTTGGCCGGGATTGGCGGTAGTTCGCGATTACTGCCCGGATCCAGCATAAGCCTCCACCCGCTCCTTGAGCTTCTGGCCCGGACGGAAGGTCACCACCGTGCGGGCCGAGATCGGAATTTCCTCGCCGGTCTTGGGATTGCGACCGGGCCGTTGATTCTTGCGCCGCAGATCGAAGTTGCCGAAACCGGACAGCTTCACCTGACGGCCCTGCTCCAGCGCATCGCGCAGCACATCGAAGAACGCGTCGACAAATTCCTTTGCCTCGCGCTTGTTCAGACCGACCTCGTCGAACAGACGTTCGGCCATCTCCGCTTTAGTCAATGCCATGCCAATCCCCTGGTTACCGCCTCAACTCCGGATCCGGGCGCGGTGTTCGCGCTCGATCACGGTCACCACATCGGCAACGACTGCGTCGACGTCCCGGTCGGTGAGAGTGCGCGAGTTATCCTGCAAAATCAAGCCCATAGCCAGACTCTTGAAACCTGGCTCGACCCCCTGCCCGACGTAGCGGTCGAACAGCTGCACCTCGCGCAACAACGGTCCGACGGTGGTGCGCACGCTGCTCGACAGCGCCGCCCAGCTCACCTCTTCCGGGACCAGGAAGGCCAGATCGCGACGCACCGAGGGGAACCGCGACAGCTCGCCGGCACGCGGCAGCGCACGCTTGACCAACGCCGTCAGCTGCAGTTCGAACGCGATCACATCCACGTCGATGTCCAATGCCTTGGCCAGGCGCGGATGCACCTGCCCGATCCAGCCGATGCACACGCCATCGCGATGGATGTCGGCCGACCGCCCCGGATGCCCGAAGGGCTGGGCAGAGGGCTGGAACTCCAGCACCGCGCCACTGGCCGCGGCCAGCGCCATCAGGTCGCCCTTCAGATCGTGGAAGTCCACCTTGCGCGCGGGCTCGCCCCACTGCAGCGCCAGGGCATCGCCGCACACGGCCGCGGCGACATGCTGCGACTCCTGCGGGGCGGCGCCGGCATCAGACGCGGCCGCGAACACCTTGCCCAGCTCGAACAGGCGCACCCGCCCGGCCTGGCGGGCGGCATTGCGGCCCAGCGTCGCCACCAGGCCCGGCAACAGGCGCGGACGCATGATCGCCAGCTCGGCGCTGAGCGGATTGGCCAACGGCACCAGGCCGTCGGTCAGCTGCCAGCGCTCCAGCAAGGTGGCGTCGACGAAGGCGTAATTGATGGTTTCCTGCAGCTCGCGCGCCACCAGCTGGCGCCGCACGCTGAGCTCATCGAGCTGGGTTTCGCTCGGCATCGCAATCCGGCTTGCGCCGCCCGGCAGCGTGGTCGGCACGCGGTCGTACCCGTGGATACGCGCCAGTTCCTCGATCAGATCCTCTTCGATGGCGATATCGAAGCGACGGCTCGGCGCCATCACCTGCCAGCCTTCGGCAACCGCCTCCAGCTGCATGCCAAGCGCACCCAGAATGCGCACGACCTCGGCATCGTCGATCTGGATACCGAGCACGCGCACAATCCGCGCACGCCGCAGCAGGATGCGCGCCGGCTGTGGCAGATGCTCCGGCAATTGCGCATGCACCACCGGGCCCGGCGTACCACCGGCCAGTTCCAGCACCAGCCGCGTCGCCACTTCGATCGCCTGTGGCGGCAATGCCGGATCCACACCGCGCTCGAAGCGATGACCGGCATCGGTATGCAGACCGAACTTGCGGCCACGCCCCATGATTGCAGCCGGATCGAAGTACGCCGACTCCAGGAACACGTTGCGCGTGGTGTCGGTGACGCGGGTATCCAGGCCGCCCATCAGGCCGGCCAATGCGACCGGGCGGTCGGCATCGGTGATGGTCAGGAAGCTGTCGTCCAGCGTGACCTGACGCCCGTCCAGCAATGCCAGCTGCTCGCCGCTGCGCGAATGGCGCACGCCGATCGGGCCTTGCAGGGTGTCCAGATCGAACGCATGCATCGGCTGGCCAAGTTCCAGCATCACGTACTGGGTGATATCCACCAGCAGCGAGACCGGACGCACGCCGCTGCGACGCAGCCGCTCGGCCAGCCACACCGGCGTTTTTGCGGCCGGGTCGATGCCTTCGATCACCCGCCCGCAATAGCGCGGCGCAGCGTTGCCGGCATGCAATTCCACCGCCAGCGTGCGTGTGGACACCGGCGCCACCGCACCGGCTTCAAAGGCCACCACTGTGCTGGCGCAGGCGGCCGCCACATCGAAGGCGATGCCGCGCACGCTGAAGCAGTCGGCGCGATTGGGCGTCAGCTTGATCTCGATGCTGGCATCGGGCAGCCCCAGATACTCGGCCAGCGCCTGACCCACCGGCGCATCGTCGGGCAGCTCGAACAGGCCGGACGCATCGCTGTCCAGCCCCAGCTCCTTGGCCGAGCACAGCATGCCGTTGGACGCCACCCCGCGCAGCTTGGCCGCAGTGATGGTGAGCGCGCCGACCTGCGCACCGACCAGCGCCAGCGGTGCAACCAGACCGGCACGCGCATTGGGCGCGCCACACACGATCTGCAGCAACTCGCCCTGCCCTGCGTCGACACTGCAGACCTGCAGACGATCGGCTTCCGGATGACGCACCGCCTCGACGATACGCGCCACCACCACCTGCCCCAGCGCCTCGCCCAGTGGCGTGACCTCTTCAACCTCCAGACCGATCGCCGTCAGCGTCGCGGCAAGCTCGTCGCGGCTCGCCTGGATGGGAACGTGGCTGCGCAGCCAATTTTCAGAGAATTTCATGAGGAGCCGGGATTGGGGATTCGGGATTGGGGATTAGCTAAAACGCCTCGACGGAGTCTGGGGCGGACCGGGGCGCCGTTGCGAATCCCCAATCCCGAATCCCCAATCCCCGCCGTCAGGCGAACTGCCTAAGAAAACGCACGTCGTTTTCGAAGAATGCGCGCAGGTCGTTGACGCCGTAGCGCAGCATCGCAAAGCGCTCCACGCCCAGGCCGAACGCGAAGCCGGTGTAGCGCTCCGGGTCGATGCCGACGCTGCGCAGCACGTTGGGGTGCACCATGCCGCAGCCGAGCACTTCCAGCCAGCGGGTGCTGCCGTCCGGCTGCTGCCAGGCGATGTCCACTTCCGCACCCGGTTCCACGAACGGGAAATAGCTGGGGCGGAAGCGCATCTCGAAATCGCGCTCGAAGAACGCCCGCACGAACTCGGACAAGGTGCCCTTGAGATCGGCGAAGTTGGAGTGCTCGTCGACCAGCAGGCCTTCGACCTGATGGAACATCGGCGAATGGGTCTGGTCCGAATCGGAGCGGTACACCTTGCCGGCCGCGATCATGCGCAGCGGCGGTTTGTGCGCATCCATGTAGCGCACCTGCACGCCGGAGGTATGGGTGCGCAACAGGCGGCCATCGCCGAAATAGAACGTGTCGTGCATTGCGCGCGCCGGATGGTGCGGCGGAAAGTTCAGGGCTTCGAAGTTGTGCCAGTCATCCTCGATCTCCGGACCATCGGACAACTCATAGCCCAGGCGCGCAAAGATCTCGACGATGCGCTCGAGCGTGCGCGTAACCGGGTGCAATCCACCGCGTTCGCTGCGACGCCCCGGCAAGGTGACATCGATCCGCTCCCCGGCCAGACGTGCGTCCAGCGCGGCGTTTTCCAGCGTGTGCTTGCGCTCGGACAACGCCGCGGTCAGCGCATCACGCGACAGGTTGATCGCTTCGCCAGCGGCCTTTCGCTGATCGGCCGGCAGCGTGCCGAGCTGCTTGAGCTGGGCGGTGATGCTGCCGCTCTTGCCGAGCAATGCGACGCGCAAGGCTTCCAGTTGGTCCGGCGTCTGCGCGGCGGCGACATCGGCCAGCGCACGCTCGGTCAGGGATTGAATCTCACTCATTGCACTCGCGCCTCAACTGCGTCTACCGAACGGTGTTTCCGGATGCACCGGAACGCATTGCCACTCAAATCTGGTCTAGCCCGGCATCCAGTCAGCGATGCCGGCCATCTAAAAACGCAAAAGGGGAAGGACTCGCGCCCTTCCCCCTGCATATCTGCTTGCCCTCGCCGGAAGCCTGTACACGAATGCGCAGACCCCGACAAGAAGCTACCCTTTCAAAAGTCCGCACATGGATGTGCGGGCTCTTGCAGAGGGACCTGCATTTACGCCGCCAGCGCGCCCTTGGCCTTCTCCGCCAGCGCGGCAAAGCCGGCGGCGTCGTGCACGGCGATATCAGCCAGCACCTTGCGGTCCAGGGTGATGCCAGCCTTGAGCAGGCCATTCATGAAACGGCTGTAGCTCAAGCCGTTGATGCGTGCAGCCGCATTGATGCGGGTGATCCACAACGAACGGAAGTTACGCTTCTTCTGCTTGCGGCCAATGTAGGCGTACTGCTGCGCCTTGATGACTGCCTGCTTGGCAACGCGGAAGACCTTGCGGCGAGCGTTGTAGTAACCCTTCGCCAGGGTCAGAATTTTCTTGTGGCGGCGACGCGCCTGTACGCCACGCTTTACTCGTGCCATGGGTCAGTCCTCAGAGGTAGGGAAGCATACGATCGAGACGGCCAGCGTCCTCGGCACGGACGTGGTTCGTCTGCCGCAGGTTGCGCTTCCGCTTGGTCGCTTTCTTCGTGAGGATATGGCTACGGTTTGCGTGGCCGCACTTGTACTTGCCGGAGGCGGTCTTGCGGAAACGCTTGGCCGCCGCCCGGTTGGTCTTGATCTTGGGCATTGCAATGTCCTTGATGGTGTTTTGTCACTGACCCGGGCGGCAGTCTTGCGACCACGCTTTCCATCCTTGCCCTTGCCTGCTTGTAAGTCCTTGATCGAACACGATCCGGACAGGTCCTGTACCGCTTGCGCGGCGCCCCGGCAAAACCGGGCCGCGCAGTATGCCCGTTGCCGGGAATTCTTGCAAATGGATGCTGTCGCCGGCCAGGGCGGGCCCGTCGGGCCTGCCCTGGCGCGGGATCAGATCTTCTTCTTCGGCGCGATCATCATGACCATCTGGCGCCCTTCCAGGCGCGGACGCGACTCGATGACGATGTCGTCGCCCAGGTCGGCCTCGATCCGGGACGCCATTTCGCGCCCCAGCTCCTGGTGGCTCATTTCACGGCCACGGAAGCGGATATTGACCTTGACCTTGTCGCCCTCTTCCAGGAAGCGGCGCATGTTGCGCAGCTTGATCTGGTAGTCGCCCTCGTCGGTGACCGGACGGAACTTGAGTTCCTTGATCTCGACCTGCTTGGTCTTCTTCTTGGCCTCGTTGGCCTTTTTCTGCTGCTCGAACTTGAACTTGCCGAAATCCATGATCTTGCAGACCGGCGGATCGGCCTGCGGCTGGATTTCGACCAGATCCAGGCCTTCTTCCTCGGCCTTGGCGAGCGCTTCGTCGCGCGACAACACGCCGACCATCTCACCGTCACTGCCGATCACGCGGACGCGCGGCACACGGATTTCTTGGTTCTTGCGGTTCTGTTTGTTGTCAGGGGTACTGATATTGCAATCTCCCAGGGGAATCGAACCGGCGCATCCGGATCATCCAGACCGGCCGGGGTTGGCTCACGCTGCCTGCTCTGCCTGCAGACGTTCGATGAAGGCCGAGACCGTCATGGTCCCGAGGTCCTCTCCCGAGCGTGTCCGCACGGCGACGGCGCCGTTTTCCTTCTCGCGGTCACCGACCACGAGCAGATAAGGCACGCGTTGCAGCGTATGCTCGCGAATCTTATATCCGATCTTCTCGTTACGCAAATCGGCGCTCACACGGAAGCCTTGATTTGCAAGGGTTTTCCGAACCGAGTCGACATAGTGTGCCTGGGCGTCGGTGATATTTGCGACAACGACCTGGACCGGGGCGAGCCAGGCGGGGAAGGCGCCGGCGTGGTGTTCGATCAAGATGCCGATGAAACGCTCCATCGAGCCGACGATCGCCCGGTGCAGCATGACCGGATGCTTCTTCTGGCTGTGCTCGTCCACGTACTCGGCGCCGAGGCGGCCCGGCATCATGAAGTCGACCTGCATGGTGCCCAGCTGCCAGGTACGGCCAATCGCGTCCTTGAGGTGGTACTCGATCTTGGGGCCGTAGAAGGCGCCCTCGCCCGGCAGCTCCTGCCACTCCACCCCGCAGACGCCCAGCGCGCTGCGCAGCGCGGCTTCGGCCTTGTCCCAGGTGACGTCGTCGCCCAGGCGCTTTTCCGGACGCAGCGCGATCTTGATCTCGATGTCCTCAAAGCCGAACGCGGTGTAGACCGCCAGTGCCTGCTGATGGAACGCGGTGACTTCGGCTTCGATCTGCGATTCCAGGCAGAACACATGCCCGTCGTCCTGGGTGAAGCCGCGCACGCGCAGGATGCCGTGCAGCGCGCCGGAGGGCTCGTTGCGGTGGCAGGCGCCGAACTCGCCGTAGCGGATCGGCAGGTCGCGGTAGCTGTGCAGGCCCTGGTTGAACACCTGCACGTGACCCGGGCAATTCATCGGCTTGACCGCATAGGTGCGCTTCTCCGACTCGGTGAAGAACATCGCGTCCTGGTAGTTGTCCCAGTGGCCGGATTTCTGCCATAGCGACACGTCCAGGATCTGCGGGCAGCGCACTTCGCCGTAGCCGCTGTCGCGATAGACCTTGCGCATGTACTGCTCGACCACCTGCCACAGCGACCAGCCCTTGGGATGCCAGAACACCAGGCCCGGCGCCTCTTCCTGCAGATGGAACAGGTCCTGCTGCTTGCCGATGCGGCGATGGTCGCGCTTGTCGGCTTCTTCCATGCGCAGGATGTAGGCGTCCAGCTGCTTCTTGTCGGCCCAGGCGGTGCCGTAGATGCGCTGCAGCTGCTCGTTCTTGGCATCGCCGCGCCAGTAGGCGCCGGAAATGCGGGTCAGCTTGAAGGCCTTGAGGAAGCGCGTGTTGGGCACGTGCGGGCCGCGGCACATGTCCACGTATTCCTGGTGGTAGTACAGGCCCATCGCGGTGATGTCGTCGGACATGTCCTCGATCAGGCGCAGCTTGTACTCCTCGCCGCGCTGGGCGAACACCTCGATCACCTCGGCGCGCGGGGTGACCTTCTTGATCACGTCGTAGTCCTGCGCGATCAATTCCTGCATGCGCTGCTCGATCGCGGCCATGTCGTCCGGCGTGAACGGGCGTTCGCTGTAGATGTCGTAGTAGAAGCCTTCGGCGATGACCGGGCCGATCACCATCTTGACCTCCGGGTACAGCTGCTTGACCGCATGCCCGACCAGATGCGCGCAGGAGTGGCGGATGATCTCCACGCCTTCGGCGTCCTTGGCGGTGATGATGCGCAGGCTGGCATCGTGATCGATGACGTCGCTGGCATCGACCAGCTGGCCGTCGACCTGGCCGGCGATGGTGGCCTTGGCCAGGCCGGCGCCGATCGACTGGGCGACCTGCATCACCGAGACGGGGGATTCGAATTCGCGGCGGCTGCCGTCGGGGAGCGTGATGTTGATCATGGGCAAGGATGAGGTCTGTGCTGGCTGCAGCGCGGCGGCTGCAAGGGAGATCTGCCCGCTACGGGACAGGCTCGGATAAGGGTATGGCGAGAGGTGGGGCGGAAAGAACGCGGCGCGGGCGCCCTGCGGACTGGCGCGGCCGGAATCAGCGGTGGGCGGTGGTAGTGCTCATGTCGCACGCTGGGCCGGCGCGGGGCGCGGGCCACCTTCTCGCAAGGGGTCTTGGAAGCGAATGGTAAACCAATCAGCCCGCTGTTGCGCATGCCGGCACGGGGCCGGCGGGCGCGTGGCATGATGCCGGCCACCTGTGCTGCCAGTACCGACCATGACCATCAAGGGTAAAGCCACCTCGCTGGATATCGCCTACCTGGCCGGCGTGTCGCAGCCGACCGTGTCGCGCGCACTGCGCGGCAGCCCGATGGTCAACGAAGAAACCCGCAAGCGCATCCTGCGCATCGCCAAGGAATTGAACTACAAGGTGGACAAGAACGCCTCGTCGCTGCGGCTGCGCAATGCCGGCACGCTGGCACTGCTGTTCTTCGAAGACCCTACCGCCGACGATTCGCTGATCAACCCGTTCTTCCATTCGATGCTGGGCTCGATCACCCGCGCCTGCGCGCTGCAGGGTTACGACCTGCTGGTGTCGTTCCAGCAGCTGTCCAAGGACTGGCAGGCAGATTACGAAGACAGCAACAAGGCCGACGGCATCATCCTGCTCGGCTACGGCGATTATCAGCAGTCGCGCCAGCGGCTGCAGTTGCTGGTCGAACAAGGTACTCACTTCGTGCGCTGGGGCGCGGCGCTGCCGGGGCAGCCGGGCATCTCGATCGGCAGCGACAATTACCAGGGCGGGCTGGATATCACCGAGCATCTGCTGGCGCAGGGCTGCCGCCGCATCGCCTTTCTCGGCCACGCATCCAACCACTATCCCGAGTTCGAAGAGCGCTACCGCGGCTACGTGGCTGCGCTGAAGCAGCAGGGTTTGGTGGCCGATCGCGCGCTGCAGTTCGACGCGATCACCACCGAGTCGTCCGGCCATGCCGCGTGCCTGGCGCTGCTCGACAGCGGCAAGGCATTCGATGCGGTGTGCGCGGCCAGCGACCTGATTGCGATCGGCGCAATGCGCGCATTGCGCGAGCGCGGCCTGCGGGTGCCGCAGGATGTGGCGGTGAGCGGGTTCGACGATATCGCATTGGCGGCGTCGGTGGCGCCGGCGCTGTCGACGGTGCAGCAGGACACCAAGCAGGCCGGCACGCTACTGGTGGAAAGCCTGGTGGCGCTGATCCGCGGCGAAGCGGCGCAGAGCCGCACGATTCCGGTGAAGCTGGCGCTGCGTGATTCCTCGCGCAGCAGTGGGCTGCAGCCACCGCTGGGCTGGAGACCGTCCGGCGCGGAGACCGGCGAGGCGGTGCTTGGCCGGGCCGCTGATGGGGCTGTCAGGCGTTGAATCGGGATTTGGGATTTGGGATTTGGGATTTGGGAATTGGGATTTGGGAATTGGGATTTGGGAATTGGGATTTGGGAATTGGGAATTGGGATTTGGGAATTGGGATTTGGGAATTGGGATTTGGGAATTGGGAATTGGGAATTGGGAATTGGGAATCGTTGGAGCGTGCGCGACAGGCTGCGCGGGGTCGGCTGCAGCCATTGAGGCCTCGTAGGAGCGCACCCGGGCGCGACGGGGCGTTCCCGGCAACGCCCATCGCGCCCGGGTGCGCTCCTACCTGTTGCGGGCGGCCCCGTGCTGTCGCGGCCCGCAGCGTGACCAGGATCGAAATCAGCGTCGGCCGGATTCGGGATTCGGGATTCGTTGGAGCGTGCGCGACAGCCCGCGATGTGATGCCTCGTAGGAGCGCCCCCGGGCGCGACGGGGCGTTCCCGGCAATGCCCCATCGCGCCCGGGGGCGCTCCTACCGGTTGCGGGCATCGCGCGCGGCTTGCTCGGCCATCTGCGCGTCGAGCTGCCTGCGCAAATCCGGGTCGGTGATCGGCGCGTCCGACAGCAGCACCCGCACCCCATGCGCGGGCACCGGCGCCAGCAGCCGACGCTGCACCGGCACCTGCTCGCCACTCATCGCGTCGCGCCAGGTGCCGGGCTGCAGAAAACGCGTCACCTCGATGTTCGCCGCCGCATCGCCCTTGTTGAGCAGCACCAACGCCGTCTGGCTGGCGCCCGCATGCTGATAGACCCGCAAAAATGCCGCGTGATCCCCGCGTAGCAGCACATCCACCTGCACGCCGCGCTGCAATGCCGGGATATCGCGACGCAGCCGCGCGATCTGCTGCAACGGGCCGAAAATCGGGCTATCCGGTGCAGTGCGGATGCGCTCGGCACCGAAGTAATTGCGGTTGCCTGCATGTTCGGCGCGCCCGCGCATGAAGCCGGTCTCCGAGCCGTAATAGATCACCGGGATGCCGCGCGCGGTAAACAGCCAGTTGTGCGCGTCGATGAAGCCGGTGTCGCTGGCATCCAGGCGCGCCATGTCGTGATTATCGTAAAAACTCATCAGCTCGTACGGATTGGCATACGGCCCCCGACGCAGAAACAGCGGCGCGGCGAGCTTCTCGAACCCGGCCTGCTCATGGCCGAAGACAGCGGACAGCTGCTGCTTCAACGGGAAATCCAGCACGCTGACGCCGGCATTGCGCGCCCAGGTATGCCCGGCAATCTTGCTGGCGTCGTAATCGAAGGCTTCGCCGAACATGAAGAACCCCGGACGTTTTTCGCGGATGCGCGCCACGAAGGCATGCCAGAAACGGTCGGGCATCCAGCCGATGGTGTCGATACGGAACGCGTCGGCGCCCTGCTCCATCCACTGCAGATACGCGCCGGCCAGATAATCGAGCACGGCGGGATTGTTTTCGTTGAGATCGGACAGCTCGGCCAGGCCGCCGCCGGTGTTGTAGAACGCGTGCAGCGGAACGTGCTGCGGATCCAGCTGCGCCGGCGGCAAATTCTGGTGATCGGCGACCAGGCGGCCATCGGCGTCGTACAGCTTGCCGAAGCCCGGCTGCGCCACCGGCATGCTGTAGGCCGGCGAGCCGTGATTGCCCACGATATCCAGCACTACCTTCAAGCGGTTGGCATGCATGGCGCGGGCGAAGCCGGCAAAGTCCAGGCCCGGACTGGGCAGATGCTCGTCGAGCTTGTAGAAATTCACGCCCCAGTAGCCGTGATAGCCGGTCTTGCCGTGGTCGCTGAGCGTACTGCCGCAGCTGATCGGCTTGCCGCCGGTGAAGGCCTCATCCGGATTGTCGACAATCGGCGTGATCCACACCGCGCCAAAGCCCATGTCGCGGATGTAGTCGGCATGTTCGACGATGCCCTTGAAGTCGCCCCCCAGGTAACCGATGTTGTCGCCGACTCCATCTGCGCAAGGCGTCGGCACATCGAACGTGCGATGCGCACCGCCCTGGTCGCGCTGGTCGTTGCCGGGGTCGCCATTGACGAAACGGTCGGTCACCACGAAATACACCGCGTCGGCAGCGAACGGTTCCAGCGTGCCGTAGTAATCGCCGGGTGCAGCCGCCGCGCTCGCTGCTCCTGCAGATACGATCAATCCAGCCATCATCACCTGCCGCATCACTGCCCTCCCGAGGCCATTGGAACCCGCGCCACGCACACACCGGCAATGAGCAAACTGGCGCCACCGATGGCCAGCGCATGGATTGGCTGACCGCCCAGCCAGACGCGCAGCACGAAGCCCAGTGCGCTGGCCGCGACCAGCTGCGGAATCACGATGAAAAAATTGAAGATGCCCATGTACACGCCCATCTTGGCGGCGGGCACGCTGTCGGACAGCAAGGCATAGGGCAGCGACAGGATCGAGGCCCAGGCAAAGCCGACACCCAGCATCGACAGCAGCAGCCACTGCGGGTCGCGGATCACCAGCATCGACAACAGCCCGGCCGCACCCAGCCACAGGTTGCACAGATGACTCCAGCGCAGGCCGATCGCACGCACCAGCAGTGGAATGACCAATGCCGCCAACGCCGCAAATCCGTTGTAGGCGCCAAACAACACGCCCACCCAGTTCGCGCCTTCGTTGTAGGCTGCCGATGCGGTGTCCTTGGCACCGAAGTGCACCTGGGTGACTGCGGCGGTGGTGTAGATCCACATCGCAAACAGCGCGAACCAGGAGAAGAACTGCACCCAGGCCAGGCGTCGCATCGTCAGCGGCATGCTGCGCACGTCCTGCACGATCGCCACCAGCATGCCGGTCGATGGCAGCACGCGCGCCAACGCAAGCAGCGCACCGTAGGCGATGCACAGGCCGGCCAGCACGTAGAGCATGCGGTCGCCGTGCTGCCAGGCGATCGCAGCGGCGAGCAACACACCGATGCCGCACCAGAGCACGCTCGCACGCTGCGGTGGCAAGGTGCCGGCGATCGCTGCAGCCGCTACCGACGGATGCGCATCGTCGAAACCGGCCAGCTGCTGCGGGCTGTATTCGCGCGTGCGCAGCACCGTCCAGCTGATCGACAGGAACAGCACCGCGGCACCGAGGTAGAAGGCGTAGCGCACGCTGTCGGGCAACTGCCCCGGCGGCGCGGTATTGGCCACGCCCCAATGCGTGAGCAACCACGGCAGGAAACTCGCCACAATCGCGCCAACCCCGATGAAGAAACTCTGCATCGCATAGCCGGTGGGCCGCTGCGCCGGTGGCAGTTGATCGCCGACCAGGGCGCGGAATGGCTCCATCGAGATGTTGATCGATGCATCCAGCACCCACAACGTGCCGGCGGCAATCCACAGCATCGGTGCGTTGGGCATCACCAGCAAGGCCAGTGTGGTGAAGACTGCGCCGACCATGAAATACGGACGCCGGCGCCCCCATGGCGTCCAGGTGCGGTCGGACAGGTAGCCGATGATGGGCTGCACGATCAGACCGGTGAGCGGTGCGGCGATCCACAGACCGGGCACATCGTCGACCTGCGCCCCCAGGGTCTGGAAGATGCGGCTGGCGTTGGCGTTCTGCAGCGCGAAACCGAACTGGATGCCGAGAAAGCCGAAACACATGTTCCAGATCTGCCAGAAACTCAGGCGTGGCTTGGCGGTCATTGCGCAGCCTCCGTGCTCGCTGCGGGGCCGACCAGCAGCGCGCTCACCTGCGCGGTGTTGACCACGCCATCGCGACCACCGCGGCCGCCGTTGTACTGCGCAAAATGCGCGAGTGCGCTCATGTTGAAGCCATCTTCCAGCCGGAACCTGCACTGCTGCCCGGCCACCACAGTGAAGCTGACCTGCGTGGACAGCTGCTCGCCCACGCTATGCGGCATCACCACGACCTGCGACTGCGTGGCCTGCCCCGGGCATTCCAGCAGCAGCCGCTTGACCGCCGCAGTGACGCCGGTATTGATCGGCCCGTTGGGGTTGCGATAACGCAGCGATACGCGATGCTGGCCCGCGCGCGTGGCAGTCCAAACCCAGGCCTCGCTGCCCGGGACTTCCTGCAACGCACCGAGCGTCAACGCGGGACTGTGCAGCGACTCCAGGCCATCGGCGCGGCGGGTCAGGCTGAGCACGTGCAGCCGGCCGTCCTCGCGCAGGTCTAAGTGCCGCGTGGCGTCCAACGCATGCCCATCCATGTACAGCGTCGTCCCAGCCGGAATCACGATGCGATGGCCGTCGCCCTGCCGTTGCGCGACGGGCGCCTCCGGCGTGCTGGGTGCGAACACCTGGCCTGGCTGCGGCGGGGCGGTGGTATCGGCCTTGCGACCGATCAGATGCACCAACGTGGTCTGGCCTTGTTGCTCGACCTTCCCCGCCACCAGCAACTCACCCGCACTCGCCGTCGGCCGCTGCAGCACATAGCGTCGGGCGCCCTGTTCAAGCACGATCTGCTGGCGATCGCCAAACAACAACGGCACCAACGTACGCGGCAGTTTCGGCGTCACACTGCCATCGGCGCCAATGCCGAACACGCCTTCCAGCACCGCGGAGAGATAGCCGGCAACCGACCACAACTGGCGCGGCGAATTCACCACCGGGCCACTGCGGGGCCCCTCTTCCACATGCACCGCCAGGCTCTGCATCTCGTAGTTTTCCATGTTGGAGCCAGCCAGCGCGCTGCCGCGCATCAACGACTGCAGCTCCAGCGCAATGCGCGGCGCGTCGTCCAGCTGGCGTGCGGCGCGTAGCGCGTACGCACTGACGAAGGGCCAGACGGCGCGATTGTGATAAATCGGCTGTTCGGCGTCCTCCGGCCACACCACCGGGCTGCCGCCGGCAACCAGCGGATACCCGCGCAGCGCGGCACGCGCACGCTCCTTCGGAAACACCTCGGCCAGCACGCCAAGCGACACGCCGAGCAGATCGACCTTGGCATAGCGCACCGGATGCGCCGCATTGCCCAGATAGCTCACATACTGATTGCTGGGCGCATCCCAGAAGCGCGTGGCGATGGCCTGACGCAGCGCATCGGCCCACTGGGCGTACCTGGACGCACGCGCATCGCCATGCTGGCGCGCCAGCTGCTCGGCCAGGCGCAGGGCCTGGTAGTGCAACACGTTGGTGGACAGGGCGAAGGACTCGGCAATGAAGCGCACATCCTGGCGCGTCCACTCCGGGTAGGTCTGCTCGCGCCAATCCAGAAACGAGGTTTCGCCGCGGTAGAGGCCGATCTGCGCATCGAAGACCGCGTCACGATCCTGCGCGAGGGTGGCCTGCAACGCCTCCCAGACGTCTTCAGCGAACGCCTTGTCATCCAGCAGGCCGCGCGCGGCAAGAAACCACACCACGCGGTCGCTGCTGATCGGCCAGCTGCCACCGGAGCCGGTGTCCTGCGCAACAAACACCCCTGGCGTCTGCCCATCGCGCGCCGCCGACAGCTTGAAGCGCAGCGCATTGCGCGTGCGCTCCGGCTCCAGCCGCGCCAACGCCAGATCGGCGGCGAAGCTGACATCGCGCGTCCATACGTAAGGCCAGCGCTCACCGGTTTCGAAACACGCGCACGGCACCGGCTTGCCGTCGTTGAAGGCCGGATCGCGAATCGCCTCGACACGGTCGTCGGCCATTTCCTGCTGCGCCATGGCGAACAGGGCGTCGAACAACGGACTGGCGGTATGGGTGCGCATTGGCTGCGGCCCGATGCGGCGCTCGCCCTGCGGCCAGCGCAACACGAAACCGCCGTCTTCGAGCGCCTGCGCTTGCGCACGGCGGCCCTGGAATTCCAGCTCATCGGCCAACACCGGCGAGTTTGCCGCAACGCCGAGCGTTGCAGCCATGCAGATCATCTTCAGCATCGAAGCGGCCAGACGGCTTGCACCGTCGGCCTCCCTCCCTCGTTGCACGCGTTGTAGTGCGCGGCACTGGCGTGCCACGGGCGCGGACCCTCCCAGGTGCCGTGACGCCATGGTAGACGCGCGCTCAGCGGTTCCGCATCAATGCATACGTATTCATGGCAATGGCCGCAGTGCAGCATGGCCCATCCACGCCGCAGCGCTGCATAGTCGCCGCTGACGCAACGGCCGCCTTGGGAGGGGATATGCCGCTGGTTTCACATCGCGTGCGTTCGATAGCGCGCGCCGCATGCAGTGCGCGACTGCTTGTCCTGTTGCTTGGCAGTCTTGCGGGCATCGCGCAGGCCGAGCGAATCGCCATCAGTGCCGATTCGCCCGGCAACGTCCTGCAGGTCACGCTGGAAGTGGACGGCGGCACGCCCTATTACCGCGTGCAACGCATGGGCCAGCCGGTGCTGGAACGCTCGCGTCTGGGTTTCCAGTTGCGCGACGGCCGGCTGGACCGCGGCCTGGTCGTCCTCTCGCAAGCACGCCAAGCCCATGACGATACCTGGGAACAACCCTGGGGCGAGACGCGCCTGGTGCGCAACCACTACAACGAACTAAGCGTCAGCCTGGGTGAACGCAGCGGCGCGCAACGCCGCTTCGACGTGATCTTGCGCGTGTACGACGATGGCATCGGCCTGCGCTATCACTTTCCCGAGCAGGCGGGATTGCGCGAAGCAATCATCGACGAGGAAGTCACCGAATTCGCCATCGCGCAACCGTCCGAGGCATGGTGGATTCCGGCAGGCGAGCCGATCCACTACGAATACCTGTATCAGCGCACGCCGTTGAACCAGGTCGCGCTGGCACATACGCCGCTCACCTTGCGCACCGACAGCGGGCTGCATGTCGCGCTGCATGAAGCGGCGCTGGTCGATTACGCCGGCATGTGGCTGCGCCGCACCGAAGGCCGGCGCCTGCGCGCGCAGCTGTCGCCCGCCGCCGAAGGCTGGAAGGTGCGGCGCAAGCTGCCGTTCGATACGCCGTGGCGCACGCTGCAGATCGCCGACCAGGCCACCGGGCTGGTGGAGTCCAACCTGATCCTCAACCTCAACGCGCCCAACGCCCTGGGCGATGTGACCTGGGTCAAGCCGTCCAAATACGTCGGGGTGTGGTGGTCCATGCATCTCAACCAGCAAACCTGGGCGACCGGGCCGACACACGGCGCCACCACTGCCAACACCAAGCGCTATATCGACTTCGCTGCGGCACACGGCTTTCGTGGCGTGTTGGTGGAAGGCTGGAATCCGGGCTGGGACGGCGAATGGTTCGGCAACGGCGGCAGTTTCGATTTCACCCGGCCGACACCGGATTTCGACCTGCCCGCGCTGAGCAAATACGCCGCCGGCAAGGGCGTGCATCTGATCGGCCATCATGAAACGGGGTGCGCAGTGGATCATTACGAAGACCAGATTGCCGAAGCGATGGACCTGTACGCCCGGTTCGGCGTGGACTCGGTCAAGACCGGCTATGTCTGCGACGACGGCCAGGTGGAACGTCGTAACCCGGCAGGCGGCACACCGCTGCGCGAATGGCACGACGGCCAATGGATGGCACGCCATCATCTGCGCGTGGTGCAGGAAGCTGCCGCGCGCCACCTCGCAGTCAATGCGCACGAACCGATCAAGGACACTGGCCTGCGCCGCACCTATCCCAACTGGATCTCGCGCGAGGGCGCGCGGGGCATGGAATACAACGCCTGGGGCCAGCCACCGAATCCGCCCGAGCACGAGGTCAACCTGGTGTTCACCCGCCTGCTCGCCGGGCCGATGGATTACACGCCCGGCATCCTCAGCCTGAAAGGCCGCAACGGCCAGGCGATTCCCAGCACGCTTGCGCGCCAGCTGGCGCTGTACGTGACGCTTTACAGCCCGATCCAGATGGCCGCCGATCTTCCCGAGCATTATCTGCAGCACCGCGATGCCTTCCGCTTCATCGAGGACGTGGCGGTGGATTGGGATCAGACCCGCGCCTTGAATGGCGAAGTCGGCGACTACGTCACCATCGCGCGCAAGGATCGGCATAGCCGCGACTGGTTCCTGGGCAGCATCACCGACGAGCATGGCCGGCTGCTACAGGTGCCGCTCGGATTCCTTGAGCCGGGCGTGCGCTACACCGCGCAGATCTATCGCGACGGCGACGGTGCGGACTATGTCAGCAACCCATTCGCCTTTGTCAGCGAACAACGCCAGGTCAGCAGTGCCGATACGCTGGAGCTGCGTCTTGCGCCAGGTGGTGGGCAGGCGATTCGCTTCGTGCCGGTGGATGGCAGGCGCTGATTTGGTCGCAACGGGCTGAGGAGCCCTTCAACGCGACCGAGTGCATCACGCAACGGCACCGCAACCGCTGCAGATTGCGCATTGGCGTTTCCTCACGACAGGCCAGGAGCGTACCGCGCCGCAGCAAAGCTGGCGTGGAATCGATTCCAGCGCAATCAGCCGGAGTGAATACGTATGCAGTGCCCGTTTGCACCCAGGTGCCGTGTCTACCATACGTCGCAGTCGTAACGTCCGTCGTGGCGCGCGATGCAATGCATCCAGGCGTCTGCCGGATCGAAAAATCAAAGAACAACATGTACCTGGGAGGGGAAAATGTTGAAGCACAAGCGCTCTGCGCTGAGTATCGCCCTGGCCGTTGCCATGGCACCGACGTTGGCTGCCGCGCAGTCGGCAACGCCGGCGCAAACAACCGACACCGAACAAACCGCCGGCGCGGTGACCGACTTGGACAAGGTCCAGGTCACCGGCCTGCGCCGCGCGATCGAAGGTGCCATCTCGGTCAAGCGGGATTCGACCTCGATCGTGGAAGCCATTTCGGCCGAAGATATCGGCCGGCTGCCCGACGTCAGCATCGCTGAGTCGCTCGCGCGCCTGCCTGGCCTGGCGGCGCAACGTGTGGCCGGTCGCGCACAGGTCATCAGCGTGCGCGGGCTGTCGCCGGACTTCTCCACCACCCTGCTCAACGGCCGCGAAGTGGTCAGCACCGGCGATAACCGCAGCGTGGAATTCGACCAGTACCCGTCCGAACTGGTCAGCGGTGTCACCGTCTACAAGACGCCCGACGCCGGCCTGGTCGGCCAGGGCCTGTCCGGCACCGTCGACATGCAGACTGCGCGCCCGCTCAGCTACAACGAGCGCGTGATCGCCATCGGTGGCCGTTACCAACGCAATTCGCTGGGCAAGGCCGCCAATGTCGATCCTTACGGCAACCGCTTCAATGTCAGCTACATCGACCAGTTCGCCGACCGCACCATCGGCCTGACCATCGGCTACGCACACACCGACATGCCGATCCAGGAAAATCAGGTCGGCCTGTACGAACCATGGCAGCCGGTCAACGCACAACGCCCGCGCCCCGGCGTGGCCGACGGCGTGTATTTTTCCGACGGCATCAAGGCATTGCGCCGCACCGGCAACCAGAAGCGCGACGGCGTCATGGCCACCTTGCAATACCGGCCGTCCAACGCCTGGACCAGCACGCTCGACGCCTTCCATACCAAGGCCGAGCAGATCGACACCGCCAACCAGTTCGAGCTCAACCTGAGCAACTACAACGGTGGCTACACGCCGGGCCTGAACATCAGCAACGTGCGCGTCAACGACAGCAACAGCTTCACCGGCGGCGATGCCAGTGGCGTCTATCCGCTAGTCCGCGGCATGTACAACAAGCGCGAAGACACCATCGATGCGTTCGGCTGGAACAACGAGATCACTGCCGGTGCGGTCAAGATCACTGCCGATCTCAATTACTCCAAGGCCACGCGCGACGAACTGAACCTGGAAAACAATCTCCAGCGTGCGCCCATGCCGCAGCTGGATACCGTCGGCGTAACGGTTGTCGGCAACGGCTTCTCCCAGCTTGCGCCGGGAATGGATTACTCCAATCCCGATCAGCTGTTTCTGACCAACACCATCTACGGCTCCGGCTACGGCAAGGTGCCGAGCGTGGAAGATGTGCTCAAGGGCGCACGCCTGCAGGCCAGCTTCCCGATGCCCGAAGCGCTGAGCTGGTTCTCGGATCTGGATGTCGGCGTCAACTACGCCAATCGTGAAAAACAGAAAACCCAGCCGGAAGGCAACATCACTCTTGGCGCGCAGGGCGAATCCACCATCGCATCGGACCTGCAATATGCGCCGGTCAACCTGGGCTTTGCCGGCATCGGTGCCCTGCCCGCCTGGAACGTCCCTGCGGTGGTCTCGCGTTATATGCTGTTCAATCCCAGCGACGATGCCTCGTTCCTGGTGTCCAAGGCCTGGACCGTCGAAGAGAAGATCACCACCGCCTGGCTGCGCGCCAATCTCGATACCGAATGGGGCGATGTGGGCGTGCGCGGCAATATCGGCGTGCAGCTGCAGAGCGCCGACCAATCCTCGCGCGCAAATTATTGGGACGCATCGCAGCCGGCAGGCAGCGAAGTGCGCCCGATCGACGACGGCAAGACCTATCGCGACTGGCTGCCCAGCCTGAATCTGGCCTTCCAGTTCCCGTACGAACAGACACTGCGCTTCGCGATGGCAAAGCAGGTCGCACGCCCACGCGTGGATCAGCTGCGCGCCTCGCTGGAATTCGGCGTCGACACCTCCACCGGCCGCCCCGGCGCCAGCGGCGGTAACCCGATGCTGGACCCCTGGCGCGCGAACGCCATCGACCTTTCCTACGAAAAGTATTTCGCCGAGCGCGCCTACGTGGCCGCCGCGTTCTTCTACAAGGACCTGAAGAGCTACATCTACACCCAGAGCCGCGACAACTACGACTTCTCCGCGCTGGTGGCCGGCTATGTGCCGCCGCCGGGCTCGGCGCCAGTACTGACCACCGGCACCTTCAGCGCCCCGTTCAACGGCAAGGGCGGCACCCTGCGCGGCGTCGAACTCACCGCTTCGCTGCCGCTGGATCTGGTCTTCGCTCCGTTGGAAGGTTTCGGCATCCAGGCCAGCGCCACCTTCAACGACAGCGACGTCAAGATCCGCGACCCGGAAAGCGCCTCCAGTGTCGGTGACGGCGAAATCAGCCTGCCCGGCCTGTCCGAACGCGTCTACAACCTCACCGCCTACTACGAGCACAAGGGCTTCGAAGCACGCGTCAGCCAGCGCCGCCGCTCGGACTTCATCGGCGAGATCGGCAACTTCAACGGCAACCGCACGCTGCGCTACGTGGTCGGCGAAAACATCACCGATGCGCAGATCAGCTACAGCTTCAACGACAGCAGCGATCTTGCCGGCCTGACCGTGCTGCTGCAGGCCAGCAACCTCAGCAACTCACCCTACCGCACCTATGCCGAAACCAAGGACCGTCCGCTGGAATACATCGAATGGGGCCGCACCTTCGTGCTGGGCGTCAACTACAAGTTCTGATGAGCTGTGAACTGCAAACGATGCGCTGATTGGCGACATCTTTGTCTGTGGCCACATTGCTAACTGTGGCTACGCTACCTACGTGACAACCGGCGCATCATCTGGCTGGCCGGCCCCGGTGCCAGCCCTCTCCAACGGGACACCAAAGCCCCTCTCCCACCGGGAGAGGGGTTGGGGTGAGGGTTCGGCACAAGCGCAACGCGCGCCAATCAAGCAGGGCCAGTTCTGCTCTGCCGGGCTCCATGGGCCGTCATTCAAGATGCGGCCTCTAATTAGAAGAACCGAATGCTCTCCTGATCAAAACGACGACATCGACCAAAGAAAACCCGCCGATGTGACACCGGCGGGTTTTCTTTTGATCCAAGATTTTCAAAATTCAAGCTCGCATTGCCCTTCGCAAAGCGCGCAGGATCGTCCGCCAGTCATGCCCCCCATGCCCGTAGCATTCGCCTGTCGCACCGGAACGGGGCCAATCTCCCGACACCATCAGCGCCTGCCTGCACAAACACGAATCCAAGCCGTTGCAAGGCCGCCGGCAACGCTGACGTCCTCGCACTCCATCGCCATCCACGCGCAGCCTTTTAGTCAAACCACCCCGACTGGCATGGAGAACAGCACCCCCTGTCTCATCCAGAGAGCAAGGACCTGATCGACTGGGCATAGCGGCACAGCTGGCGTAACGCTATAAATGCTTGGCAAACCAAGCAATCGTCACTTCAAAAAAAAGCGAGGCATTGCCCTAAGGAATGCCTCGCCGCGTTCCAGACAATCACGCACAGACAGCTAGCTGGCGCGACACACCGTCAGCGAACTTCGATCGCACAAACCACTGCATGCCCGGCCAAGCGCAGGCGGTCATGTTCGATGGCTCCGCGCTCCACGCCGGGCACATCGACCTGCTTCCACGCGCCAGCCGGCAGCCCAAGCTCGGCTGCACCGGCCGACAGATTGAATGCCAGCAACATCACCTGGCCGGCGTGCTCGCGCCGGAACATCAGCACAGGTTCGGCCGTGTCGTAGAACGTGATCGCGCCCTCGCGCAACGCAGGCTCGCCCCTGCGCCAAGCCAGGAACTGTCGCACCGCACTGAGCACGGACAACGGATCGTCCTGCTGCACGCTCACCGCAGCCGCACGATGCTCCTCAGCCAGCGGCAACCACGGCTTGCCGCTGCTGAACCCTGCCGACGGCGCATCCGTCCATGGCATCGGCGTGCGGCAGCCATCGCGACCCTTGAAGGTTGGCCAGAAGGTGATGCCATACGGATCGCGCAGATCCTCGAACGCCACATCTGCCTCGCCCAGGCCCAGCTCCTCGCCCTGGTACAGGCAGATCGAGCCACGCAGCGAACACAGCATTGCAACCACCATCCGCGCAAACGTCGGCGATGCATCGGCCCCGCCCCAGCGTGTTACCGCGCGCACCACGTCGTGGTTGGAAATGGCCCAGCATGGCCAACCTTCCAACATCGTGGCTTCGAGCCGGCTCACCGTCTCGCGGATATAAGCAGCACTGTAGTCCTGCACCAGCAGCTCGAAGCTGTAGCCCATATGCAGGCGGCCATGAGCGGTGTACTCGGCAGTGGTCGCCAGCGAGTCCTCCGACGAGATCTCGCCAAGGCTCACTGCATTCGGATAAAGATCCAGCAGTCCGCGCAAGCGCTCGAGGAACGCTAGATTTTCCGGCTGCGTGTTGTTGAAGTAGTGGTACTGATACGCGTAAGGGTTGTCGGCACTGAACCCGCGCCCCACCCGCTTGTCGGCCGGCTTGGCCGGATTGTCACGCAGCTGCGCATCGTGGAAGCAGAAGTTGATCGCATCCAGGCGGAACCCATCCACCCCGCGATCCAGCCAGAAGCGTACGTTATCCAGCGTCGCCTGCTGCACCTCGGCGTTGTGAAAGTTGAGGTCCGGCTGATCCACCAGGAAGTTGTGCAGGTAATACTGTTCACGCCGCGGCTCCCATTGCCACGCCACCCCACCAAACAGCGACAACCAATTGTTCGGCGGCGTCCCGTCCTCACGCGGATCGGCCCACACGTACCAATCCGCCTTTGCGTTGGTCCGGTCCTGCCGGCTCTCCTGGAACCACGCATGTGCGATCGAGGTGTGGCTCAGCACCTGGTCGATCATCACCTTCAAACCGAGGCTATGCGCCTTGTCGAGCAGCCGATCGAAGTCATCCAGCGTCCCGAACAGCGGATCCACTGCACGGTAGTCCGCGATGTCGTAGCCGAAATCGGCCATCGGCGACTTGAAGAACGGCGAAATCCAGATCGCATCCACGCCCAACCCGGCGATGTAGTCGAGCTTGGCAATGATCCCGGGCAGATCGCCCACCCCATCGCCATTGGAATCCAGAAAACTACGCGGATAAATCTGATAGATGACGGCCCCGCGCCACCATGGTGTCTGCGACATGTACGCCCCTCCCGGGCCATTGCGGGCGCCAAATAGACGCTCAGCCAAGTCCGTTAGCGTAGCTGTGCCCACCGCATGCGGGGCATTTTTGCATACGTATTCATAGCGCTACGAAGCGACGCGCAAATACCTCAGAAACTTACATTATGGCGCGCACCATCTCACTCGTCGTCAAGGGAGATGGCAGGGAAGAAGCTTCACTCAAAAAATCGAACCGTCGCATATGGAATGTTGTTCTGCGACTGAAACAACCTTAGAGCAAACGACACTAAATACGATTTACTAAAAATCTTAATCAATCAGTATATAGCCCGTACACCAATACGTGACGGGCTTTAAAAACGTTGCGTCTACAGGGGAGAGGTTATGCGCGACTCTCAAGGTCGTCGTCTTTGGCGCGCTTGCGTTTTCCCGAGCCCTTTCGGTTCGCATAAAAGTCTTCCAGCCACTGCTCCGGCGTCAGCTGGTCTACGCTTACACCCAGCTTGTCGGCTTTCCGCGACAAAATTTGATGCATGATTTCAATGTTGTCGGTTGAAGATGAAATCACCGAAAGGGCATCATCCATCCCACGCAGGTTGAGCTGGCACACCGCCGAGGCATGGCCCTGCTTGACCAGGAAGCAACGCGAGCGCTCGTCCAGCGACACCACCACCTGATACTCGGCATCGGTGAGCTTGAGCCCTTCCATGTAGTCATCGCGGCTGGCGCTGGGATTGGGCAGCAGGATCATGGTCGCGGTCTGTTCGATCAATGCAGCCGCGATGTCGCTGGCAAGTGCATCCTCCGGACTTTGGGTGGCAAAAATACCCAGGCCATTCTGCTTACGGATGGTCTTCTGCTTGTTCTTGGCGAATTCCTTCAGCCCACCCTTGCCGTCCAAAATCTTCCAGAACTCATCCATCACGTAGATCAGCGGACGGCCATCAATCAGAGCCTCCAGCCGATGCAGCAGATAGTTGATCACCGGCACACGAACTTCTGCATTATCGATCACATCGGTGTAGTCGAAGCCGATGATCGATGCGCGCGTCAGGTCGATGGTGTCCACCGGATTATCGAACACCCAGCCGAGCGAATTGCCGGCAGTCCAGCGGCGCAGGCGCGCATATAGCCCATCGTCGCCCATGTTCGGCAGGCTCTTACGGAAGTTGCTCATGCTGCGCAGATGCATCGGCGTGTCCAGCATGCCCTCCACCGCACGATAAATGTCTTCTTCCTCGCGCGAACTGTACTCCGACTTGCCGCCCAGCACCTTCATCAGCTCAGCCAGAAATTGCGTGTTGGCCTCGTTGCGTTCGCACTGGAACGGGTTAAAGCCCGTTGGCGCACCATTCTCTAGCGCAAGATAATTGCCCCCGCAGGCACGCACAAAGATTTCAGCACCGCGGTCTTTGTCAAAGAAGAAGATGGTCGGAACCGGATCGAGCTTCTGCACCTGGCTCAACAGAAAATTGATCAGCGCGGTCTTACCCGTACCCGACTTGCCGATCACCATCGTGTTCGCGATAGCTTTCTCGCCCAGCGAGTTTTCGGCCGGATGGGTGGCGTGGAAGTTGAAATAATACGGTTGACCATTGGTGGTCTGCAGCGTGGTCACGCAGTCCCCCCAAGGATTGTTATGTTGCTTACCCTGCGCAAAGTTATGCAGCGGGGAAAGACCGAGAAAGTTAAGAGAACTGAGATTGGCAATTCGAGTACGGAAACGCCAATTGCCTGGTAGTTGCGCATAAAATGAAGACGCTACTGCGAGATCTTCCTTGGATGAGACAAAACCGGCATTGGATAGTTCAGCACGGGTCGTTGCGATCTGCTTGGCCAGCTTCTCTTGGCTGTCGGCATAAACAGCAATCGTAAAATGGTATTCACCAAGCACAAAATTGCCCGAAGCCACGTCATCCATCGCAACATCCAGATCCCGAATCTGACTGGACGACTTGTCTCCCGACGAGATCATCATACCCTTCGTACGCTCTAGCACTTTAAGCGCGTCGTGGCGGCCGACAGGACTAAACGAGTGCGTCACCACGTACTCAAAATCTAGGTACTTCAGACCGTTGAGAATGCCCGGATACGTTCCATCAGCATATTCTTTAACGTTAAGAATTGCACCGAAGTGATTAATACCATCGGGCGTGCGAATGACGAAGTCACCTGTCTTATTAGCAAACATGTGCTTACTAACTGGAAGGTATGCCTGCACCGGCGCTTGCAACACAGGAACAGGCTCATCAATCCGGTTAAGCAAATAGCCAAGAAACTCCAACGTCTCTGAAAAAACAATACCGTTCTTGGCTTCATACATGCCCAACCGGTAAGGCGAATAGTCCTTCAGCACCGCCTCCACGTTGGTGGCGAGCTCTATCATCTTCGCTACCGCCTGCTCTTCTTCCAGGCGGATGCGCTCCGGGTCGCCAGACTTTTCGACAAGACGACGACCAGTGACCACCGGCCTGTAGATCATGCTGAAGTAAAGCTCATTCTGCATGATCTTTTGCGACGATAGAGCAGCATAATACTCGTCGGACAACCCCTGATTGAAAGACTGCTTGAAGCGACTGGTATTGCCAATCCTGCGACGACGGCGGACGTCGTGCACCCAGAATGCCACGTTCGCGAAATCTGGCGCACGTAAGGTCTGAAGCAGGCGATTGAACGTGTTGTGACGCTGTTCCAACTCGAACTCGTCGCGTCCGACGAAAGGAAGGCCACCTAGATGCCAGATCAACAGATAGTCGCCACCAGTCGTCTTTAGAACCGACGGTGCCACATGCGTCGAAATGGAGACGAATTCGCTGATCGGACTATCTGGACTTAACATGGAATTACCAGTTTAAAGAAGGAAACGTCAAAAAAAAGCAATCGACATAAGCACCAGCCCCATGCAGCTTGCGCGCATGGGGCTGATAGAGCAGATCCAGGTGTTTACTGACGTTTTCCAGCAAGCACCTTGCGATATTCGTTAGGGCTAAATACCCACATCCCGGAATAGCGCTGCAGGTTACGGACGCGCATCCGAAACAACCATCGCAACCCTAACAACCTGAAAATCATTTCATCCCTTTTGGCCATTTGCTGCATGATGAAGATGAAAACAGGAATAGTAAGGAGGAACCATAAATCAAAGTACATACCCATCATCAGGCCACCACCAGCACCGACGAAGAATGGGATATAGGGGACCCCCAAGAACATCGCCGGGCGGGTGCACCCACGAAAAAGTACATCTTTACGCATAGTGATGGATGGCTTGCAATAGCGCCATGGCCGCTTCACCGGTGCACTGGTTGTCACGCTTGCCAATCACCATATTGGCAATCTGGCCGGCAGCACCAATCAACACGCCGCCAATCAGAATCGGCGACACTTCCGAGATGCGTTTGTGAGCGAAAGCAATCTGATAACCAGCGACAATTACCGCAATCGTCACAACAGCTACAGAACCCATCGTAAGCAGCGTATTAACGTTATCCAGAAAACCGCAAACTTTTTCGTCGGTCTTTGCCAGGTCACCGACCTGTGCGCCAGCACCACCGGCTACCAGCAAGGCTGAGGTGAAGAGCAAGGCCTTCAGGGCCTGAATACCGACCATCTTGGCATCGGCAACCAACTGTTTGTTATTCACTGACTTCATAATCTATCTCCTTGGAGCAGGGGGACTCGAACCATCCGATGGCAATTTTTCATCCTTGCTAAAACACAAAAGCACTGTCTACTTGAGACTGTCGAGGTGGCGGGGGATCAGGAGCTGGCGCGACTTGACGAGCCGCAGCAGAAGCAGCGGCCTGCGCCCCTGCAGCAGGCACAGCGATACCGCGCCCCTGTCCGGTTGCCCGAATGACGTAAAGGTCGCTTTCTGCTGGAATCGGCGAGGAGGTCACGGCAGGCTGCGCAGGAGCGGCAGTGGCAGTGGGTGTATTTTCGGGCAGCGCTTGGCGTTGCACCTGATTTTGCGCAGGTGCAGCCATGTCTTGAATCCGACGAGAAACGATGGCATCTGCAAGTCCTGCGGCAATTTGACGCGCCGGATTCTCGTTACGTATCTTGATCGGCCGATTAGGAATGACCCCAATCGGCTCAGCACCGCTCGCGGAAGCCACCGACTGCCGGATGGATGCGTAAATCTTTTGTACATAGCCGTGCTTGAAACCAGTTTCAAAATTACCGGAGTAGTAGCAGCTGAACGATTTACCCCAATCTGCACCTGAACGGGAGTGGCATTCCGCGAGAATCTTCGATGCTGCCACCAAATTAGGGCACTTGGCAAATGCCATCTCGTAACTAGTCAGTCCGTACTTCAGCAGGTTATAGCGATTGACCTGACCCAGGCCAAGAGAAAAGTTGTAGCCCTTCTGCTCCAACATCCGCGCAGTAGCGACCGCTTCTTCAAGCCCCCGCGGCTCACGCACCAACCTGCCTCCAACCACACCGATTGCGTAAGGGTTACGTGAGGATTCGACACGTACTACATGCTGCATCACCTCGCCGGGAACGGCTAGTCCAGTGCATCCCATGAGCTCCATGCCAGGCAACATAGCGGCCTCCTCAAATTCGATCGATGTAAATTGTTCGCGGCTGATCAGCCGCCCCGCAATGTTCTTACAGGATCGAAATCGATCCCGGTGATGAAGCGACGGCCCGCATGCGCCTTGATATGCACCACAATATCGATGGTCATGCGCAGCAATCGTTTGATCACCTCGAATTCTAAACCAGAACCCTCGCTAGAAGCCTTCACCATAAGCGCGAGTTGATCCCATGTCTGCTCCACGCTTCCTGCGTGACAACTCGTGATAGAGCCAGGATGGCCGGAAGCGCAGTTTCGGATGAAATAGAACGATTCATCGCCACGTAATTCTGCAAGAATAATCCTGTCGGGCTTCATCCGCAGACAGGCCTCCATGCAGCTTTTCGCGGTCACGTTGCTGGCGCTTTGCCCTCCTTTTGAATAAAGAAGATGCACTGAGTTCGGCTGACTGATGAAAAGTTCTCGGGCATCCTCGATCGTGACCAGGCGCTCCTCGTTGGGGATATGGTTGACCAATGCCTTCATGAACGTGGTTTTACCGCTACCGGTTGCACCCGCCACAACCACGTTCTTCTTGTAAAGCACAGATTTCTTAAAAAACTCCGAATAATCCTTATTACGGCGCAATTCAAGCAGTTCACGATCGTGATCGCTGACATCCGCTGCCTGCTCCAATACCTGATCAAAAAACCCGTCATGCTTGTATTGCTCAAGGGTCTTGGTATGTTTGGAAGGCAAACGAATTGTGATAGAAACCTTACCGGCATCGCATGCAGGAGGAATCACAAATTGCGCGCGCTGACCGGTTGGAAACGTCAAAGACACAACTGGATCGGCATCAGTAATACGCTGACCTGTATTACTTTCATTAACAACTGCAGTACAAAACTGCCTTGCCCGATCGAAAGTTAGAGATGGCACGTCCATGCGCTGCCAGCCGTTGATGGTTTCGAGATAGATTTCGCCAGGACGATTGATGCAGATTTCAGTAACTTCGGGGGAATTCAGGTAGTCCAGAATTCCCAACACCGAGTACTGATAATCCAAAAAATCATTGGAAATCCGCGCAAGCGGAGAATCGTCAATCGTCATGACGGCACCTTCGTTCACCTTGGCAGCACCGCTGTGAAATCAACGTCTTTGGCCACATAAACGTTCAGCACCGTTCCCTGATTGATCGTCACGGTTGCAGGGCGGCGACCGGATTTTGCGACCGCCTGCTCGGCAATATCCTGAATACTACGGGCAGTATTGCTTTCAAACGGCTGCTGAGTGATGACACCACTGCCGACACCAACCGTGGTTGTCTCCGGGCCATATTCTGCTGCAGCGTACTTGAATGCGTCGCTGAGCATGCTGATGAATAGTGCGGACGCAATCTTATTTCCCCAGTGAGCGTTATACTGACCTGGATGACCCGCACTACCGAGATTGTCAATACCTGGCCCCTCCAGCATTACGTCGATGCCAGTCGGGGTCGTGATACGGTCCCAGACCACCTGCATGCGAGGAGAAGTCGGCTCTTTTGCTGCGTATTGCCCAAGCATCTTTGAACCCTTCGGCAACAGCAAATTATGCCCGTTAATCGAATATACGGGCTCAGTTACGATACATGATGTAAAGCCATCGAAATCACTGATGATTCGGGTCTCCAAAATGCAGCGGATATATGTTCCGCGAACCAGCAATCCGTCCGGATTACTAATCGGCTTGGCCAAAGTGACTTGCTTGTCTTCCTGATCTGCTGGCGGCTGTGCGCCAAGCAGACCACTGCTAGCTTGCGGGCCCTGTCCGGCTGCCTGTTCAGCGAGAATACGGCGCTCCAGCAACGTGGGACCACGCTCGCGCTCAGGAGCGATGACGCGCTCCTCGTTATACTCAGGCGGCGCAGTTGGCAAAGGCAGTGGGTTTTGCTGCTGCACAAGCGGTACCGGGTCGGGGTCAACAGACGATGTGATGTTTTGCGGCAACGCTGGCGCAACGACCGTCTCAACGCGCGGCTTCACCGTCTCCGGTTTGCCTGAGCTACGTGAAACTAGCCAAAAAATGGCGAGAATCAGCAATGCTGCGATACCGGCCAAAAACACCAGGGCCTTGCGGTTGAGCCGCTTGATATCGTTGGAGTGCAGCACTGGCTCGTTGGCATCAAGATCCGGAGCTTCGGCTGCTCTCTGACGCGCAAAGTATGGGTTGCTTTCGCGTTCGTCGTATTCTGCACGAGACTGCTCATCGCGTCCGGGGATGCGCTCGTCGGAGTTGTTTGGCGTATTTGAGTTCACTTTTGCTTATTCCTTCGCAGACCTACGACATTGCTGCCATGGCGAACCACCAGAAATGGATAGGTGCCATGCACGATCAATGTATTTCCTTCGACCGTGGTATTGACCAGAAAGTCTTCAGAGTGCTCTTTTTCACGCCCGAAGACAGCAGGAAAATTACCTGTCGGAAAGCGGGTCAAATCCATATTTATGTAGGTGAACTTGCCGTCGTCGTATACGCGACTCGGAATCAGCCAGGATTTTTTGGTTCGCGTCGAATAGTCATAATCATAATAGTAACGGCGATCCTTCAATATCTTGGCATTCAGTTGCGGGCCATCCTTAACCGCCACTGCCTCCTCAGGACCATTAAAACTGGCATCCTTGGGATACGTGAATACTATCTTGTACTGGACGCCGGCCTGTTTGGCCTGCTCCAAACGCTGCCAATCAGTTGCCACCACCTTAAGTTCAAGAATGTATGAATGCGTCGCAGTACGAATCATCATATTCGTATCGACATCGACATTCTTTGGCTTGAGGTAGAAAACATTTTCGCGGCGAGTCAACTCCCAGCCACCGGTAAAACCGGTACTGTAGTCCAGGATTTTTTCGTTAGGACTAAGCTCTACCTGTGTTGTAATTCCCAGTCCCGTACGCACCTGATAAATGCGATCTGGCGCATACTCATATTCCTGCACCACCTGTGCAGTCGCGGAAGGCACGCACAACGCAAGCGGTAGCAGCGCAAGTAGCGACATCCTGTATCGACTAAAGAGATTCATCTACCGCTCGCTCCATTGACATTATTCGGTGTCCCCTGGGGTTGAATCACAGGCTGGGCCTGATTTGGATATGTCGCTGGCGCCATCTGTTGCTGAGTCGGCACACCAGCAGGCGCCTGGGCAGCCTGCTGGACAGGCATCGTACCCTGCGGCACTGCACTAGGCGCAACCGAAGCAGCAGCTCCGGGCATTCCGGGCTGCACTACCGGAACTCCCTGAGAGGTTGCAGCCGTTGATGGAAGCATCTGAGCGCCTGAAGCGGGAGTCGCGGGCAGGGCCGAATAGTCATTATCTACGCGATAATCAGTGACTCTAAAGCCTAGCGGATTCTCCACCCTCAGCTCGTCGGTCATCTGGAGATTATCTTGGTAAACAAACTCCATTGTCGCGATCTTGTTATCTAACAGCGTGCTGACCGTAGAGCTTTTATCGTAGATATTACGCTGAAAACGTACCGTCGCCCCTGAAAAAGGCTTACCTTTCCCGCCAATAAGAGTGATGCTGAGGATCGTGATACGAATTGCTCGATTCCTTCCATAGACGATGAAAGGCCTAGCCGGGTTATTGGCGGCGTGCAGCGCACGATACTCAGCAAGTACGCTTGTGGCGGCCATTGATCCGACCGTATTCCAGTCACGATCGCTGATCGTCGATGCGTCATACGACTCGCGGGCTATGATAAAGCGTGCAATATTGCTACGCGCTAGCGCCTCGCTCGTACTAACTGCACGCCCTCCAAAATTCGCTTCGAGCTTGGCGATGGTACTGGTGCCAGAATACGCATCAGCCATTACCAGGTACGGCACCTTCTCTTTCAGCGGCAGCATGTAGTAGTAGCCGCCGGCCGTCATGACGGTAATGAGCATGGAAACGGTCGCTACCATCCATGCACGCTTTTCGCTGCGGCGCGCGAGATCGGCGATGCTCACCTCGTAGTTCACCGCTTTCTGGACGGCTGCACCCACTTGGGCAGATCCGTCCTTTTCACTGACCTTCTTACGCAACATGTCTAGATCCGTCACCGTAAGGCCTTGTCAGGCCTGAAACTATCGCCGCGACGAGCGCGGGCACATGGGAGGCTTGAGCTCAGTCACCGACCGAATGCCGTTAGCATCGGATCAGCGGTTCAGCTCTTAGAGCTTGGCTCCAGACGATACCGGCACCGGCTGTACCAGCAGCTTGTTGGCAGAGACCGAGACCGAGACACCTTGCGCTGCGTAGACCGCGCTCAGCTCGGTGGCGGCTTGCTGCACGCTGGTGGTGCTGATATTGGAAACCGGGGCGATCAGGGTGTAGTCCGAAGGCAGGTTGTAGGACAGCTGCATGTTGGAATCCGCGGCCCACCGCTCCAGCATCGTCTTCAACGTGCCGTCCATCGGCGTAGCCTGATACGTGTAGGAGGTGTAGAGCGGAATTTCGGTAGGGGCTTCGTCAAAGTGATTGACGTGCTTCCAACGTCCACCAAAATCGGGAGCAGGCTTGGTCGCGCAGGCACCGACCAACGCAGCGACCACCAAGACCAGCGACAGCTTGGACACATACATCGGATTCACTCTGACTTCTCCAACTCATGAGATTTCGGGCTTAAGACGGACAGCACAACAGCTCCGCTCACCCTGGGGCGGCGGAGTGAATCTGTCTTTGATGACTCGCTTGAGCGGACATGCCTGGCCGACCCAGCACACATAGGCAGGTCAGCACCACGCCACGCAATCGATAAAAATGAATACGCCGAAGAACCATCCATAGCCTTACTCCTGTACGACCCCGTCCGGCGCCGCCCCTCTTAACAAAAAATCAACACCGCGCAAATTCTGGGTAACTTTGCCCTTAACGAACACATGAGTCAAGAATTACCGGCGCCCCTTCGCAGCCGTTGTGCGACGACCATCACAACCTGATGGAAAGCGTTTTCACGTCTGTCTTGGGCAGCAGGCGTGCAGTGAAATAGCGGTCTTCGTAGTAGCGGATCTTGTCGCATTTCACCGGATGCGGGATGCCTTCGTACAGGAAGACCTCCTTCTCGTTGCCCATCGCCTTCAGCTCCTGCGGCAACATGAGCGCACGCCGCTCCTCGGAAATACTCCGGGTGGTTTCCCTGCCGCGGGTGACGTTCTTCTTCTTGATGGTGGTGTAGCCCAACATCTCGGAGTAGTCGTTCGCATCCTGCTGCTCGCGCGGCGCGTAGAGGATCTGCAGCGCATGGTTGGTGATGATGGTGCGCGACAGATCCTTGCCATAGGTGGCGTCCAGCTGCGCCATGCTCTGAATGATCGGCAGCAGGCGAAGGTTGTAACCCGCCATGTAGGCTACCGCGGTGGCAATGATGTCCACTTTGCCGATCGAGGTGAATTCGTCCATCAACAGCAAGCATTGATACTTGAGTTCCGGGTTGGATTTCGGGAGCTCGCGGGTATTGAGGTTGATGATCTGACTGAAGAGCAAGTTGATGATGAGCCGGCTTTCGGCCAGCTTGTTGGGCTGGATGCCGATGTAGATCGTCATCTTCTTCTTGCGCAGGTCGGTGAGCAGGAAGTCGTCCGCGCTTGTTGCCGCATCCAGGACCGGGTTGATCCACGCGTTGAGCGGCTCCTTCAGGGTTCCCATGATGGACGCAAAGGTCTCATCGGCCTGTGACAGCATGTTGGCAAACGCCGAGCGCGCATTGCTGCTGAGGAATCTGCGCTCGGACAGCGACTTGAGGTATTTCTTGAGGTCTGTGCCATCCCCGGACGAGAGTCGATAGATGCCGCCAAGCGTGGGAGCCCCTGCCCCGCCCGGGAAGCCGAGCGACAACTCTTCGTCCTGGTTTTCGAACAGATACAAGGCGAACGCCATGAACGCGTTACGTGCCTGACTGACCCAGAACTTCTGGTCATCCGAGCCGTCCGGATACAGCATCGCGGCGATGCTCATCAGATCCGACACACGGAAGGCGGGGTCGCTGGACACGTAAGTCAGCGGATTCCAGCGATGGGTGCGCCGGTCTTCGGCGAAGGGATTGAAGAGGAACACCTCATGCCCCTGACTGGCGCGCCAGCCGCTGGTGAGGTCGAAGTTCTCCTGCTTGATGTCCAGGACCACTACCGATTCCTGGTACTCCAGCAGGTTGGGAATGACCACGCCGACGCCCTTGCCGGAGCGCGTTGGCGCGGCCAGGATCACGAACTGTTGCCCGCTCAGCCGTACAAGCTTGCCGTTGAACTTGCCCACCACAATGCCGTTGCCGCTCGGCTTGAACAAACCGTGCTTGGAAAGGTCTGCCGCTCCGGCAAAGCGCGCGTCGCCATGCAGCGCCCGCGCCTTCGGCTTGAGCAGGAGCACAACCGTGATGGCCCAGATGATCCCGGGCAGACCAAAGCCGAGAATGCCGGACATCTTGATCTTGGTCGCGTAAGGCGCCACTTCCGGCAAGCCCAACGCCTTGACGTAGCGGTAGTAGGTATCCCACGCGTACAGCGCGGTATCGAGCCGCAACAATAGAAGCGTCAGATATCCGGACAGGAAATATCCAACAAGCAATGTCACCACGGTGGCGATTGCAATTAGTTTGGCTTTGGACACGCGGCCCTACTCCTTGGCTTACTTCTCGACGGCACTCAGCGACGAACGACGGGTCTGTGATCGAGCAGATCCGACTTGCGTCCGCCACTCTCGCTCTCGACGAGCGAGTCAATCCAGACTCTGGCTTGATCTAGGGAAAGATCCGGCGTGATCCGGGTTCCGGCATCCGTCACCACGGCATAGGCCACCACAGCGTCGGGCGCATAGGTGTCTTCCCGGGTGATTGCCACGACACGGTACCCGCCCCTGGTCAGCACGGTGTGCTGATACTCGTCCATCGCCAGCCTTCCTTTTCGTCAGCGCGGAAGCGATGCTAAAGCAAGACGTGTGATGGAGAAAGCGGTTTCGGTGAAGCCGACACAACCGCGCGCGCATTCGACGCCAGGCGCGGATCGGGATGGGTCAGCGCCGGCGGAATTCCGTCAGCACTTGATGTGCTTTCTTGGCAACACACGCGCCTGGCACTAAAAAACCTGCTCGCCGCTTCGGGGAAAGGGTGACCAGCGCTGCGACGAAATGGCACGCTGAGCGAAAGCTTGGCCTGACACCAGGGCCTCGTCCGCAGGGGCGAAAGAGTGCCCAGCTTGCTAGCCAACCGCTCCGCCGCCAGCAATGCCCGACTGCTGCACGAAATTCATCCAACACGCCTGGTCAATGCACAGAAGGAAGTGAAAGCGATTGTCGAAGACCAAATACAGGACACGCGGAAGCTGCAGGAGCTGCTGCGTAAATCACTTCGGGATCCGCGGCAGCAGTCGCTGCCGATGTTGAAGCCACTCAAGTCGCCATGCTGCTGGACTTGGAGTGGTGGGCGGTACAGGGTTCGAACCTGTGACCCCTACCATGTCAAGGTAGTGCTCTACCGCTGAGCTAACCGCCCGTTTCCTGCGTCAGCATTGCGCTGTGCAGGGCGCGCATTCTAGCGCAGGGTTTGGATCACCACAAGCCCTCCCTGCGCTCGAACTTTCGCGCTGTCGCCCTGCCCTACGCCAGGCTGGCAGCTTTCAGTTTTTGGATCTGGTCGCGAATCTGCGCGGCCGCCTCGAACTCCAGGTCCTTGGCGTGCTGGTACATCTGCTGCTCCAAGCTCTTGAGCTTGCCGGCGATCTGGGCAGGCCCCATCGCGCGGTAATCGGGCATTTCCTCCGCCACCTGACGCGACTTCGAGCGCCCCTTGCCTGCCTTCTTCTCGGCGGCATCCTCGCGCGCACCTTCCATGATGTCGGAGATCGGACGCGCCACCGATTTGGGCGTGATGCCATGCTCTAGGTTGTACTCGACCTGCTTCTCGCGGCGGCGGTCAGTCTCGTCGATCGCGGCCTGCATCGAACGCGTGATCTTGTCGGCATACAGAATGGCCTTGCCGCGCAGATTACGCGCTGCGCGGCCGATGGTCTGAATCAGCGAGCCGGTCGAACGCAGGAAGCCCTCCTTGTCCGCATCCAGGATCGCCACCAGCGACACTTCCGGCATATCCAGACCTTCGCGTAACAGATTGATGCCGACCAGCACGTCGAACTTGCCCAAGCGCAGGTCGCGGATGATCTCCACGCGCTCCACCGTGTCGATATCCGAATGCAGATAGCGCACCCGGATACCGTGCTCGCCGAGGTACTCGGTGAGGTTCTCGGACATGCGCTTGGTCAGCGTCGTCACCAACACGCGGTCGCCAAGCTTGATGCGCTCCTGGATTTCGGACATCAGGTCGTCCACCTGCGTTCCGACAGGACGAATCTCGACCACCGGATCGATCAGGCCAGTTGGCCGCACCACCAACTCGGTGATTTCCCCCGCAGACTCGCGCAACTCGTAGGGACCCGGCGTGGCCGACACATAGATGCTACGCGGCGAACGTGCCTCCCATTCCTCGAAACGCAGCGGCCGGTTGTCCAGTGCCGATGGCAGCCGAAAACCGAACTCCACCAGCGTTTCCTTGCGCGAGCGGTCGCCCTTGTACATCGCGCCGATCTGCGGAATGGTCACATGCGACTCGTCGATGACCAGCAGCGCGTCCGGTGGCAAGTAGTCGAACAGCGTCGGCGGCGGCTCGCCGGGCGCCTTGCCGGTGAGATGCCGCGAGTAGTTTTCGATACCGTTGCAGAAGCCGACCTCGGCCATCATTTCCAGATCGAACTGGGTGCGCTGCGCCAGGCGCTGCGCTTCGACCAGCTTGTTCTGCGAATACAGTTGCTCCAACCGTTCCTTCAATTCTTCCTTGATCGTGTCCACCGCGCTCAACGTGCGCTCGCGCGTGGTCGCGTAATGCGTCTTGGGGTACACGGTGTAGCGCTGCAGCTTGCGCAGCGTTTCGCCGGTCAACGGATCGAACAGCGTCAGCCGCTCGATGTCGCCATCGAACAACTCGATCCGCAACGCCTCGGTGTCGGATTCGGCCGGGAACACGTCCAGCACTTCGCCGCGCACGCGGAACGCGCCGCGGGTCAGCTCGAATTCGTTGCGGGTGTACTGCAGATCGGTGAGATGGCGGATCAACTGACGTTGATCGATGTGCTCGCCCACCGACAGGATCAAGCGCAGCGACAGATAGTCTTCCGGCGCGCCCAGGCCGTAGATCGCCGACACCGTGGCCACCACCAGTGAGTCGCGACGCGACAGCAGGGTCTTGGTCGCCGACAGACGCATCTGCTCGATGTGTTCGTTGATCGAACTGTCCTTCTCGATGAAGGTGTCCGACGAGGGCACGTAGGCCTCGGGCTGGTAGTAGTCGTAGTAGCTGACGAAGTACTCCACCGCGTTGTGCGGAAAGAACGACTTGAACTCACCGTACAGCTGCGCCGCCAGCGTCTTGTTCGGCGCCATCACCAGGGTCGGCTTCTGCACCTGCTGGATCACGTTGGCAATGGTGTAGGTCTTGCCGGAGCCGGTCACGCCCAGCAAGGTCTGCTTGGCCAGACCGGCCTCGAAGCTGGCCACCAGCTTCTCGATGGCAGCAGGCTGATCGCCGGCTGGGGAGTACGGGGATACGAGCTGAAAACGGTCGGTCATGAAGCGGATCTCGGGGGAGGACTACACAAATGGCGGAGGCCACTTTCGGTGAAAGTCTGACACCTCATTACGTGGGAGCCGACCTTACCTGAGCCTTGGACGCCGTAGAGACTGCTTGCTTCGAGCCGAGGAGCAGGACGGTGAAAGCAGTGACTCGTTCGTATGCAAAAGGGTACACGGCGCTACAGCTAGTGATCGTGATGGCGATCGCCGGGATCATGGCGGCCATCGGCCTGCCCAGCTTCAAAGGTCTGGTCGAGTGGCAGCGCGCACAGGCACGGGTTCACTTGCTCACCGCACACTTGGCGATGGCGAGGAGCCTGGCCATCACCCATCGCCTGCCAGTTAGCGTCTGTCCATCCGTCGACGGTGCCAGTTGCCGACCTGACAGCGACTGGGGCCAGGGGTGGATTCTTTTCAAAGATCCAGCGCGCAGTGGGCAGCCTGCGGACGCGGGCTCGATCCTGCGCGTCGAGCAGTATGCTGCGAGCGAGGGCATCAGCATCACTGGAACGATTGGCCGATCGCTTGTCCGATTTCTTCCGAACGGCCGCAACAGCGGCACCAACATCACGATCAGCCTCTGCACCCGTGCGCAGCGCCTGGCAGACGTCATCGTCAACAACTCAGGGCGGACGCGCTCTGTCCGCTACAGGCAACCAACCACCTGCCCTGCACGGTGAGCTACAGCAAAAACAAAGAGGCCGCGACTAGTCGCGGCCTCTTCAACATCTTGGCGCCCGAAGTTGGACTCGAACCAACGACCCCCTGATTAACAGTCAAGTGCTCTAACCGGCTGAGCTATTCGGGCGGGGTCGGCATTGTAGCAAGATTTTGGGGCATTGCAACAGTCATCAACGTCCCCGAACTCACGCTCTCACCAGCAGTCCGACAAGGCACCCTTCGAGTTGGTCTTGCGACTAGCCTGATCAATACTCAGGGTTCCGCACTTGTCGGCTGACTGGACATTGGTCGGGGTCGCAGTAATCACAAAGGTGGACTGAGTCACCTGTGGCGACGGCAGGTTGTAGGCGGCTGTTCCACCCTCCCGAGGCGAGACAGGATTGGGCAAAGTAAAGCCGACGTACGTATTCTGCACAGTGTGATAGCGCTCGGCCAGCTGCGCATACTCGACAAGATCTGCCTTGGCCTGCGCACGGCGAGACTTACGCACGTACTCCGAGTAGTTCGGGTAGGCAATGGCAGCCAAAATCGCCACAACCGCGACGACAATCATTAGCTCGATCAGGGTGAAACCGTGGGAAATCAGCAGTGACGCACCCCTACCACGGGCACCGGTTTGTCTGGCCCAAGAAGATCTCATTGCACCTGCCTCCAGGACTGACGCCCGCATGGATAGGGAACATACATCGGGTCGGCACCCGCAACGCTTATCACCATCCAGCAGGAGCTCCCCCCAGGCGGGGGCGCTCCGCCAGACTCTGCTGGAGTCAACCGCGGAATCGCTGATATGCCGACGTCCTTCACTGGCGTAGTTCCTTGCGTTGTCAACGAAGTCGCGGCAGTTCCCGAAGCAAACGAAGCACCTGTAGGCGAATTACGGCGCGCCACATCCAGTGCGGCCGCACCGGTCCTAGTATTCAACCCAAATAGCCAATTGCTACCCTGGGCAGCACATCCCACGCTGTTTGGGTTGGGGACATAGGTCGGAATAAAAACAATACCCGATGCGACGCTTGGATTTCCCACCATACGCTCGCCGGCTGGCAGATCGACATACCAGCCACGCCCACCTGCCGGGCTTGCTCCCAACACCAGACTCCGCGTACCACCAGAACTGGAGATCGTATTGGCTTGCAGGTTGGTGCGCGTCAACGCACTCGTGATTGCTCCAGCGGACACGTCATTGATCCCATACAACGACTGGATAGCAGTATCGAATGGATCATTTACAAATGAGAAGCTTCCAGTTCCGAAGAAAAGCATGACACCGCCGTTATCGCCAGCAGTAGCAGCGAGTCCGCCGGTAATCGGCTGACGATAGGTAGAGCCGTTCTCGGTTGAAGTACGACTTGTAAAGAGCGGGACGGAAACAGATGTCACCGTGCTACGAAGATCAAACTTCCAAATGGCTCCTTTTTGATCGGCTGCATAAACAGTGTCCGCATATCCATCACGGACCCGATCAGCTTGGCTGGCACCGCCCCAGCGATCAACAACAACGATGTTGCCAAGACCGTTGCTTCCGGCGACACCTCCTCCACTCTCTGCGGCTTCGATCATTGTAATCGTGGGTGCGCCTGCCTTGATATCAACGACAAAGAGAACGGCTTTTCCACTGGCGCTGTTATAGCCATTGCCAAAAATCGCTTTCCATGTCACAGCGCCGGATGCGTTAGCAACTGGAACGATAACCGGCTTACCAAGCACATAGCCTATGTTGTTACGGACTGACGCAGGCAACGTGCTATCAAGGTCGCTGATTTCCCAAAGACGATTGCCCGCCGAAATACTTGTCGGCGTCGTGACGTCCATTGCAAAAATGCTACGTCCACCTGCACCTGCGGTCCCTACAAGAGCTGTCTTCCAGGATCCACCATAGTAAGTATCCGATACGGTCAGCGGCCCATCTACATAGTAGCGATGGTCAAAGTCTTGGTCACTTTGATCTGTTGGATCGTAAGGAAGCAGCAAATTACCCATGTGACCGAGCGCAGTTGACGGAATATAAGCGAACCGCTCTACACCGCCATTTGAATTCATTACTCCATTTGCATTCATGCCGCCATCGAAGCCATGCAACATGCCATCGTTGGCACCAACATAGACCATATAATTTCTGTTGGCCTTCTTGGAATCCAAGTAAGCGCCATAAGTACTTCCAGGTGTCCCCGCCAAACCACGATAGCCATAGTCATCCAATGGAGAACTGATGACAGGCGTCGAATTGACGATATCGCCAAGCACAGTGGTTCGATCACGTAAGCGACCACCGCTGCGGACTTCCCCAGACGCATCCCCACGCAGGTACGCGGTAGCGGTAGCTGCGGTTGCACCCAGTGCGGAAAGGTCCGACTCAGTGCACAGCGACATCCCGGGGTACAGCGACGTCGATTTGTTACAAAGATCCGCAAGAGAAACATTAGTCGCATTGAAGGCGCTAACTGATCCTGCCTTGCTGACCAAAACATTGCGTGCCGCGGCAGATGGCATTCTTGAACTTGCCTCCCAAGCTGCCGTGGTCACTGCGACCCGAGTCGCTGGATTGATAGAAACGGTATAGCCGGTAAGACGGCCAAACCAATCGGTGCCCTCATTGGCAATTTCGTAGTTGGGCACTACTGAGAACGAGCCAGCACCGATACGCGCACCGCTCTGCGCAAGCGTCCCCGAGGGAGACGAACCGGATGTCACCGAAGAGAGAACTCTCCGCATCGCAGCTGTAATTTCCGCCGGAGTCTTCGCGTTTATGTATTGACCGCGAGTATTGGTTGCCGCGTGCCAGATGTCATCAACGGTGCTTCTTTCATCATTTTCACGCGGCGGCCAATTTTGGTAAATCGCCGGAGTGGTGTAAGCATCCTGCACCACATCGGGATTGAACAAATTTCCTCGCGCACCCAGCGTAATACCGTAAAAATTAACGTGCAGATTCTTTTGGCAATCCAACCTTACATTAGCGTTTGCAGTGCTGCAGGAGCTTGGCACAGGCACAAGCCCGGAAGCCAGGTCCGGCCGAATGGGCGATCCACCGTTAACGTTATTATAGTACTTTGCAGCGATATCCCCCATCGTATTGTCGTAACCGTCAGCGAATGGAACTCCCATTCCGCCGTCGCCCTGCGCGTTACTGACCTGCGGCCCATCCTGGTTACTGTAGCCATCCGTAAAGAGCATTACGGCATTTTTCTGGCAAGCCAATTGGACTGGAGCAGCACTGTCTGTGCGCTGAAATTGAACCCCTGCGGCGTTTACCGCTTGGCGATTTGGCGTGCCCCCGCTCGCAGGCAATGCGAGGATCGAATTGTAAAGCGCCGCCTTTTCACTTGCCGTTGCCATATTTCGCATTGGCAGCCTGTCCGTAAGGGCATCATAGCTAGTGTGCTGATTAATGCGAAAGAATCCCACCCGCATATTATTGACGTCAGCCAGCGACCTAGTCATGCCCGCAATAATCGCCCTGTTGCGATTACCATAGAAAGAAAACCAATTGGCAAAGTTTTGCAAGGCAGCGGTATTGGTTGTGCCAATCGTGTATTTCCACATGTCGCAGCCCGTTCCGCACACATCTCGTACACGCTCTCGCGGCACTGCGTCATATGCTGACGCAGTGCCAGGAAGGACTGGCCGAGCATCATTATTACTCGTATAAGGAACGAAAAAGGTTGCAGGCCAAAACCTTATGAGCAGTGTCTGCGAGCCACCATTCCAAGTGACATCAGTTGTCGTCGTTGTCTCAGCCCCGAAATAGAGATTATTGTTATTATCTCTAAAGCGCTGCCTGTAACTTGTACCTCGGGGCAGCACCATCCTGTTCTGAATTCGAAAGCTACTACTGAAATCCTCACCCATGTAATTCGATGCCAACGCGACGGTTGCGGATTGCAGCGGATTAATACGGGTATTCAGCGGGTCAGCCTGAGGAAAAGGAGTACCATCGTTATTAATCCACGGCTCGTATTTGACTGTCGGATCATAATACGTTGGATTGTAGGCAGCCGAACGCGCGAAACCAAGACTATCCAAGGGAGGAACACCCAGTCGGTTTTCATCGATACGGACGCCAGGAAGCACGTGGTTGTAACCACATCCAACGCTTCTCGTATCTTCCGTATTAAGTACTCCGGGGCTTGAGAAAAACGTATATTGCGCTGTACTCCAGCAGCCCTGGCCATCCTGCCCCGGAAACTGGGTTTGAAAGGTCATGGACCCGGAATCGTCGACAGCCATGATGAATGCAGGCGGTGTCTGCACCTGATTATTCATTGGCGCCTGAGCAAGGACGCCTTGACCTTGCGCAGCGATTAGCGCGTAGACGACGCACGCCAGGCCAACCGCAGCTGCGGCAGAAGCAAAAATTACTTTCTTTTTATGCAAGGTCATGTGCTTCTCTTCAAAGCTTGAAGATAGTGTCTACCGCCGCCTCGGAACTCGCGTTATTCTGATCGTCAGCGGCAACGCCGGTAATCTGAAAAACAGGAGATGCAGGATCGACAGGCTGCCCCATTCCGATGTTTGCTTCCCCCTGAATGCATTGATCTATCTGGCGAACATTGACCGCGCGAGCCGAGGTCTGCGCCTGCGCCCACTGCATAGGGTCAAAACCATCGTCACAGACTCGATTGATGTCTCCAGAAGCAACTGAACTCGTGGTACCAGTTGGCGCCGTCGTTCGATTGGAAATATTTTCGACGGAGTTTTCAGCGTTTCTGACCACACCTTCAGCCTCCTCGAAAGCACGATTCACCGCCCTATAATTGGCCGCCATTTTTTCTTGCATTCCAGAGACCTGAATGCCTGCAATGCCAATCAACGCAAGCAACACCAGCATGATCAACGCCACATACAAGACCGCACCGCGCTGAGTTGCCGCGGGGTAATTACGCGCTCGATCTCGAGTGAGATGTCTGGTCTGCATTTTCAGTTACCGAAAAGGCGATTGCGGAGGGCGATGGATAACTCATAACTAGCGCGATAGCGTCTATCGTTGGTCGTCGGCGGAATGACCGTGACACCCAGCACGCCCAACCGACTGGCCTCGACTTGAGTACTTGCAGCCGCTGCGGTCGGACTACGGGCGAGGATACCGACCTGCACTTGCCCAACGCGACGCCACTGGTTGGCGGCCGCCGCATCGGCTCCCGTGGCCACTCCACTCGCCACACGTTGCTCGGTGATATTACCAACAGGCGGCGTCTGGGTTGCAATCGACGGCGTCGTATCCAATCCATATAGAAATTGCAAACTTTCTATTCCTTCAACCAATTCCTCGCTGACATAGATGCCATTGCTACCCGCGCGAGCACGCCTTAGCGCGGGTTCGCCGGTATCGGGACTATTGGCAACGTAATACACCAGGGACTCGGCGCGGTACACCATTGTCTGACCAGTGGGCTGCACCACATATCGCCCTGAAAGATTGACGCCACTGGCCGTTACGGATCCGGCAGTCGTGGTGCCAGCAAATACATCCGCATGTGCACAGTCCGCTATTCCAAACAAGGTGGGAGCCGCTACGCCATCGTCGGTCAGGCGTGCCCAACGTGTCGCATCCATAGTCAAGGTGCTGTTGGAACCAGCTGCTGCGATACCTGTCGCAGGCACGCCTTCGGCAGAAAGATAACGCAATACAATGATGTCGCTGCCTGGTCTCGGCGCGGGGCTCAAATTCTGAATGGATGCCGGCAAACCTACTATCGAATTCGCACTGCCACCGATCGTTATTTGGTCACTCGGAGCTGTCCCTGGTGCTTCATAGCCTTGAATCGATACAGAGAAATCCAGAGGACTTCCACTTCCGGTTGCCGCGGAAAGATTGACCCTGGGATCTCCCTCCCCCTTAACGAATTGCGCTTGATCGTTGACGCACCCGAAGTGGCCCGCCATTCGAATGTCCCGAGCCAGATAATCAAGCGCAAAACGTCCATTCTCTTGTGCTCGCGAAGCACCTTCAGATAGTTGGGCGGCCGTGCGCGACGCTGAAAATATTTGAATTACGCCTAATAAAAGAACCAACCCGATCACTAACGCGATCATCAGTTCGATCAATGAAAGGCCGGACATTCGCGAACGCAAGTTCATTCCCTTAGATCTCCGTTCGCAACGCAAAACTCGTCACTGTCTCGGGGTTTTCCTTGTCCCAGCGCTGATCGCCCCAGCTTATTGCCACAGTGGCGACGCCGTTGACATAGGTAACTGTAGCAGCAGCCTTATCTCCAAGCGCCTTGGCAACCTGACATTGCCATCTTGTTATATTCTGGCTTACCGATACGGTCTGGCCTGTTGGATATACGCAGGCACCAGTCGCCGTCACGGCCCCGGCAGCGAATGTGGCGGCAGTATATTGACCAACCTGGTAACGATTGGATCGCATCTGATCAATTAGGTCGTAGGCTAGGTTGGTCGCTTGCGTCCGGTAATTGGCGCTTTGAACAAAGCGCACATTCATGGTCTGCAGCAGTGCAAACCCTAGCAACCCAAATGCGAGTATGAGAATGGCAATCAGCACCTCGATCAGGGTGAAGCCCGCCGCAGAACGCCTAGAGAGATGATTCTGGCTCATGTGCAGGTCTCTTTTTTGCTTCGAATTTGCCCGGACGCATTGATTGTTAATGAGCGTTTCAATGGTTGCCCGCCGCATTGATCAGGTTGCAATGTAACCTGTTGATCGGCAGCAGCACGGCGGCGCCCCCGCGCATCAAACGCAATGACCGTCCCCGTCGTTGGCCCCTGGACGACCAGCCTTGGATTTCCCAACGAATAACGGAGCACGGTTTCACCTGAGTCATAACTCCCGTTTCCATTTGCGTCGCTCCAGGCCATCACCCCTGCACTCCAGCTCCCATTGCAGGCTGTCCCGTTCGCACTGCCACAGATGCCGCTGCCTTGGCCGTTCCGGATGGCTTCGCTTCTGGACAGCGTGAGCAATGCCATCATTTCGTTATTTGACGCAGCCACCCGATTTGAGCGCACGACGCCTTGGAAACTCGGGTATGCGATCGCTGCGGTGATAGCTAGCACCGCGACGGTCACCATGAGTTCGATCAACGTGAATCCGCGCGTACGGACGGACATCAGGACGCTCCCCAGCGTTATTGCTGGAGAGCATGAGCCCTGATACGCCATGGCACAAGCGCTGGACCGACAGGCGGACCAACTGGACCGACAAGCGTTACCGAGCCCGTGTCGCACCGTCTAGGCGACTAAGTCACCACCCGATAGCAAGGCCGGTAATCCCCCGAAATCTTCATCCGGCGCTGCTCGACGAAGCCGCGCAGCAGTTCGTCCAGGGCCTGCATGATGTCCGGGTCGCCGTGAATTTCGAAGGGGCCGAATTCCTCGATGCGGCGCATGCCGTCTTCCTTAACGTTGCCGGCGACGATGCCGGAGAAGGCACGCCGCAGGTCGGCGGCCAGCGCGGGCGCTGGGCGGCCGTGGTGCAGGTCGAGGGCGGCCATGGCCTCGTGGCTGGGTTCGAACGGCTGCTGGTACTCGAGTGGGATGTGTACCGACCAGTTGAAGTAGTACGAATCCTTCTGTTCCTTGCGGTGCGCGCGCACCTCGTGGATGCCTTCGGCCATGCGACGCGCCACGGCAACCGGGTCGCCAACGATGATCTCGTAGCGGGAAGCGACAGCTTCGCCCAGGGTGAGCCGGATGAAGCGGTCGATCTGTTCGAAGTACGGCGCGGCGATGGTCGGCCCGGTCAGGATCAGCGGGAACGGCAGGTCGGCGTTCTCTTCGCGCAGCAGAATGCCGAGCAGGTAGAGGATTTCCTCTGCCGTGCCGACGCCGCCCGGAAACACCAGGATGCCGTGGCCGATGCGGACGAAGGCTTCCAGGCGCTTCTCGATGTCCGGCATGATCACCAGGTGGTTGACGATCGGGTTCGGCGACTCGGCGGCAATGATGCCCGGCTCGGTCACGCCGATGTAGCGCGTGTGATGCTTGCGCTGCTTGGCGTGCGCGATGGTGGCGCCCTTCATCGGGCCCTTCATCGCGCCCGGGCCGCAGCCGGTGCAGATGTCCAGGCCACGCAGGCCAAGCTCGTAGCCCACCTGTTTGGTGTAGAGATATTCGTCGCGCGAAATGGAATGCCCACCCCAGCACACGACCAGGTTCGGGTCCGACGGCTGCAGGATGCGCGCATTGCGCAGCTGCCCGAATACCGCGTTGGTGATGCCTTCGCTGGTGTCCAGATCCCCGCGCTGGGCTTCCAGCTCGATCGCCATGTAGGCCAGGTCGCGCACCACGGCGAACAGCAGCTCGGCCACGCCCCGGATGATCTCGCCATCGACAAAGGCCATCGCCGGTGCGTTGCTCAGATCGATGCGGATGCCGCGATCCTGCTGGTTCACCTGGATATCGAAATCCGGATACAGGTCACGCGCGGCGCGCGGGTCGTCCGACGCGCTGCCGCTGGTGAGCACGGCCAGCGCGCAGCGGCGCAACAGCTCATGCATGCCGCCGCTGGAGGCATCACGCAGACGCGCAACTTCCGCCTTGGACAACACGTCCAGGCCACCGCGCGGGTAGATCCGCGCATCCACCACCGGCAGCGCCCGTGCTGCCGTACTGCTGAGTTCCATAGCTTGCTCCCTTAAATTAACAGGACTTTAGCCTACTTGACCCGACAAAAGAACGATGGCAAGGAGATTTGCCAAAATCCACGCAACATAAATCACTGTCCCAAATTGTAGATAAGCAAATAACAGTGCGACTACAGCTTTAGCAACGCCAAAGAAATTCTTCTAAAGTCGCGCATGTATAACAATCAACAAAATCCAAAGAATATCTATAAGACATCCAGAATCCATCTGCACAAGTTTAAATGTGCCCATGGATAATTCTTATAAAATCATATTTTTTAAACACATTTATACTAACATGGGAAAGGAGTGCGCACACTCCTTTCCCAACCTCAGGGGTTTTAGAAATTATGTACCAACATCACAAAGATTACGATTATAGCCAGAGTTAACACTCCACCCCCCACCCTTGAGCTCAAGCGCCACGGCATGATCGTAATGATCAGGGACCACAGCTACGTAAACCTGAGTTAAACCATCATCGTATCTCACTGACACTGATTCATTTGTTCCAAGCTGCCACCCAGGATACCAATTTTGTACATCCCACCAGGCATGACGCATACGCTCATCTTCTGACGAAGCACAGACCGCTGGATAAGGATTTCCAGGAATATTAGGGAGTACATAATGATTCGCTACGGGCGGACTTCCGCCGTCACAATTACAAGGATATTCAGGGTATTCAGGAAGATACGGAGGATCTTCACATGACCAGGTTTGCCACTCGGGGCACTCTCTTGATTGAGCATCCGCAGGCAATGGTGCTGAAGAAAAATACATTCCTCCTGCGACCATAATAGCACCAATAGCGACCCTTAGTTTCAGCATAGCAATCTCCAGATAATAAGTAGTAGCTCAATTAAATTAAAAGCTTTCGACACACCCCTCGTAATTATCACTTGCATCTATAGGACCACGACGAACAAAAGGCTGCGAATTACCAAAAAAAGAGGCTGCGCCATTAAAGCTAGATGCATCCACTGACGAGCGTAGGACTTTCAATCTAGCTTCTACAAGTGGATCGCTAGTACTTTCAGAATGAAGGAATGCCCCTAATTTCTCGTATAAAATGAGCGCTTTTGCTGCATCCTTTTCAACAGCCTGACTCAATAAGCTCGGTCTATAATTTGCTTCGGGAAACGGATAATATGCATCCGCAAGCGCTACTCCAACATTGAAATCACCCTTGGCGACTAGCTGAAGCGCGAATTTTTCGGATTTTTCTTTAAAAATACTTAGTTCATCAAGACTTTCAATTGTATTTCCAATTCTGAAAGGACGCCCAAGAATATAAAACTTAGCCGCGTAGTAACTTCCTGCCTCAGCAGCTGACCTCCAAGCTCTAATCAATCCAGGAACTGTAGCCTCAGCCATATCTTGGCAAGAAGCTGCTAGTTCTTCCCGATTTTTACCCCCTTTCTTTATGCCATCCCAATATTCGCTGCATTGCTGAGCTTTCACTGCCCTTGCACAAAGTAAACTCGATTCAACTCGACCAGTATGCAGCGTGCTGATTTGTTGAGGCTCACCAAAGGCAACGCTGGCATCCTGCTTCTCAGCTTTGACGTTATTTTCAGAAACAGAAGAACTCAAGCCACCACTAGAACGCCAACCTCTCTCAGACGGTGGAGATTCGCTCCAGACCAACCAAGTAACTAAAACTAAAAATACAAGAGCCACTAAAATAAAAAATAATTTATTCATTATTATCCCATGAGGTCACTTTTTCAGTCATGCAATTCAACGACCAAAAATTCCATCGGGCTTAATAGACATTACATACTCACGAACCCCCACCCTAGAATCGCAAGATTTTCCAAAATACTCCCCGTATTCAAATAAAACTTTTGAGAAAAATTTAATGAAGTTTTCGACAGAATTTACTCTAGCCTCCCACAACCAGCGGGCCAATATATCTTTGCGCAAATATGTAAATATAGCCACAAATCTTCCCAAGCCATCTTGAGCCCCCCTTCTTTCAGAAAGAAAATGAATGATCAAAATTCTTGACATTCTCCCATTACCATCAACGAAAGGATGCAGGTGCAGAAAATAGAAGAGAAAAAATGCAATAAATATCGAGTCGTGCTTTATCGAAAGCGCTCGTGAAATTAACCAAGAAAACTCGTTCTTGACATCAAAAATTGGGGAAGTAAAACCGAAGGAATCGGCCTGATTGACGCCCACATTCAAGGACACCTTCCGCCAACTAGTTTTTTTTACATTCAATACAGCCCGATGAACTTCAAGTACGTTTTTTATAGAAATCGGATCCAACTTGATTAACAAAACATGCAGTAAATCAGCAGTTGAAACTTGCCCAAGTATGCACTGCGCTGCAGCTAGATCCAATTCGCAATTAACGATAGGCGCCGCGGGAAGACCGATCTTATGAGGGTCAAATGATTCAAAAAAACCTATTATTTCTCTAGAAGGCATGTATACCAAAGGCACGCTCTTCACTTAACGCCCTATCAAGTTAGAAAATATTTCTGAAGAGTATTCCTAGGATCGCACGTCGTCAAGTGTCAGTTGCCCAGATATTTTAGATGCTGCCGCCACGCTTGGAATTCAATCCAAAGTGGACTATGAATATCAAGCCATCCCGATTGCCCGATGCCAGAACCAATCCGATTGCCAATAAAATTGGTCAGCTACATGGAAAAAATTAATAGCACTCATACACAAATGAGCACTACTTCAAAAACGAGCATACCTAGCGCCTATCCCAATCAATATTTGTAGATGGGATTTGATCCTCTAAGAATAACACGGCCTCCCTAAGATAAATTTCGCAAGAGCTTCGAGAAGACACTCCCATCTATTAGCCGAGCAGTTCTGCAAGCAGCAGCGACGGCTTACCTGAAGAAAAAGAATTAACAAAATTCTCGTGCCAAGCAGAAAAAAATAGGTCATAAAAACCTTCGAACGTGTTTGCCGACGTTACTACGTAGATGTAACAGCAAAGACCGTCGGCATTTTTTGTTAATGGCCAGCAAAACGTTACCAGCCGCTCTACGCTTGCATCTTACAGCCACCGCCTTCAATTTCGACAATTCTGCTCTTAAAAGTTAAGACCATTTATGAGTCCAGAAGCAACTAGGCAGTTCAAAATTCTCTAACGGAATAAAAAACGGCCGGGAGAACCCGGCCGTTTTTGCAACACGCAACACGTTGGTCAGATCAGAACTGGTAGCGGAAGCCCAGCTGCAGCGCCCAGCGGGAGATGCCCTTGTCGTCGTAGACAGTGGACAAGTCCGGCTCATTGAAGCGGTACACGTACTTGCCGGTTGCAGCATCGATACCGCCGTACTCCACAACACCCTTGAAGCCCGGGAACCCGTACTCATCCACGCGGCCCCACTTCTTATTAAGCAGGTTACCGACATTCATGATGTCGACCCATACCTGCGCCTTGTTGCCGTCGAAGAAGCCCGGCAGTTCCTGCTCGATATGCAGATCGAACTGATTTACCCAGGAATTGCGAACGGCGTTGCGGCCAGCCAACTGCCCTTGGTGCGAAGACAGATACTGATTGTTGCTTACGTAGTTCCAGAAAGCATTCTCTTCAGCTGCACTTCCGAACAACACATCGCCACGGCCATTCGGAATGTAAAGCAGGTCATTGGCACGACCGTCACCATTGGCATCGTTATCGAACGTATAGCTATACGGACGACCGCTGCGGCCCTGATAAATCAGGCCAAGTTTGGTTGCGTAGTCGCCGAAGAAGTTGTGCTTCCACTGCAGAGTGCCGAGGATGCTGTCCTTGATCTCATAAGCGGACGTGGCGTTGACTTCTTCATTAGCCTGGAAGGTCGCTACATTCAACAGCTGAGAGCCCGAGGTAGAGCTGGTCAGACCGCTGACCTCCTTCGCGTTTGAGTAGGTGTAAGCGAGGCTCCACGACCAGTCGCTGTCGTTGAAAGGTTTATTCAAACCGACGGTGAAGCTCTGCGTACCGCCCTGGTCGGTTGGACGCGCAATAATTGCGTCGTTGAAGCCCTGATTACTGTTGGCGCGTGTCAGTGCGTTGCCGGTGAAGCGACCAAGGTTATCCCAGCTCGCCCGGTTACGACCAACCGCGTTCCAGTAGATCTGACGACCATCCTGTCCAACCGCAGTTGGCGTGCCAAGATTGAGTTGCTGGTAGTAGATTGCCTCGTTGACCTTGGTGACCACACCTTCCAACGATCCGATGATGCCGTACCACGGCAACTCGGTGTCGAATGCCAAGTTAGCTTTCCAGACCGATGGCTGCCCGAGATCCTTGTCGACAAAGTCGACCGATTGAGTCGCTCCGCCGGTACCAGTTGGCTGGTTGTTGATATCGGGAGTGAAACGAATACCGCCAGCGGCGATCTCGTTCGCGTTGCGGAAATTGTAATCCGTGTAAGCCAGGCCGGTATTGGAGAACGGATTGGACAGCCACACCGACGCCGCCGCACCCTGGAACAGGCCCACGCCACCGCGCAACTGGGTCGGCCGCTCGGCATCAAACGTGTAATTAAAGCCAAAGCGCGGCTGCCAGAGGTCGTTACCGTCGAGCGTCGCGTCGTTACGCACGCCGAAGGCATTGAATGCAGCCTGATTGAACTGCGGGCTGTCCGGAACCATCTGCTTGTCGTAGCGCAAGCCAAAGGTCAACGTCAGGTTGTTGTTGACAGCCCAGCTGTCCTGAACGAACAGGCCAAGGTTGCGCAGGCCCCACTTCGCTGCGATGTCATCGATACTGCCGGTGTTCGAGGACGAATAGCGATAAGACACTGGCCGATTGGCGCGGTAAGCAGCAATAGAATCAAAGTTGTAAGAACCGAAAACGCGTGGACCAAACAAGTTGAAAATATCGTTGTCTTCGTAGTCGAAGCCGAATTTGACTGTGTGGTCGTTAAGGAACAGGTTGCCAGCAAAGAATGCGTTCCATGTTTCGGTACGCAACTCGTTCGCCTGCGTATTTGCCTCGGTTCCCAGATTGACTGAGTTTGCGCCCACACGGACATTGATCGCCGGCAGCTGAGACGCTGCGGTACGTACTGCCGCGTAATCGCGATAAGACACCTTGGCCTCAGTGGAGAAGGTATCGGTCCAGTCGCTGAAAAGCTGTGCCGTGTAGGTTTCCAGCTCGAAGTCACGCACGTAGTGGTACGAATTCAGAGCCAACGAACTCGTGCTGAAACCATTGAGATTGGCAGTGCTTTGCTCGGACTTACCGTAACGGAATGAACCGCGATGCTTATCGCTGATATTCCAATCCAGCTTGAAGCCCTTTTCTTCAGAGTCGGAATCCAATGCCGGCAACGTCAACGTGCCCGGATCAAAACCGTACACATTGCGCGAGATGTCGGCGATCTCGTCGACCTGCGCCTGCGTGATGTTGACCGTGTTGCTCGCACCAGAGCCTGTCGGACCAAAACCGCTGTTACCGGTGAAAACGCCTTTGCCTTTGTACTTTTCGTAATTCGCAAAAAAGAACAACTTGTCTTTGACCACTGGACCACCCAGCGTCAGGCCGTAAGTCGATTCGCGATCGAACAACTGGGGCCGAATATCGTTCTCGTTCTTGCCCGACCAGTCGTTCTCGCGATAGGTTCCATAGACCGAGCCATGGAACTCGTTGGTGCCCGACTTGGTTACAGCGTTGATCACGCCACCGGTGCCGCCACTGATCGTGACGTCGTAATTGGCCACGTCCACCGAGATTTCGTCGATGACGTCCATCGAGAACGGCTGGCGCGGAGTCGGCAGGCTGTTGGATTCCAGTCCGAAAGCATCGTTGGTGCTGATGCCGTCGACGCGGATCGCGTTGTAGCGCGGGTTCTGGCCGGCGATGGAGATTTCGTTGCGCGCCTTGTCGGTCTGCGCGACGCGCGGATCCAGACGCACGTAGTCCTGCAGGTTGCGGTTGATCGACGGCAGCGACTCGATTTCTTCGCGGGTCACGTTGGTGCCGGTGCCCATCTTGTTGGCGCTGAAGATCGCTGAGCCGTAGTTGCCTGCGATCGCCTGCACGGTACCGAGCGTGGCCAGATCGCCACCCAGGGCTGCATCAACCTGATTGACCTTGTCCAAATTCAAGTACACGCCTTCACGCGTGGTGTTGCCCGCGCCGGAAGCGGTAATGGTGATCGTGTAAGGCCCACCCACGCGCAGGCCGCGCGCGTTGTAGCGTCCGCTGGCATCGGTGGTGGCGCGGCTGACCGTACCCGATTCAACGTGGGTGATCGTCACTTCAGCATTCGGCACCGGTTGACCGGCGCTGCTGGTCACCAGGCCAGCGACGCCGGCAGAGGTGCTCTGGGCGAACACGGGGGCGGCGGCGAGTGCGGCAACAAGGCCAAGCGTCAGCTTGGACATGCGGAGACAGCGGGGGTGGGTCATTTCGGTAGCCTCGATACAGGTTGGGCAGTGACAAAAAGGCGCAGTCAGCCCAACCGTTCCCGGGGGTGGGCTGCCGATGATCTGGGGTCCCTTGCCGCGCGGCTGGTTGCTGCCGCAACGGTTAACAACAGATTAACACGCTAAGGCCTGATTGTGACGGCGGCGTGACAAAGTTCGCGCGGTGCAACATGAACTTCGCATGTGAAGGCCTAAACGCCAGCTTGCGCAAAGTCGCGCAGCATTTGCGACTGGCGTCGCGCTATCGAACTGGCTTGTCGCAAACCGGCAACGTTTGGCCTGAAAACGCAGCGCTGGCTATCGGCCGCCATCCCGCGCCGTGGTCGCCAGACACCGCCAGCCGCTCATGCCACGGGTCGGCGACGCGGCTTCAAAGCCCGCCAGGCATCCAACAAGCCGTCCCCATGCACCCTGCCCGCCCATCGCCGACTGAACTCAGATCGATACCGGCAATTTGAAGTAGGTCCCTAGGCCATCCAGGAACATCTGCACCGAAATGGCCACCAGCAACATGCCCATCAGGCGCTCGATCGCGGTCAGTGCGCGATGACCGAGCAGTTTGTACAACAGCGGTGCCGAGGCCAGGATGGTGGATGCACCGATCCAGGCGATCATCAGCGCCAGGCTCCAATCCCATAACCGGGTGGGTTCGTTGCTGCCCATCAGCATCACTGCGGCCATGCCGGACGGGCCGGCCACCAGCGGGATCGCCAGCGGCACGATGAAGGGCTCGCCGTCGGGGATCTCGCCCATCAGGCCTTCCGGGCGCGGGAAGATCATGCGGATGCCGATCAGGAACAGCACGATGCCGCCGGCGATCGCCACCGACTCCTGGCGCAGATGCATCAGCTCCAGCGCGTACTTGCCGCCCCACAGGAACGCCATCAGCACGAACAGGGCGATCAGCAACTCGCGCGCGAGCACGAAGCGCTGGCGCTTGGGCGGTAGCGGCTTGAGCACGCTGAGAAACACCGGAATGTTGCCCAGCGGGTCGAGGATCAGAAACAGCAGCAGTGCCGCCGACAGAATGGTCATGCGGAAGGACTCCAGATCGCGCCGCGGTAAGCGCCACCGGCCGTGGACAACAGGGTGACGCAGGCGGCGGCATAGCGCGTGGGGTCCAGCGCTTCGCTGTCTTCCTGATGGGTGAAGGCGCGCGCGCGCAAGGCGGTGCGCATCGGGCCGGGCTGCAATCCGCTGATGCGGACCGGGCCGGCGACGGTTTCGTGATGCAGGCTGGCGAGCAGGCCACGCTGTGCATGCTGGGCAGCGCCATAGGCACCCCAGTACGCCTGGCCAACACGTGCCGGGTCATCGACGACGAAGACCACCGCCGCATCGCCTTGCTGCCGCAACAGCGGCAGGCAGGCCTGGGTCAACCAGGCGCGCGCGGTGAGGTTGATATGGAGGTTGCGTGCGAAGTCGGCAGGCGCCGCGAGTTCGGCCGGGGTCAAGCCGGCAAAATCGGCGGCGCAGTGCAGCAGGCCGTGCAGGCCACCGAGCTCGGACTGCAGCCGCTGCGCGAGCGTGGCGTAGTCGTCCGGCGTGGCGCCGGCCAGATCCAGCGGATACAGCAACGGCTCCGGACCCAGCTTGGCGGCCGCGTCGTAGATGCGCTCCAGCGGGCGCAGCTTGCGGCCGAGCAACACCACGGTCGCACCGGCGGATGCACACGCCTGCGCCGCCGCGCTCCCCAGCCCGCCGGCTGCACCGGTGATCAGCACCACGCGGCCGGCAAGTGCCGCCGCGTCGGGCCGGGCCTGCGCCAGACTCACGGCTGGTAGGCCTCGCTGACGATGCGCTTGAGCTCGCCGGCTTCGAACAGTTCCAGCGTGATGTCGCAACCGCCGATCAGCTCGCCGTGGATGAACAGCTGCGGGAAGGTCGGCCAGTTGGAATAGCGCGGCAGATTGGCGCGCACTTCGGGCTCTTCCAGCACATTGACCGTGCGCAACTGATCGGCGCCGGCAGCCACCAGGGCCTGCACGGCGCGGCTGGAAAAACCGCACATCGGAAATTGCGGGGTGCCTTTCATGAACAGCACGATCGGGTGTTGTTCGACTTCGGCCTGGATCCGTTCCATCACCGGCATTGGACTCTCCTGACTGGGAGCGGCAGGCCCGACCGCCGGGTCGGATAGACTTCCGCAAAGGCGCGCATTGTAAGCCTTCAGCGCGACCTGTCGCCGCACTCCCTTCGCTGCCCTTGCCATCATGCCGATCGAACACCTTGCACTGCCCTACTCCCGCGTCGCCCTGGAGCCGCATCTGTCTGCCGCCACATTGGAGGCGCACCACGGCGTCTGTCACCGCAGCGAGGTCGATCGGCTCAATGCGCGCATCGAAGGCAGCGAGTTCGCCGAGCTGACGCTGGAAGACATCATCGCGCAGGCGCAGGGCACGCTATTCCATCTGGCTGCGCAGGTGTGGAACCACAATTTCTATTGGCAGTGCCTGCGCCCGCGCGGCGGCGGTGAGCCGCTGGGCCGGCTGGCCGACCGCATCGCCAAATCGTTCGGCGACTTCGTGCATTTCAAGCAGGAATTCAACCGCGTCGCCCTGGGCAGCTTCGGCTCGGGCTGGGTGTGGCTGGTGCAGCGCCCGGATGGCGCACTGGCGATCGTCGCCACGCCGAATGCGTCCACGCCGCTCACCGGGCCGGACACCCCGCTGCTCACCTGCGACCTCTGGGAGCACGCCTATTACCTGGATTACCGGCAGGACCGCGCGCAGTACCTGGACGCGTTCTGGAAGCTGATCAACTGGGAGTTCGTGGCCAGCCGGTTAGGCTAGCGCTTGCGCCGTTGCAACAGGTCAACGATCAGGTGACCTGTTGCAACATCGTCTGGCGGCACCGCGCACTGCCGTGCATCTTCGCCACGGACCTGCGCATCGGCGAGGCCGCAGCAGCGCCAGCGATGGTTCTGCGAATTATGCTTCGCTCAAACGCGCGAGCACCGGTTCGACCTGCGCATCACGCTGCAGCGTGGTGCCTGCTGCGCTCAGCGCCTGCGCAAGCGCCTGCGGCGTCTCTGCGCGCAGTGTGGCATGGCCGACCTTGCGGCCCTCGCGCGATTGCTTGCCGTAGTCGTGCCAATGCCCACCGGGCACCGCCAAAAATGCAGTCGCGTCCGGCATCGCGCCCAGCCAGTTGAGCATGCAGGCATGCCCGCGTATCGCGGTACTGCCGAGCGGCAGACCGAGCACGGCGCGCACATGATTTTCGAACTGTGAGGTCTCGGCACCTTCGATGGTCCAATGCCCGGAGTTGTGCACGCGCGGCGCCATCTCGTTGGCGAGCAACTGGCCATCGCGTACGAACAGTTCCAGCGCGAACACGCCGACGTAGTCCAGACGTTCGGCGACCGCACGCGCATGCGTCTCTGCCGCAGCCTGCAAGCCGGCATCCACACGCGCCGGCGCAAGACTGGCCGAGAGCACGCCGTCCACATGCCAGTTCTCGGTCAGCGGCCAGGCGCGGAATTCGCCATCACGCCCACGCACTGCCACCACGCTGACCTCGCGCTCGAACGGCACGAAGGCCTCCACGATCAGTCCGACCTTCGCCGCCTGCGCGCCGAGCGCGTCCCACGCGGCATCGGCATCGGCCAGCGCCTTGATGCGGAACTGGCCCTTGCCGTCGTAGCCGAAGCGACGTGTCTTGAGCACGCACGGCGTGCCGATACGGGCCAATGCAGCGTCGAGCCCTGCACGGTCGTCGATGGCGGCGAACTCGGGCACCGGAATGCCGAGCTCGAGGAACAGGGTTTTTTCGCTGAGCCGGTCCTGCGCCACCGCCAACGCGGCAGCGCTGGGAAACACCGGCACCTGCGCAGCCAACTGCTGCGCGCCGGCGGCCGGCACGTTTTCGAAATCGAAGGTGATCACATCCACCTGTGCGGCGAATGCGGCAAGCGCGGCGGTGTCGTCAAAGGCGCCCGCCTGCAGCGGCGCCACCTGCCCTGCGCAGGCATCGGTAGCCGGGTCGAACACCCCAAACCGCAAGCCCAACGGCGCACCGGCCAACACCAGCATGCGGGCCAACTGGCCGCCACCCAGAATGCCGACTGTGGTCATTGGCGCGGGTCGTCGCTGGCCATGACATCGTCGGTCTGCCTGGCGCGGAACTGCGCCAGTGCCTGACCGATCTGCGCCTGCTCCGGCGCCAGCATCGCGGCGGCGAACAAGGCCGCATTGGCCGCGCCGGCGTTGCCGATCGCAAACGTCGCCACCGGAATCCCGGCCGGCATCTGCACGATCGACAGCAACGAATCCATGCCGTTGAGCGCCTTGGACTGTACCGGCACACCGAGCACCGGCACCGCCGTCTTGGCCGCCAGCATGCCCGGCAGATGCGCCGCGCCACCGGCGCCGGCAATGATCGCGCGCAGACCGCGTTCGCCAGCCTGCTCGGCATAGCTGAACAATACGTCCGGTGTGCGGTGCGCCGAGACCACCTTGACTTCGTAAGGCACGCCCAGCGCATCGAGCTTCTGAGCTGCGTGTTGCATGGTTTCCCAATCGGAACGGGAACCCATCACGATGCCGACCAGCGGCGCGGAGTGGTTGGAGGTCATGGCCCTGCCCTGCGGTAAAGACGTATTCTAGCCATCTTCCACGCAAGACAAGACTTCGATGGATCGCAAACTGCTCGACCTGCTGTGCTCGCCCGATACCCGCCAGCCGCTCTCGCTGCTCGACGGCAAGGGCCTGGAGGCACTCAACACCGCCATCGCCGGCGGAACCCTGCAGCGTGCCGACGGCACCGCGCAGACACAGCCACTGCGCGAGGCGCTGATCACGCGCGACCGCAAGCAGATCTTCCGCGTCGACGACGGCATTCCGGTGCTGCTGGCCGAAGAAGCCATCGGCACTGCGCAGATCGCCGACTTCCCCGAAAAGTGAATCCTTCTGTTCGCACCATCGTGCCGGAGGCGCCACCGGCCGCGCTGGTGGAGGCCGATGTGGCGCGCGCGCTGGCCGAGGACATCGGCAGCGGCGATGTGACCGCGGCGCTTTTGCCCGATCAGCCAGACAGCGCATACCTGCTGTGCAAGCAGGACGCCGTGATCGCCGGGCGGCCGTGGTTCGACGCCACGCACCGCGCGCTCGATCCGCAGGTGCGGATCGACTGGCAGGTGCACGAAGGCCAGCACGTCGCCGCCGGCACGGTGCTGGCGCTGCTACATGGCCGCAGCCGCAGCCTGGTCAGCGCCGAGCGCACCTCGCTCAACTTCATGCAGACGCTATCGGCCACCGCGACCGCCACCGCTGCATACGTGGCTGCCGTGGCCGGCACCGGCACGCGCATCCTGGACACGCGCAAGACGCTGCCGGGCCTGCGCGTCGCGCAGAAATACGCGGTGCGCTGCGGCGGTGGCGACAACCACCGCATCGGCCTGTTCGACACGGTGATGCTCAAGGAAAACCATATTCGCGCCGCCGGCTCGCTGAGCGCCGCCGTGCATGCCGCACGTGCGCAGCAACCGCAGTTGCCGCTGGTGGTGGAGGTGGAAACGCTGGAGCAGCTGCACGAGGCCTTGCAGGTCGGTTGCACGCGCATCCTGATCGACGATTTCGACCCGGCGATGCGTCGCGACGCGGTGCGCATCGTTGCCGCCCTGCCGCGCGAACAACGCATCCCTCTGGAAGTCTCCGGCAGCGTGGATCTGGCCGGCATTGCCGCCATTGCAGCCGATGGGGTGGATTGCATCTCCATCGGCGGGCTCACCAAGCACGTGCACGCGGTCGATCTGTCGCTCAAACTCGGCCCACCGCCGCGCTGATTTCACGCGTGCCCGCAGCCGGCTCTGTCAGCCTGCTGCGATTGTTCTGTGCAGGATCTGCGATGACTGTAAAACCTTGGCCGTGGCTCTGTCTGGTGTTGGCCGTATGGGGCGGCACCGCGGCCGCCGCGGAAGTCTGCGATGTACCGCCGCGCTTCGGCACCAGCCCTGCAGCAATCGCCATCGTGCGCAGTGCCTGCAACGAGCATCGCCTGTGGCAGCACCCGTTTATCGATGCCAAGGGCCGTCTGGCCAGCCTGGGCGTGACCGAGGCCGAATCGGGCTATCTGGCCGACCACGGCGTGGTCGCCTGGCAACGCGTGGCCGGCTACTGGCGCGACAGCGGCACGCTGGCATCGATGGGCGGCCGCCCCGGCGCATCGAGTTGCGCGGCACTGGATGGCACGCGCTACACCGCCAGCGATTGCCGCGCGTTCCTGGTCGACAACCCATGGTCGGCCGCCTTCATCTCCTGGGTGATGACGCAGGCCGGCCTGAGCGGTTTCCACCGCTCTGCACGCCATCTGGATTACATCCGCAGCGCCTACAACGATGGCGCAAGCGGCCCGTACCAGTTCACCGACCCGGCGGTGGAAAAACCCGCCCCCGGCGATCTGCTGTGCCTGCTGCGCGGGCGCAGCGCTGCGCTCGGCTACGCCGGCCTCAAGGCCGGGCTTGGCGGCAGCGCGCCGATGCCGTGGCAATCGCATTGCGACGTGGTGATCGCCGCCAACGTCGGTGGCGATCGCACCCTGTACCTGATCGGCGGCAATGTGTTCAACACGGTGATGATGCGCAAGATGCCGCTGGACCGCGCCGGCCGCGTGGTGTTGCCGACGCCCCAATCCGACGGCAGCCAGGACCAGAGCGAAGACGGCCTGGGCATCGCCAGCGAGTGCACGCCGGCACACGAAGAACTCTGCGATTTCAATCGACGCGACTGGGCGGCCCTGTTGAAGCTGCGCCCGGATGCGGTGATGACGGCGCCACCACCGGTCGAACCGCTGCCTTCGCCAACCACCTTACCCACCACGATGCCGCCGGGTTTCCCGCGCGTGGTGCCGCCGCGTCCGGAGACACAGCCCGCGCCGACACAGCAGCCCGGGTAAGCAAGGCTCAAAGCCCCGCTCCCATCCGGAGAGGGGTTGGAGTGAGGGTACGGCGGCGAAGCCTTGGCCAAGGCTCAACCGCGCGAGGCTTCGTCCGTACCCTCATCCGCCCCTGCGGGGCACCTTCTCCCGCAGGAGAAGGATCAAGTCAGGCGCCCTTGCCGAACAGCCAACAAAAAAGCGGGCCGAAGCCCGCTTTTTCGTGACGCATCAACCAGCGGCGATTACTCGGCCGACGGCGGAACGCCCTCGCCTTCTTCCACTGCCTTGATCGACAGACGGATACGGCCCTGCTTGTCCACTTCCAGCACCTTGACGCGGACCAGATCGCCTTCCTTCAGCTTGTCGCCGACCTTTTCCACGCGCTCGCTGGAGATCTGCGAGACGTGCACCAGGCCGTCCTTGCCCGGCAGGATGGTGACGAACGCACCGAAGTCCATGATCTTGGCGACCTTGCCTTCGTAGATGCGGCCCGGCTCCACGTCGGAGGTGATCTGCTCGATGCGCGACTTCGCAGCTTGCGCGGCAATCGCATTGACCGAGGCGATGATGATCGTGCCGTCGTCCTGGATGTCGATCTGGGTACCGGTTTCCTTGGTGATGGCCTGGATGGTCGAGCCGCCCTTGCCGATCACTTCGCGGATCTTGTCCGGGTGGATCTTGATGGTCAGCAGACGCGGCGCGTAGTCGCTCAGTTCCTGACGCGGAGTGGTCAGCGCATGCGCCATCTCGCCGAGGATGTGCAGACGGCCGGCCTTGGCCTGCTGCAATGCCTGCTTCATGATTTCTTCGGTGATGCCTTCGATCTTGATGTCCATCTGCAACGCGGACACGCCTTCGGAAGTGCCGGCCACCTTGAAGTCCATGTCGCCGAGGTGATCTTCGTCACCCAGGATGTCCGACAGCACCACGAAGTCGTTGCCTTCCTTGACCAGGCCCATCGCGATACCGGCGACCGGCGCCTTGATCGGCACACCGGCGTCCATCAGCGCCAGCGAGCTGCCGCAGACCGATGCCATCGAGGACGAACCGTTGGACTCGGTGATTTCCGAGACCACGCGGATGGTGTACGGGAATTCTTCCAGGCTCGGCATCACTGCCAGCACGCCGCGTTTGGCCAGACGGCCGTGGCCGATCTCGCGACGCTTCGGCGCGCCGAAACGACCGCACTCGCCCACCGAGTAAGGAGGGAAGTTGTAATGGAACAGGAAGTTCTCTTTGTACTCGCCCGAGACGGCGTCGATGACCTGACCGTCGCGTGCGGTGCCGAGCGTGGTGATCACGATCGCCTGGGTCTCGCCGCGGGTGAACAGCGCCGAACCGTGGGTACGCGGCAGCACGCCGGCCTTGGCGCTGATCGGACGCACGGTATCTAGTGCACGGCCGTCGATGCGCACCTTGGTGCTCAGCACCGAGCCGCGCATGGTCTGGTATTCCAGCTCGCCGAATTCCTTGGACAGGTCACCGGCAGCCCAGCCTTCGACCGTGGCGCGCGGTGCCAGCGCACCCAGCACGTCCTTCTTGATCGCCGAAATCGCGTCGCGGCGCTGCAGCTTGTCGCGCACCTGGAACGCCGACGCGAGCTGGTCGCCCACCGCTTCCTTCAGCGCAGCGATCATGCTGTCGTTCTTGGCCGGAGCCACCCAGTCGGACGGCTTGGTGCCGGCTTCGACGGTCAGCTCGTTGATGATGTTGATGACCTTCTGCATCTCGCGATGGCCGAACGTCACCGCGCCCAGCATCACTTCTTCCGACAACAGCTCGGCTTCGGACTCGACCATCAGCACCGCATTGGCGGTACCGGCCACGACCAGCTCCAGCTGCGAATCCTTCAGCTCGGTCACGGTCGGGTTGAGGATGTATTCGCCATTCTTGTAACCGACCTTCGCCGCAGCGATCGGGCCGTTGAACGGGGTGCCGGCCAGCGACAGCGCAGCCGATGCGCCGATCAGCGCGGCGATATCGCCGTCGATGTCCGGGTTCATCGACATCACGGTGGCGATGATCTGCACTTCGTTCTTGTAGTCCTCCGGGAACAGCGGACGGATCGGGCGATCGATCAGGCGCGAGATCAACGTTTCCTTCTCGGTCGCACGTCCTTCGCGCTTGAAGAAGCCGCCCGGGATGCGGCCGCCGGCGTAGAACTTCTCCTGATAATCAACCGTCAGAGGAAAGAAGTCCTGCCCTTCGCGCGCGCTCTTGGCGGCGACGGCGGTGACCAGCAGTACGGTGTCGTCGAACTTGACGATGACGGCGCCGCCTGCCTGGCGAGCGATTTCGCCCGTCTCCAGGGTGACGGTGTGCTTGCCGTACTGGAAGGTTTTGGTGATTTTTGCCACGGAGGTTTTTTCCCTTAGGTGTTGCTGTCTTCGTTGGACCGTCGTCGACCCATGCCGAGAACGGGCGGCCGGGAGGCTCCGGCCCATGAACTGCATGCTGCAGATAACGTGATGCGAATGACCAAAACAAAGCCGCGGCGCATCGCTGCGCCGCGGCGGTGTGACTCGATTAGCGGCGCAGGCCGAGCTTCTCGATCAAGGACTTGTAACGCTCGTTGTCCTTCTTCTTCAGGTAGTCGAGCAGGCTGCGGCGACGGTTGACCATCTGCAGCAGGCCACGACGGCTGTGGTGATCCTTCTTGTGGGTCTTGAAGTGACCAGTCAGCAGCTCGATGCGCGCGGTCAGCAGGGCGACCTGCACTTCCGGCGAACCGGTGTCCTGGGCGCTGCGCTTGTTGTCTTCAATAACTTTCTGGGTGTCGACGGACATGATGTTTACTCGATAGATGCGTGGTCGGCAGGAACGTGCATGACGCACCGCCGGACTCGCCGTTTGCTAGGGATGAGCGCGCTTGGCGCTGGAGGTGCCCCGATCGGGGCCGCAAAATTGTAACGTCGTGCGGGCCCGGGAACAAGTTGACTAAACCTTAACAAGCCCCTGCTTCGTTCAGTCCATTGAACAATCGCTGCGGCGACAAACGCCCCTCCGCGTCCACCAGGCCTAGCCCTGAGGGGATCCCGTCGGGTCCGAACACGGCCACCTGGCCGGTCGGGAATGCAGGATCGCGCAGACGCTGACCCATGCGAAAACGCGCCGCATGCGACGCATCGAGCACGATCCGCGCAAAATCGGCCAGTCCGGCCTCGATCGGCAGCAATAGCTCCTGCGCGTCGGTGCCCGCTTCCAGGGCTGCCGACAGCGCTTCCAGCGTGATCATCTGCGGCGCGCGAAACGGCTCCACCCAGAGCCGGCGCAGCGAGGCGATATGCGCACCGCAGCCAAGCACCTCGCCCAGATCGCGCGCCAGGCTGCGGATATAGGTGCCCGAGCCGCAGGTCACACGCAACTGCAGCCGCGGCGCGGCGTAACCGAGCACATCGATTGCATGCACATCGACCTCGCGCACCGGCGCCTCGATCACCTCGCCACGGCGAGCCTTGGCGTACAGCGGCTCGCCACCCTGCTTGAGCGCAGAATAGATCGGCGCCTGTTGGCGGATGCGCCCGATGAAGGGAGTCAGCGCTGCACGCAGCGCGTCTTCGCCCAGTGCCGGCAACGCACGCTCGCGCAACACCTGACCATCGGCATCGTCGGTATCGGTGGTGACACCCAGCACGATCTCGGCGTCGTAGGCCTTGGCCGAACCGAGCAGCAGGCCGGCAATCTTGGTGGCCTCGCCCAGACACAGCGGCAGCAAGCCGGTGGCCAGCGGATCCAGGCTGCCGGTGTGGCCGCCCTTTTCGGCACGCAACAAACGGCGCGCGGACTGCAAGGCCGTGTTGGAGCTGACTCCAGCCGGCTTGTCGAGCAACAGGATGCCGTGCAACGGGCGATAGACGATACGGGGTTTCAACAGATCGGTGCTCGAATCGGGCACTGTGCGTGCCCGTTGAAATCGGGGCCGCTGATCGACAGGCGGCGGGCCGGCAGCGCTCAGCGCTGCTCGGCGTCCTCGTCGCTGGATGCGGCCTCGGGGCCGACATCGTCCAAGTCACGCAGCAGGTTGTCGATACGCTCGCCGCGGTCGACCGAATCGTCGTAATGGAAATGCAGCTCGGGCACGTGGCGCAGCTTCATCGCGCGCGCCAGCTGCGTACGCAACTGACCGGCGATTTCCTTAAGCCCCTTGACCGCTTCGGCCGAGCGTTCCTGCTGCAGCGCGGTGACGAACACCTTGGCATGCGCCAGGTCGCGGCTGATTTCGACGTCGGAAACGCTGACCGACGGCAGGCCGTGGTCGCGCACGGCCGCGTGCACGATCGTGCCGAGGTCGCGACGCACCTGCGCCGAAACGCGGTCGGTGCGATGAAATGATTTGGTTGGCATGGTCATGGACCTGGTTGATTCGGAGGGCCAATTGGCACCGAAGCCAAAAACGGACGCGGGCGGCCATGCCGCCCCCGCCTTGCAGAACTCGCGTTGCAACTCCGCCTGGCGGAGTCCGGGGCCCGCAGGCCCCGGCAGCCCTTACAGCGTGCGGGCGACTTCGATACGCTCGAAGCACTCGATCTGGTCGCCGGCCTTGACGTCGTTGTAGGCCTTCACGCCGATACCGCACTCGGTACCGTTGCGCACTTCCTCGACGTTTTCCTTGAAGCGACGCAGCGATTCCAGCTCGCCCTCGAACACCACGACGCTGTCGCGGAGTACGCGGATCGGCTTGCTGCGCTTCACCACGCCTTCGATGACCATGCAGCCTGCAACCGCGCCGAACTTCGAGCTGCGGAACACATCGCGGACCTGTGCGATGCCGATGATCTCTTCGCGGATTTCCACGCCGAGCAGACCGGAGGCCACCTGCTTCACCTGGTCGATCACGTCATAGATGATCGAGAAGTAACGCAGATCGATGCCGTTGGACTCGACGATCTTGCGGGCCGAGGCATCGGCACGCACGTTGAAGCCGATCACCGTGGCCTTGGAGGCCGCTGCCGAATTCGCATCGGATTCGGTGATGCCGCCCACGCCGGAGTGGATCACGTTGATGCGGATGTCGTCGTTGGACAACGCCACCAGCGATTGCTTGAGCGCTTCCACCGAGCCCTGCACGTCGGCCTTGATCACCAGGTTCAGCACCTGCTGGCCTTCACCCTTGCCCATCTGGGCCAGGATGTCTTCCATGCGGTTGCTGGCCGAGGCCACCAGACGCGACTCGCGACGCTTGGTTTCGCGCTGCTGCGCCACGTCCTTGGCCAGACGCTCGTCGTCGACGACCACGAAGTCGTCGCCGGCTTCCGGCACGCCGGACAGGCCGAGCACCTGCACCGGGATCGACGGGCCGGCCGAGGCCGGCTGGTGGCCAGTCTCGTCGAACAGCGCACGCACGCGGCCGTACTGGATGCCGCACACCAGGTAATCGCCACGCTTCAGCGCGCCCTGCTGCACCAGCACCGTGGCCACCGGGCCGCGGCCCTTGTCCAGCGAGGATTCGATCACGGTGCCGCTGGCGCGGCCTTCGGCCACTGCCTTGAGTTCCAGCACTTCGGCCTGCAGCGAGATCGCGTCCAGCAGCGTGTCCACACCGGTACCGACCTTGGCCGACACTTCGATGAACTGGGTATCGCCACCGAACTCTTCGGCCACCACGTTTTCGGCCAGCAATTCGTTCTTGACCCGCAGCGGATCGGCACCGGCCTTGTCGATCTTGTTCACCGCCACGATCAACGGAACGCCTGCCGCCTTGGCATGCGCCACCGCTTCCTTGGTCTGCGGCATCACGCCGTCATCGGCTGCAACCACCAGCACCACGATGTCGGTGATCTTGGCTCCACGGGCACGCATCGAGGTAAACGCGGCATGGCCGGGCGTATCCAGGAAGCTGATGACGCCACGGGCGGTTTCGACGTGGTACGCACCGATGTGCTGGGTGATGCCGCCGGCTTCGCCGGAGGCGATCTTGGTGCGACGGATGTAATCCAGCAGCGAGGTCTTGCCGTGATCGACGTGACCCATGATGGTCACCACCGGCGGACGCGGCGTGGCATCGCCCTGCGCATCCTCGGCATGTGCCAGCAGCGCATCCTCGAAGTCGGCATTGTCGGCACGCACGGCCTTGTGGCCGAGTTCTTCAGTCACCAGCGCGGCGGTGTCATGGTCGATGCTCTGGGTGATGGTCGCCATGACGCCCATCTTGAACAGCGCCTTGACCACGTCGCCGCCCTTGAGCGCGAGCTTCTGCGCCAGATCGGCAACGGTGATGGTCTCGCCGATCGCCACTTCGCGCACCACCGGTGCGGTCGGACGTTCGAATCCGTGCGGACCGCTGTTGCCCTGGTTGCCACCACGGCCATTGTCGTTGCCACGACGCGAGGACGACGAGCCCGGACGACCGGTCGGCTTGCCGCGCACGTTGGAACGGCGCGCACGATCTGCCGCGGACAGGTGCAACTGCCCGGCAAAACGCTTGGTCGCATCGTCGTCCTCGACACCGGCCACCATGACGTGCGAACCGCGCGTCTTGTGCTTGGCGGCATTGGAACGGTCGTCAGGACGCGCCGGCGTGGCCGGGCGCGATGCCGGCGATGCGCCAGCCGGACGGGCCGGACGCGGCGCAGACGACGGCGACGGTGCGCGTGCGGCAGGCGCTGCAGACGGTGCGGGTGCGGCAGCCACCGGCGCCGGCGCACTGGCAGCCGCAGCGGCTTCCTCGGCAGCCTTGCGCTCGGCTTCGGCGCGGTCGCGCGCAGCCTGTTCCTCTTCGCGCTTGCGCTGGATCGCCTCGTCGCGCAGGCGGTCGCTTTCGGCCAGTGCCTGCTGCTCGTCGAGATTGCGCTGACGCGAAGCGGCGAGCTTGGCCAGGATGTCGGCGCGCTCTTCGTCCGGCGTCATCGGCGCAGGACGGCCGCCGCCTTCGTTTTCGGACTTCACATAGGTGCGCTTCTGCCGCACTTCCACGTTGACCGTGGTCTTGGTGCGGCCGGCGCTGACCGTGACTTCCTGCAGCTTGCGCCGGTTGAGCGTGATCTTCTTGGCTGCTTCGCTCGCCGCTTCGGCGGGCGTCTCGGCCTTGCCATGCGTGCGACGCAGGAAGCCAAGCAGTTTCATCTTCTCGGTGCTGGTCACGACCTGGTCGGGACCGCTGAACTTCATTCCGGCCTCGGCCAGTTGAACCAGCAGTTTATCGACCGGCGTATTGACCAGTTCGGCAAGCTTGCGGATGGTGGTTTGCTGCGACATTCGGATCCTATGATCTGGTTGGCGCCCCCTCGCCCAGAGCAAGGGAAACGCTGATTCTAAGCCCTGATGGGGTCAGGGCGCGGTTCATTGCCGGCTCATTCGCCGCGCTCCAAACGGGCGATCTCCTCGGCGCGGGCCGCCAGGATCAGCGCCGCGGCGCGCTCCTGGGTCAGACCCTCGATGCCGAAGTCGACGATCTCGTCCGCTGCCAGGTCGGACAGGTCCTCGCTGGTGCGCACGCCGTGCTCGGCCAGAGCAAAGGCCGTTTCCTCGTCCATCCCCTCCAGCGCCAGCAGGTCCTCGGTGGGCTGAGTTCCTTCCAGGCCTTCTTCTTCTGCCAGCGCGGCGTTGAGCAACGCATCGCGGGCACGGGCGCGCAACTCTTCGACGATGTCTTCGTCGAAGCCTTCCACCGCCAGCAACTCGCCGACCGGCACGTAGGCGATTTCTTCGACCGTATTGAAGCCTTCGGTCACCAGGATCGCTGCGATTTCTTCGTCCACTTCCAGGCGATCCATGAACAACTGGCGCGCGGAGGTCTGCTCGGCTTCGGACTTGGCGGCCACCTGGTCGGCGGTCATCACGTTGAGCTGCCAACCGGTCAGGCGGCTGGCCAGACGCACGTTCTGGCCGCCCTTGCCGATCGCCTGGGCCAGGCGGTCTTCCGCCACGGCCAGATCCATCGAGTGCTTGTCTTCATCGACGATGATCGACTGCACTTCGGCCGGCGCCATCGCATTGATGACGAAGTTGGCCGGGTTCTCGTTCCACAGCACGATGTCCACGCGCTCGCCATTGAGCTCGTTGGATACCGCCTGCACGCGCGAACCACGCATGCCGATGCACGCGCCGATCGGATCGGTGCGGGTGTCGTGCGCGATCACCGCGATCTTGGCGCGGTCGCCCGGATCGCGTGCGCAGGCCTTGATCTCGACCAGGCCCTGACCCACTTCCGGCACTTCGAGCTTGAACAGCTCGATCATGAATTCCGGCGCGGCGCGACTGATGAACAGCTGCGGGCCACGTGGCTCGGAACGCACTTCGGCCAGATAGCCGCGCACGCGGTCGCCCGGGCGCAGCACGTCACGCGGAATGCCCTTGTCCTTGGGAATGAAGGCTTCGGCATTGCCGCCCAGATCGACAAAGATGTTGCCGCGCTCGGCGCGCTTGACCACACCGGTGATCAACTCGCCGACGCGATCCTTCCAGGCATCGACCACCTGCTGACGCTCGGCCTCGCGCACACGCTGCACGATCACCTGCTTGGCAGCCTGCGCCGCGATACGGCCGAAGTCCGGGTTTTCGATCTGTTCTTCGATGTAGTCTCCCACCTCGACGCCGTCGGCTTCGTCAACGGCATCCATCAGACGCACCTGGCGATCCGGGGATTCCATCACGACATCGTCGGCAACCACTTCCCAACGACGATAGGTTTCGTAGTTACCGTCCTTGTGGTCGATGGTCACGCGCGTCAGCACGTCCTGGTCGGGATAGCGCTTCTTCGCTGCGGAAGCCAGCGCGGCCTCGATCGCATCGAAGATCACTTCGCGCGGCACGCCCTTTTCGTTGGCCACCGCATCCACTACCAGCAAAAGTTCCTTGCTCATTTCGTCACTCCGCGCGCGGCTTGCCAGCCGCCGACTCGTTGGATGGTTTCTTCTTGTCGTGCCCGGGTTTTTTCGGGCCGGGCTTGTTCGGTTTTTGCGGGGCCAGGCCCAGGGCGACCCAATCCGGCAGGATGCGCGCCTTGTCGATGTTGTCGAAGCCGATCTGCACATCCTTGCCGTCGACGGCGAACACCACCGCATCCGCCTCGGAGTCGATCCGCACGATCTGGCCCTGGAAGCGGCGCCGGCCATCCTGCGCCAGCTTCAGCACGATCTTGGCGGACTCGCCAACGTGACGGCCGAACTGCTCCAGCGTGAACAACGGACGATCCACACCCGGCGAGGACACCTCGAGCGTGTAGTTGCCGGTGATGGGGTCTTCGACGTCGAGCTGGGCCGAGACTTCGCGGCTCACACGCTCGCAGTCGTCGACGTTGATGACACGCTCGGGCTGTTCGGCCAGCGGCACATCGATGTACAGGCGCAATGTGGCGCCACCTGGAGCGGGAAGATATTCCACACCCAGCAGTTCCAAGCCCAAGGACTCAACCGTTGGACTCAGCAGATTCGCGATTTCGGTCGCTTTTTCGCTCACAGACTGCCCTGATCAGATGATTGCCAGTAGAACCCCGGCAACCGGCAGCAAACTTTCCGGTTCCGGAAAAAACAAGGGGCCCGATGGGCCCCTTGCGTGAAAAAAGCCCGACCTCTCAGGGTCGGCGCAAAGACGGGAACATGCGTCTTTGCGATCCAAGAAGCTGAAGGACTGCCCTAAGGCATTGCATTAAAGCAGTACTTCAAAACTTGGTAGCGGGGGCAGGATTTGAACCTGCGACCTTCGGGTTATGAGCCCGACGAGCTGCCAGACTGCTCCACCCCGCAGCAGAAGCGGAATTATGAAGAACTTGAGCGGCAATTGCAAGCCCTAGTTTTTCATCGATTGAAAACCCCGGGGGGGTCTTCAACGTCGCGGCAAATGATAACCGCATTGCAACAAAAACGAAACAGCAATCACGACTTTATTTCAGTCGGCCCATCAACAGTGCGTGTGCACATGTGCCGCGAGGTCATGCCACGACTGTGACTCAGGCAAGGCCTGCAAATGCACGCTGGCACCACACCATGATCGGGCTCCAGGCCAGGCCCAGCGCAAGCAACGCAAGCGCGTTGACACCGAGCACGGTACCCAGCACACGGTCGTTGTTGGCCGGCAGCGGCTCGCCCACCGGCTCATCGAAGTACATGACCTTGATGACGCGCAGATAGTAGAAGGCGCCGATCACCGCGCAGAGCACACCGACCAGGGCCAGCCACAGCATGTCGCCATTTACTGCGGCGCTGAGCACCGCCAGCTTGGTCCAGAAGCCCAGGAACGGCGGGATACCCGCAAGCGAGGCCATGATGCACAGCACCAGGCCGGCCATCCACGGATTGCGTGCGTTGAGTCCCTTGAAATCATCGATGTTCTCGGCTTCGAAGCCGTTGCGCGACAACGCGATGATCGCGCCGAACGCGGCGGTCGACATGATGGTATAGCTCACCGCGTAGAACATCGCCGCGGCATAGCCTTCCTCGCCACCACCGGCCACGCCCATCAACAGAAAGCCGATGTGCGAGACGGTCGAGTACGCCAGCATGCGCTTGAGGTTGCTCTGCGCAATCGCCATCAGGTTGCCGATCACCAGCGACACCGCAGACAGGCCGCCGATCAACAGATGCCACTGCGGCGACAGCGGCCCCATGCCGACCTCGAGCAGGCGATACGCCATACCGAAGGCAGCGAGCTTGGGCGCAGAGCTGATGAACAAGGCAATCGGCGCCGGCGCCCCCTGATACACGTCAGGCAACCACATGTGGAACGGGGCAGCACCCAGCTTGAAGGCCACGCCGGCGATCATGAAGATGGTGCCGGTCAGCAGCAGCGTGCGCTCGTTGGAGCCTTCGATCGCGTCGTGGATGCCGCTCAGGCTCAGCGTACCGGTGGCGCCATAGACCAGCGACATGCCGTACAGCAGCAGGCCCGAGGCCAACGAACCGAGCACGAAGTACTTCATCGCCGCTTCGGTAGCCAGGCCGTTATCGCGATTGGAGGCGACCAATGCGTACGAGCACAGCGCGAGCAGTTCCAGGCCCAGGTACACCATCAGCAGGCTGCCGGCCGAGGTCAGCAGCATCATGCCGGCGGTGGCGAACAACACCAGCACCGGGATCTCGCCCTGGTAGAGATTGCGTTCGCGCAGGTAGGTCCAGCCATAGACCAGGCTCAGGCCACTGACCAGCACGATCACCGTCTTCATCACGTCGGCTGCGGTGTCGCGCACGAACATGCCGTGAAAGATCTCGCCCTGCCCGCCCGTACCGGTCGCCAACAGCGCGAACACCACCGCGAGCACGGCGACGGAGAACAGGTGGGTCCAGACCTTGTTCCGCTGGCTCACGAACAGGTCGAGCATCAGCAGTGCAAAGGCGCCGCCGATCAGCACCAGCTCCGGAACAAGCGGAGCCAGGTCAGCGGTGGTCAACGGCGCGAGCGTTGGCGTGGTCATCATCAAATCCTGGAAATCAAAACGTACGGCAAGCTGTTACAGCTTGGACGCGGCAATCTGGGTAGCCAGCTTGGCGATCGATGGTTCCATCAGATCGGTCAGCGGCTTCGGATACAGGCCCAGGGCCAGCACGCCAACGGCGAACACCCCCAGCACGAACGCCTCACGGCCATTGATGTCCTTCAGCTCGGCCACATGGGCATTGGCCACTTCGCCGAAGAACACGCGCTTGTAGAGCCACAGCGTATACGCGGCGGTGATCACCAGCGTGGTGGCGGCAGCGAAGGCAACCAGCGGATGCTTCTGGAAGCTAGCCAGGATCACCATGAACTCGCCGACGAAGCCACTGGTACCCGGCAGGCCAGCATTGGCCATGAAGAACAGCATGGAGAACGTCGCAAACCACGGCATCACGTTGACCACGCCACCGTAATCGGCGATGCGGCGGGTATGCATGCGGTCGTACAACACGCCGATGCAGGAGAACATCGCACCGGACACGAAGCCGTGCGAAATCATCTGCACCATCGCACCCTGCAGGCCCAGGCGGGCGGCATCGGTGCTGCCGTACTCACGCACCAGGGTGAAGGCGATGAAGGTGCCAAGGGTGACAAAGCCCATGTGCGCGATGGACGAATACGCCACCAGCTTCTTCATGTCGTCCTGCACCAGGGCTACCAGACCGACGTAGATCACCGCGATCAGCGACAGCGTGATCACCAGCCAGGCGAACTCGTGGCTTGCATCCGGCACGATCGGCAGGTTGAAGCGCAGGAAGCCGTAGCCACCGATCTTCAACGCGATCGCGGCCAGAATCACCGAACCGGCGGTCGGCGCTTCGACGTGCGCATCCGGCAGCCAGGTGTGCACCGGGAACATCGGCACCTTGACCGCGAACGCGATCAGGAAGGCGAAGAAGATCCAGGTCTGCTCCTTGGCGGTCAGCTGCAGCGCGTAGAGATCGGCCAGCTGGAAGCTGCCGCCCTTCAGGTACAGGTAGACCAGGCCCACCAGCATCAGCACCGAGCCGAGGAAGGTGTACAGGAAGAACTTCATCGCCGCGTAGATGCGCCGCGGACCGCCCCAGACGCCGATGATCAGGAACATCGGGATCAGCATGGCTTCGAAGAAGACATAGAACAGCATCGCGTCGGTCGCGGCAAAGATGCCGACCGTGACGCCTTCCAGGATCAGGAAGGCGGCCACGTACTGATTGACGCGTTTGTCGATCGAGCGCCAGGCACCGATCAGCGCCAGCACCGTCACCAGCGTGGTCAGCACGATCAACGCGACCGCGATGCCGTCCACGCCCAGGTTGTAGCCGATGTTGTAGGCCGGGATCCAGGCATGCAGTTCGATGAACTGCATGGCGTCATTGGCGGTGTCGTAGCCCAGCAGCGGCAGACTCAGCACAAAGGTCGCCACCGCCACCGCCAACGATGCCCAGCGGGCAGTCTCGGCGTTGCGCAACGCAAGGATCAAGGCGCCACCGATAATCGGCAGCCAGATCAAGATAGACAGTAAAGGCCAGTTCGACACGTTTTCTTATTCCGTACAGGTCAACGCCAGAAATGCATCAGTACCGCCAACAAGGCGATCAAACCGATGATCATTGCGAAGGCGTAGTGATAGAGGAAACCGGATTGCGTGCGACGCAGCAGATTTGCAGCCAGGTCGATCAGTCGGGCAGAACCATTGACGACGACACCGTCGACCACATGGGTATCGATGGCACGTGACGCCTTGCCAAGGACCACGCCGCCACCGGCGAAGCCATTGATCCAGAGCTTGTCGAAGCCGTACTTGTTTTCCAGCAGCCACACCACCGGCGCGAACGCCTTGCGCGACTTGGTGGCCAGTTCCGGCTTCCACAGATAGAACAGCGCAGCCAGCAGCAGACCGGCGACCGTCAGGAAGAACGGTGCCGCCATCATGCCATGCACCGCGAAGGCGACCGGGCCATGGAACTCTTCGGCCAGTGCGCCGACGGTGTCACGCGCCGGATCGTAGAAATCGACGATGCCGGTGAAGAACGACACTGCCTGCCCCTTGAGCGCATGCGCGGCGTGGTGGCCCTGCCAGTCGGTGCCGAACAGCATCGGACCGATGGTGAAGAAACCGATCGCCACCGACGGGATCGCCAGCAGGATCAACGGCAGCGTCACCACCCACTTGGATTCGTGCGGCTCGTGGGCACCATGGTGGCCATGACCGTGGTCGTCGTGGCCGTGCGTATTGTGTGCATGCACGTCGTGCGCATGACTATCGTGCGCGTGGACCTGCGCCTCGGCATCGGTGTGCGCACTGTCGTGGTGTGCATGCGCAGCGTGCGCATGGGCATCGCGGAAGCGTTCCTTGCCGTGGAAGGTCAGGAACAGCAGGCGGAAGCTGTAGAAGCTGGTCACCAGCACGCCGCCGAGCACTGCCCAATAACCATAGGTCGCGATCCAGCTATGCGACTCATGGGCATGGTGTGCGGCTGCCTCGATAATGGTGTCCTTGGAGTAGAAGCCGGAGAAGAACGGCGTGCCGACCAGTGCCAAGGTACCGATCACGCTGGTCCAGTAGGTCACCTTCATGTACTTGCGCAGGCCGCCCATCTTGCGCATGTCCTGCTCGTGGTGCATGCCGATGATGACCGAACCGGCCGCCAGGAACAGCAGCGCCTTGAAGAAGGCATGCGTCATCAGGTGGAACACGGCGGCCGAATACGCCGACACGCCCAGCGCCACGGTCATGTAGCCCAGCTGCGACAGCGTGGAGTACGCAACCACGCGCTTGATGTCGTTCTGCACGATGCCGATCAGGCCGGTGAAGAAGGCCGTGGTCGCACCGATGAACAGGATGAAGTTCAACGCGGTTTCCGACAGCTCGAACAGCGGCGACATGCGCGCGACCATGAAGATGCCGGCGGTCACCATCGTCGCGGCATGGATCAGTGCCGAAATCGGGGTCGGGCCTTCCATCGAGTCCGGCAGCCACACGTGCAACGGCACCTGCGCCGACTTGCCCATCGCGCCGATGAACAGGCAGATGCAGATCAGCGTCATCACGCTCCACTCATGCCCCGCGAACAGCTGCACCTTGGCACCGGCCATGGTGGTCGCGTTGGCGAACACGGTGGAGTAATCCAGCGAGCCGAACCACAGCAGCACACCGGCGATGCCGAGAATGAAGCCGAAGTCGCCGACGCGATTGACCAGGAACGCCTTCATGTTGGCGAACACGGCGGTCGGGCGCTTGAACCAGAAACCGATCAACAGGTAGGACACCAGACCCACCGCTTCCCAGCCGAAGAACAGCTGCAGGAAGTTGTTGCTCATCACCAGCGTGAGCATGGAGAAGGTGAACAACGAGATGTAGCTGAAGAAACGCTGGTAGCCCGGGTCTTCTTCCATGTAGCCGATGGTGTAGATGTGCACCAGCAGCGACACGAAGGTCACCACCACCATCATCATCGCGGTCAGGCGATCGACCATGAAGCCGACATGCGCCGAGTAGTTACCGACATCGAAGAAGGTGTACAGGTTCTGGTTGAACGGGCTGGCGCCCTGCTCCACCAGTTGATACAGCGTCAGGCACGACAGCACGCAGCTGACCGCCACACCCAGGATGGTGACGTATTGCGCGCCCTTGCGCCCTACCTGGCGACCGAACAGGCCGGCGATGATGCTGCCGACCAGCGGTGCAAGCACCACCGCGATCAACAGACTCTTGGAGAGAGTGATTTCCATCTACAGGTCAGCCCTTCAACGTATCGACTTCGGCCACATTGATCGTGCGGCGCGTGCGGAACAGAGTCACCAGGATCGCTAGGCCGATCGCAGCCTCCGCGGCGGCAACGGTCAGGATGAAGAACACGAACAGCTGACCGGCGGGGTCGCCAAGCTCGCGCGAGAACGCAATGAAGTTGACGTTGACCGACAGCAGCATCAGCTCGATCGACATCAGCAGCACGATGACGTTCTTGCGGTTGAGGAAGATGCCGGCCAGGGAGATGCAGAACAGCACCGCGCCCAGTCCCAGCAGGTGGCCCAAGGTAATCAAGACTTCGCCTCCTGTCCGTCGGCCGCATCCAGCTTCGGCGCGACCTGTACCGGCTTTTCAACCGCCATTTTGACCATGCGCAGACGATCGCCCGCCTTCACCCGCGACTGCTCGCCCGCATTCTGGTGCTTGATGCCAGTGCGCTTGCGCAGGGTCAGCATCACCGCGGCCACCACGGCCACGGTCAGGATCACCGCGGCGAACTCGAACGGCAGCAGGAACTGGGTATAGAGGGTCTTGGCCAGCCAGGTCAGGTTCGACACGTCGGCGGCCTGCGCAGCGGCGTTATCGGCCGGGAACGGTGCGGCACTGCGCGCCTTGACCCCGATCAGGGTGACCATCTGCGCCAGCATGGCAACCGCCACGATGACACCGACCGGCATGTACTTGACCCACCCTTCGCGCAGGCGGCTGGTGTCGATGTCCAGCATCATCACCACGAACAGGAACAGCACCATCACCGCGCCGACGTAGACCAGCACCAGCGTCACGCCGAGGAACTCGGCGCCGACCAGCAACCAGATGCATGCCATCGAGAAGAAGGTGAGGATCAGGCACAACACGGCGTACACCGGGTTGCGCACGCTGATCACCGCACCGGCGGACACGACCGCGACGGCGGAGAAGGCGTAAAAAGCAATAGTGACCCAGTCCATCATGACCTCAACGGAAGGCGGCATCGGCAGCGCGACGCTCGGCGATCTCGGTTTCAAACCGGTCTCCGATCGCCAGCAGCTGCGGCTTGTTGACAATGTTCTCGCCACGCTTCTCGAAGTGGTACTCGAGGATGTGCGTCTCGACGATCGAGTCCACCGGGCAGCTTTCTTCGCAGAAGCCGCAGAAGATGCACTTGAACAGATCGATGTCGTAGCGCGTGGTGCGGCGCGAGCCGTCCTCGCGCTTGGCCGAGTCGATGGTGATCGCCAGCGCCGGGCACACCGCTTCGCACAGCTTGCAGGCGATGCAGCGCTCTTCGCCGTTGGGATAGCGACGCAATGCGTGCAGGCCACGGAAACGCGGCGACTGCGGGAACTTCTCCATCGGGTACAGCACGGTGTACTTGGGCTTGAACGTGTATTTCAACGTCAGCCACAGGCCACCTAGCAGTTCGAGCAGAAGCAGGCTCTTGAAGTAATGGGTGATCTTGTTCATCAGTTACACGCCCTTCTGGATCACGCCGTAAAACACCATCAACGCCGTCACTGCGATCCACACGATCGTGAGCGGAATGAACACCTTCCAGCCCAGACGCATGATCTGGTCGTAGCGGTAGCGCGGGAAGCTGGCACGGAACCAGATGTAGGCGCTGGCGAAGAAGAACACCTTCATCAGCAGCCACGGCCAACCGCCCTTCCACAACCAGTCGATCCACGGCGAGATATCCGCATTGACCCAACCCTGGATCGGGCTCAACCAGCCGCCCAGGAAGAAGATCGAGATCAGGAAGCTGACCAGGATCATGTTGGCGTATTCGGCCAGGAAGAACAGCGCGAACGCACCGCCCGAGTACTCCACCATGTGGCCGGCGACGATTTCCGATTCGCCTTCCACCACGTCGAACGGCGCGCGGTTGGTTTCGGCGACGCCGGACACCCAGTACACGATGAACAACGGGAACAGCGGAATCAGGAACCAGTCGAAGAAGCCCGAGCTGCCCGCCTGCGCGAACACGATCTGGCTAAGGTTGACGCTGCCGGAGGCGATCATCACGCCGACCAGCGCAAAGCCCATCGCGATTTCGTAGCTGACCACCTGCGCGGCCGAGCGCATCGCACCCAGGAACGCGTACTTGGAGTTGGACGCCCAGCCGGCCAGGATGATGCCGTACACGCCCAGCGAGGTCATCGCCAGCAGATACAGCAAACCGACGTTGGCGTTGGACAGCACCAGCTGCGCGTCGAACGGCACCACCGACCAGGCCGCGAAGGCCGGCGCCAGGGTCAGCAGCGGCGCGATGATGAACATCGCCTTGTGCGAGCTGCTCGGTTGCACGATCTCCTTGAACAGGAGTTTGAACACGTCAGCGAAGGCCTGGAAGATACCCATGCCCACGTACATCGGCCCGTGACGCACGTGCATCCAGCCGATCAGCTTGCGCTCCCAGACCACGTAGAAGGCCACCGACACGATCACCGGCACGGTGATCAGCAGGATCTTCAGCACGGTCCACAGCACCACGCCGCCATCGCCCAGACCGACAAACCACTGGTGCAGGGGATCGACCAGGTTCAACAGCAATTCGTTCATGCAGCCACCACCGTTACACGACCGGCACCGAGCGGCGCGGTTGCGCCATGGCCGGATTCGATCCACACCGTGCCCGGTGCGACGCGCTTGTCCAGCACTACCGGCAACGTCGCCTTACCGGCGTCGGTACCGACCTTGACCATCTGACCAGCGCCGACCTGCAACTGCGCAGCCTGCTCCGGATGCATCGCCACACACGGCGCGATGTTGAGCGGATGCGATTGCAGCGCGGCGGCGCGACGCACCACCGCATCGGTGCGATAGATCGCAGCGGTGGCGGCAACTTCCAGCCCGTCGCTGCTCGCAGCCGGCTGCGCCGAGGCGACAGGGCTGACGGAACGGTTCTGCATGCCGGCACGCAGGCCGACCAGATCGATGAATTCGAAACCGGCCAGACCCAGCTCGCCACCGAGTGCACGCAGTACGCGCCAGCCTTCGCGCGCTTCGACCGGCAGGCGACCGGCGGCACGTGCGGTCTGCACGCGGCCATCCAGATTGGTCAGCGATGCGTCGATTTCCGGCAGCGCACCGATCGGCAGGATCACATCGGCCACGTCGCGCGTCGAGACGCAGGCAAACTGGCTGAACGCGACCACCTTGGCACCCGCCAGGGCGCTGCGTGCAGCGGCGGCATCGGCGAAATCCAGACCCGGCTCGATGCCATACAGCACGTAGGCCTGGCGCGGCTGCGCCAGCATGCCGGCGACATCGCGTGCGGTCGGCAGCACACCCTGCGACACCAGACCGACCGCGTTCGCACCCTGCGGGATGCGGCACAGCGAGGCGCCGGTTGCAGCGGCGAAGTCGCGTGCAGCGGCACGCAATGCGGCAGCCTGCGGGTGGTTTTCAGCCAGTGCGCCGACCACGATCACGGCGCGTGTGGCGCCCTTGACCGCATCGCGCAACGCCGCATCGTCCAGGGCACCGGCCAGCTGCGACGGCGCAACGACCGTGCGGCTTGCCTGGGTGAAGGCAAAATCGAAATCGACCGGGTTGACCGAATGGATCTGCGTTCCGTTCTGGATGCTGGCCTTGCGCAGGCGGGCATGCAGCAACGGCAGCTCGTGGCGTACGTTGGTGCCGAACAGCACCACTACATCGGCGCGCTCGATCTCGGCCAGCGGCGTGGCGAACGCTTCGGCCACCGCAGCATCGGAGAAATCACGGTTGAGCAGGCGGTGATCCAGATTGCCGCTGTTCAGGCCTTCGGCCAGACGTGCGAGCAAGGCGCCCTCTTCGTTGGAGGTGGACGGATGCACCAGCACACCGAGCTGATCGCCGGCGTTGTCACGCAGGATCTGCGTCGCGGCGGCCAGACCTTCGGCCCAGCTCACCTCGGTCCACTGCCCGTTGACCTTCTTCATTGGCTTGACCGCACGGTCTTCCGCATACAGGCCCTGATGCGAATAACGATCGCGATCGGACAGCCAGCACTCGTTGACCGCCTCGTTCTCGCGCGGCACGGTGCGCAGCACTTCGCCGCGACGCACGTGCAGGAACAGATTCGAGCCCATCGCATCGTGGTAGCCGAGCGACTCGCGCGCCATCAGCTCCCACGGACGCGCACGGAACTGGAACACCTTGTTGGTCAGCGCGCCCACCGGGCAGACGTCGATGACGTTGCCGGAGATTTCGGTGGTCAGCGGCTTGCCGTCGTAGGTGCCGATCTGCAGGTTCTCGCCGCGATACATGCCACCCAGCTCGTAGGTGCCGGCAATGTCTGCGGTGAAACGCACGCAACGGGTGCACTGGATGCAGCGGGTCATTTCGGTGGCAACCAGCGGACCGATGTCCTCGTCCGGCACCACGCGCTTGCGCTCGTTGAAGCGGCTGACCGAACGGCCGTAACCAAGCGACACGTCCTGCAGTTCGCACTCGCCGCCCTGATCGCAGATCGGGCAGTCCAGCGGATGGTTGATCAGCAGGAACTCCATAACGCTGCGCTGGTATTTCAGCGCCTTTTCGCTACGCGTGGTGACCTTCATGCCGTCCATCACCGGCGTGGCGCAGGCGGGCGACGGCTTCGGGGATTTCTCGACGTCCACCAGGCACATGCGGCAGTTGGCCGCGATCGGCAGCTTCTCGTGGTAGCAGAAGCGCGGGATCGGGATGCCGGCCTTGTCGGCCGCCTGGATGATCATCGAACCCTTCGGCACCACCAGGGACTGCCCGTCGATCTCGACGGTGACATGGTCCGGTGGCACGTTGGGGTTCACTGGTTGGGCGCTCATGCGGCCACTCCGACGTGCGTGTCGACGATCGAACGACCGTTGACGATGTAGTACTCGAACTCGTCCCAGAACTGGCGCAGGAAGCCTTGGATCGGCCACGCCGCCGCCTCGCCGAAGGCGCAGATGGTGTGTCCTTCGATCTGGCCGGCAACGGTGCGCAGCTGATGCAGGTCTTCCATCGTCGCCTTGCCGGCGACGATGCGCTCCAGCACGCGGTGCATCCAGCCGGTGCCCTCGCGGCACGGGGTGCACTGGCCGCAGGATTCCTTGTGGAAGAACTGCGAGATGCGGCAGGCGAAGCGCACGCAGCACACGCTGTCATCCAGCACCACGATCGCACCCGACCCCAGGCCGGTGCCGAGCGCACGCAAGGTGTCGTAGTCCATCTGCAGCCCGGCGACCTGGTCGGCCTTCAGCACCGGCATCGACACGCCGCCAGGCACCACGCCCTTGAGCTTGCGGCCCGGACGCAGGCCACCGGCCATTTCCAGCAGTTCGTCGAAGGTGGTGCCGAGCGGCACTTCGAAATTACCGCCCTTCTGCACGCAGCCGGACACCGAGAAGATCTTCGGGCCGCCGTTCTTGGTCTTGCTCAGCCCCAGGAACCACTCTGGGCCGTTGCGAATGATCGCCGGCACCGACGCATAGGTCTCGGTGTTGTTGATGGTGGTCGGCTTGCCGTACAGGCCGAAGTTGGCCGGGAACGGCGGCTTGTAGCGCGGCTGGCCCTTCTTGCCTTCCAGCGATTCCATCAGCGCGGTTTCTTCGCCGCAGATGTAGGCACCGGCACCCAGCGCACCGTAGATATCGATATCCACGCCGCTGCCGAGGATGTTCTTGCCCAGCCAGCCGTTGGCATAGGCATCGGCCAGCGCCAGCTCGAAGTTCTCGAACGGCTCGTGGTGGAACTCGCCACGCAGATAGTTGTAGCCCACGGTCGAGCCGGTGGCGTAGCAGGCGATCGCCATGCCCTCCACCACCGAGTGCGGGTTGTAACGCAGGATGTCGCGGTCCTTGCAGGTGCCCGGCTCGGATTCGTCCGAATTGCACAGGATGTACTTCTGCATCGTGCCCTTGGGCATGAACGACCACTTCAGGCCAGTCGGGAAGCCTGCGCCGCCACGGCCGCGCAGGTTGGACGCCTTGACCATCTCGATGACGTCGGCCGGCGCGATCTTCTCTTCGAGGATCTTGCGCAGCGCGGCGTAGCCACCGGTTTTCAGATAGCTCTCGTACGACCACGGGGTGTCGTAGTGCAGCGTCGTGTAGACGACCTGATGTGGCAACGGCGCCGGACCGACCGGGCCTGAGGGTGCGTGATGATGTGCCATGTCTTACTCCAGCCCGTCCAGCAGCGCGTCGACCTTCTCTTTCGTCAGGTGCTCGTGGTAATGGCCGTTGATGACCATCATCGGCGCTGCAGAGCAGGCCGCCAGGCACTCTTCTTCGCGCTTGAGGTAGACGCGGCCATCGGCTGTCGACTGCCCCAGCTTGCAACCCAGTTTCTTTTCCGCGTGCGCCAGCAGATCTTCGGCGCCGTTGAGCCAGCAGCTGATGTTGGTGCAGAACGCCACGTTGTGGCGGCCGACCTTCTCGGTCTCGAACATCGAGTAGAAGCTGGCGACCTCGTAGGCCCACACCGGCGGCAGGTCAAGATACTTGGCCACGCCGACAATCAGCTCGTCGGTCAGCCAGCCCTGGTTCTGCTCCTGCGCAGCGTGCAGGCCCTGCAGCACGGCCGAACGCTTGCGATCGGGCGGAAACTTGCTCAACCAGTGATCGATGTGCGCGCGCGTCTTGTCGCTCAGCACCACCTGCGGATCGACGTCGCGCGCCGCTTCGAAATTACCCGTCGCCTTCATCGGTCAACCTCACCGAAAACCAAATCGTAAGTACCGATCATCGCCACGACGTCGGCCAGCAGATAGCCACGCACCACTGCGTCCATCGACGACAGATGCGCAAAGCCCGGCGCGCGCAGATGCACGCGGAACGGCTTGTTGGCGCCATCGGACATCAGATAGCAGCCGAATTCGCCCTTGGGCGCTTCGACCGCGCAATAGGTTTCGCCAGCCGGCACGCAGTAGCCTTCACTGAACAGCTTGAAGTGATGGATCAGCGCTTCCATGTCGTCCTTCATGCCTTCGCGGCTTGGCGGAGCGACCTTGAAATTGGTGACCATGACCGGGCCGGGGTTGGCCTTCAGCCACTTCACGCATTGCTTGATGATGCGGTTGGACTCGCGCATCTCGGCCACGCGCACCAGATAGCGGTCGTAGCAATCGCCATTGGTGCCGACCGGCACGTCGAACTCCACCGCGTCGTACTTGGCGTACGGCTGCTTCTTGCGCAGGTCCCATTCGATGCCCGAGCCACGCAGCATCGGGCCGGTCATGCCCCAGGCACGCGCCAGATCCGGGCTGATGATGCCGACGTCGACGGTACGCTGCTTCCAGATACGGTTATCGGTCAGCAGCGTCTCGTACTCGTCCACACGCGACGGGAACGTATTGGTGAAATCCTCGAGGAAGTCCAGCATCGAGCCTTCGCGCGCTGCATTGAGCTTCTTCAGTGCCCCGCCCTTGTGCCAGCGGGATTCCTTGTACTTGGGCATGCGATCGGGCAGATCGCGATACACGCCGCCGGGACGGTAGTAGGCAGCGTGCATGCGCGCGCCACTGACCGCCTCGTAGACGTCCATCAATTCTTCGCGCTCGCGGAACGCGTACAGCATCACCGCCATCGCGCCCAGGTCGAGCGCGTTGGAACCGACCCACATCAGGTGGTTCTTGATGCGGGTGATCTCGTCGAACATGGTGCGGATGTAGTGCGCACGCTCGGGCACTTCGATGCCCATCAGGGACTCGATCGCGCGCACGTAGGCGTGCTCGTTGCACATCATCGACACGTAATCCAGGCGGTCCATGTACGGAACCGACTGGTTGAACGGCTTGGATTCGGCCAGCTTCTCGGTGCCACGGTGCAGCAGGCCGATATGCGGATCGGCGCGCACCACGGTCTCGCCGTCCATTTCCAGGATCAGGCGCAGCACGCCGTGCGCCGCAGGATGCTGCGGGCCGAAGTTCATCGTGTAATTGCGGATTTCCTGCTTGCTTTCGACAGGATTGCTCGCGAAGGCATCGGTTGCCTGGCGGAACTCACTCACTTGGCGGTCTCCGACTTGCCCACTTCACCAGCGGCAGTCTCATAACGGGCGTCGTCGCGGATCACGCGCGGCACACCGACGCGCGGCTCGACCGAGGTCACCGGCTCGTACACGACACGCTTGCGCTCATCGTCGTAACGCACTTCGACGTTGCCGATCAGCGGGAAATCCTTGCGGAACGGATGGCCGACAAATCCGTAGTCGGTCAGGATGCGGCGCAGGTCCGGATGACCATCGAAGACGATGCCGAACAGGTCGAAGGCTTCGCGTTCGAACCAGTTCACGCCGGGCCAGATATCGGTCAACGAGGCCACCATCGGTACCTGCTCGTCCGGTGCGTAGCAACGCACGCGCAGACGCTGGTTGTGCTGGTAGGAGATCAGCTGCGCGACCACCGCAAAACGCTGCTTGGGCATGTGCTGCGGATGGGCGCCGCCGGAGCTTTCCTGGCTGGGAAATTCGCCCCAGGCGAAACGACCGACGGCCTTGCCCTCGACGCCGCGGCTGAAGCCCTGCGACGACACGTCGGCGGTATCCCACTCGTCGCTGCCGTAGCCCAGGTAATCGACGCCGCACAGGTCGCTGAGCTGTTCGAAACCGAGCTCGTCGCGCAGGGCCAGACAGGTGGCGTGCCAATCGGCCGCAGCGACTTCCAGCGTCACTTCGCCGCGCGGCAATGCCACGGCGATCTGCGCACCGGCGAAACGTGCCGCAAGTCGGTCAGTGAAGGAAGATGCTTGCTCTGCCATGGGGGCTTGGCTGCTCTCAGTAGAAGAAGACGGGTGTCAGCGCGCGATGGTCTGGGTACGCCAGATCTTCTTCTGCAGCTGCAGGATGCCGTATACCAGCGCCTCGGCGGTCGGCGGGCAACCGGGGACGTAGATGTCCACCGGCACGATGCGATCGCAACCGCGCACCACCGAATACGAATAGTGATAGTAGCCGCCGCCATTGGCGCAGCTGCCCATCGAGATGACCCACTTCGGGTCCGGCATCTGGTCGTAGACCTTGCGCAGCGCCGGGGCCATCTTGTTGACCAGCGTGCCGGCCACGATCATCACGTCGGACTGGCGCGGCGACGGGCGGAACACCACGCCGTAGCGGTCCAGATCCAGACGCGCGGCACCGGCATGCATCATCTCGACCGCGCAGCAGGCCAGGCCGAAGGTCATCGGCCACATCGAGCCGGTGCGCGCCCAGTTCAGCAGCGCATCGACGCTGGTGGTCACATAGCCCTTCTCGAGCAGCGGGTTTTCGCCTTCCGGGCGCAGGATGTCTTCCACCCGGCCTTCCGGCATCGGGTTGGTCATCAGACGATCCAGGGTCTGAATCACTCCCATTCCAGCGCTCCCTTCTTCCACACGTAGATAAAGCCAAGGAACAACATGCCGACGAACAGGCCCATGGTGACCAGCGAACGTGCGCCGATCTCCATGAACACCTGTGTCCACGGCACGATGAAGATGATTTCCAGATCGAACACGATGAACTGGATCGCGATCAGGTAGTAGCGCACGTCGAACTTCATGCGCGCGTCTTCGAAGGCTTCGAAGCCACACTCGTAAGGCGAGAGCTTGCGCGGGTCCGGACTACGCGGACCGAGGAATCGACCGACCAGCATCAGCACGATGCCGATACCGGTGGCGACGATCAGAAACAGCAGACTCGGCAAATATTCGGCCAGCACAGCGATTCTCTCTTGCCTCTGCCCGCACGCGCCGCGTGCCGGCATGGGGTATAGGCAGACCCCGCGCGCGACCAGCGATGCGCAGGAACTGCAGCCAAACAATGGTGCCCAAGAGGGGACTCGAACCCCTACGACCTAAGTCGCTACCACCTCAAGGTAGTGCGTCTACCAATTCCGCCACCTGGGCATACGTTGCGCCGCTGGGCATCCCAGTGCGCAGCGTATTGTAACCGGCTTCAGCGTTTTTGTGCTGGTTCTGAAGCGTTTTCTTCGCGTGCCGCGGGCACCTGCTGTGCCGGTGCGGACTGCGCCGGCGTTGCAGCCGGAGTTGCGGCAGGCACTGGCTGCGAAGGAGCGGTCGGGACTGCGCCGGCGGCCGGCGCCTGCGGCAACGGCTGAGTCAGCTCGCCCGCAGCGGCGGGCGCCGGGGTGGCCGACTGCGACATCACGCCCAGGTTCTGGTCGGTCGGACGTGCGCCGTGGGTGGCGTACCACGCCATGAACAGGCTGATGCTGAAGAACACCACCGCCAGCCACTTGGTCGACTTGGACAGGAAGTTCGACGCGCCCTGCGAGCCGAACACGGTGCCCGACGCGCCGGCGCCGAAGCCGGAACCGGCTGCCGCACCCGCACCACGCTGCATCAGGATCAGCGCAATCATCGCCAGCGCGACCAGCACGTAGACCACATTGAGGATCAACATCAGCATTTCGAAATCCGTCCCCGGACAAAACTTAATGGGTTAACAAGCGGCCGCCGCACGCGCGATGGCCAGGAAATCCTCGGCGACCAGCGAGGCGCCTCCGACCAGCCCGCCATCGACGTCGGGCTGGGCAAACAGCTCGCTGGCGTTATCGGGCTTGACACTGCCCCCGTACAGGATGGGCAGAGAATCGGCGATTCTAGCATCCGCCTTCGCGACTTCGCCACGCAGGAACGCGTGCACCGCCTGCGCCTGCTCCGGGCTGGCGGTGCGGCCGGTGCCAATGGCCCAGATCGGCTCGTAGGCGAGCACGGCGCGGGCAAAGCCCGCGCTGCCCACCAGCGCCAGCACCGGCGCGAGCTGGGCGCGCAGCACAGCCTCGGTCTGGTCGGCCTCGCGCTGTTCCAGCGACTCGCCCACGCACAGCACCGGAATCAGCCCGGCATGCATGGCGGCGGCGAATTTATGCGCCACCAGCTCACTGCTCTCACGATGGTACTGGCGCCGTTCGGAGTGGCCGACCAGCCCGTACTCGGCGCCGACATCGACCAGCATCGTGGCCGAGACTTCCCCGGTGTAGGCGCCCTTCTCGTTACTGCTGACGTCCTGGGCACCGAAACACAGATGGTGTTCCTCGAAATCCTCGATCAGGTCGCCCAGGTAAGGCAGTGGCGGCAGGATGACGACATCGACACCCTCCAGGGGCATGTGCGCAGCGATCTGGGCCACCAGTTCGGTGGCGAAGGCGCGGCTGCCATGCAGCTTCCAATTTCCGGCAACGATCTTTCGACGCATCAGGCGCAGGTTCCTGAGTGGAAGACAGGCGACAGAATAGCCCATGCCCTGTCGGCAGCCGGCACACTTCTGTCCATTGCCTGTCCTCCCCCTCCTCCACCAGGAACCTGCCATGTCCGTTTCGCCTGTCTTCGCGCTGGTCACCGGCGCCTCCAGCGGCATCGGCCGCGAGATTGCGCGTGCCTACGCAAGGCGTGGCGTGCCGCTGATCCTGACCGCGCGCCGGGTCGACCGGCTGCAGGCGCTGGCCGAGGAGTTGCGGCCCTTGGTGCAGGTGGAAGTGGTGCCGGCCGATCTGGGCGATCCCGCCGCGGTCGAAGCATTGGTTGCGCAGATCCAGCGCAATGGCTGGACGGTGGGCACCCTGGTCAACAACGCCGGCTACGGCGTGCCGGGCCGCTATCTGCACAACGACTGGGCCACGCACGCACGCTTTCTGCAGGTGATGGTGGGCGCGGTGTGCGAACTGACCTGGCGGCTCTTGCCGATGATCCGCGCCAGCGGCCAGGGCCGGATCCTCAATGTGGCCTCGTTCGCCGCACTGACGCCGAGTGCCGACGGGCAGACGCTGTACGCAGCCAGCAAGAGCTTCCTGCTGCGCTTCAGCGAATCGCTGGCACTGGAGAACGCCGACTGCACGGTCAAGGTCTGCGCGCTGTGTCCCGGCTTTGCCTGGTCGGAGTTTCACGATGTCACCGGCACCCGCGCGGCGATGTCCACCCTGCCCCGCTGGGCGTGGCTGCAGGCCGACGACGTGGCCGAGTACGGCATTGCCGCGCTGGAACGCGGCCAGGTGCTGGCCGTGCCGGGCTGGCGCTATCGCCTGGTCAATGCGGCCTTGCGCGTGATGCCGCATGCGCTCGCACTGCGCCTGATGGCGCGCGGATCGCAGCGGGTGCGTCCGTTGCAGTGAGAGGCGGCGGCGCATCGGCTGCCTGCAGCGTCTTGCCTGCGCAGCCACACACCCGTGACCGCGCGCCGCTTGCAACTGCCAGCTTGTCCGTTGCCATGGCCACCACCGATACCGGCCGCAGCCTCGCTCCTGTCTGCAGCGCAGGGCGACTGGCAATACGTCGCGAGCGGACGTCGGATGCTTTGAACGGCCCCGCCCAGCGCCGCAGTCCGTGGCTGGAAACATGGTGTTACGAGCAGCGACCACGCGCGTCCATCACTGCGCGCGGCAGCGATGCGACACCCTCAGTGATTGACGATTTCGCCATGCATGGCCGCCAGCCGCGCCAGCAGACGGTTCTGCGTGCGGCGCGGAATCTTGCGCTGATCCATCGCCCAGTTCAGATCCTCCACCAGCGCATTGAAGTCGCCTTCGCGAATGGCCAGGTGCGCGTGCGCCTGCTGCATCGACTTGGCGGTATCCGGGCACGGGCCGTCGGCGACATGGCAGAACTTCTGCACCAGGCGCTCGTTGAGCATCACGATGTTGACGCGCGCGAACTTGTCGACGATGCGTTGGTCGTCGGCGATGCGCGACAGCATGGTTTCCACCAGCGCTTCGATTCCGGCCTGCCCGCCGAGTTCGTCGTAGAGCGTGGGGCGCGGTTGCGTGGTGGCGCAGGCATTCATCAGCGCCAGCATGCACAGCAAGGGCCAGCGCAGCCGTCGATTCATCAGAACGCCACCTGCAGGGAAAGATAGGTACCGCGCTGGTCGGTGAGCGTGGCGATGTCGCCAAGCTCGGCCCAGGCCGCGGTCAGGGACACATGCTTGCTGGGAAACCAGGCCACGAATGCATCCGCCCAGGCCTGCTCGCGGGCGAAGCCGAGATTGTCGGGCTTGTCGCGATATTCCACGCCGACCACCCACGCCGGCGACAGCACGACGGCGGCGCTGGCTTCGCCGACCAGCCGATAGGCGTTGCGGCGATCGCCGCCGAAACCGAGCAAGCCGGTCTGATTGGCGCGGGTCGCGCGCAAGGTGCCGTTGAGCAGCAGTTGATAGCCGCCCGCGGCCTGCAGGAACAAGCGGCTGGCACTGACATACACGTCGGTGCCGTGATCGTCGCGCGCGCCGATCGCCAGCGGCAGCGTGCCATTGCGCAGGCGTTTGTACTGCACGCCCACGCTGACCTGCGGCGCATGTCCGTAGACCAGATCGCCGTAGACCCGCAGCTTGGCGCCGAACACGTCCTGGCCAAGCGCATTCCACGGCAGGCCCAGCCGGTCCTGCAGGGTGCCCAGATCCAGCCGTTGCCGCGCCAGCGAAAGTTCCAGCCGGTTGCCGACCGTCAGCGCGGCACCTTGCACGTCGAGCCGGTAATCGCCGCTGTCCACATGCGTGGCGAACAGCACGCTGCCCAGTTCGTCGCGGGTGCCGTAGCCCGACAGCGTGGCCCACGGCACGATGCCGCCACCGCTGCTGCCTTCGATCATCGACACGCCACCGGTGGCGAGCAGGCGCCCGTCGCCGGCGATCGCCGACGCGGGTGCGCTGGCCAGCCCGGCCAGTGCCACAGACAGCAGCGCGCCCCGCCATTTGCTCATCGATGCACTCCTGCCTGCGCCGCCGGCGCCAGATCGAGTTGCCGCATGCACCAGGCGACCAGCGGCACTTCTTCCAGTGGCGGCGAATACAGATAGCCCTGCACCATGTCGCAGCCATAACCGCGCAGCAGCCCCAGCGCGGTGGCGTTCTCCACGCCTTCGGCGATCACGCTCAAGCCCAGGTTGTGCCCCAGATCGATGGTGCTGCGCACGATGAACGCATCGTCGGTGCCCTCGGCCAGTTGCATGACGAAGCTCTTGTCGATCTTCAATTCGTTCACCGGCATGCGCTTGAGTTGCGCCAACGAGGAATAGCCGGTGCCGAAGTCGTCGATGGACAGACGCACGCCGACGCTGCGCAGCTGGTGCAGCATGTGCAGCGCCGATTCGACATCGCGCATCAGCGCGCTTTCGGTCAGTTCCAGCGTCACCGACTGCGCCGGCACCGCGTGATGCTCCAGACGGCCACGCACGTAATCGGGCAGGCCGGGGTCGGACAGATCCAGTGCGGAGAGATTGATCGCCATGCCCAGTTCCAGCCCCTGCCTGCGCCATTGCGCCTGGCAGCGCAGCGCCTCGTCCAGCACGAAGCGGGTCAAGGGATGGATCACGCCGGAGTGCTCGGCCAGCGGAATGAATTCGTCCGGGCCGATCGCTCCGAGCACCGGATGCTGCCAGCGCACCAGCACCTCGACCTGTTCGACGCGATCGTTGCGCAGGCAGATCTTGGGCTGGAAGCGCAAGGTCAGTTCGTTGCCGCCGATGGCCTGGCGCAGATCGCCGGTCAGGCGCAGCCGGCGCAGATGCTGCTCGTCCTGGCCCAGGCGATACACGCTGGCGCCGACGGTGGTGACGTTGCCGCCCTGGCGCCGTGCGATGTCCGCGCGCCGCAACAAGGTGTCCGGATCGGCGCCGTGTTCGGGAATCAGGGCGATGCCGATGCTGGCCTCCAGCTGGATGCGCGCCTGCGGCAGCGCCAGCGGGCGGCGCAACTGCAGCAGCAAGCGCTGTGCATCCTGCTGCACGGTGGTGACATCTGTCTGCGCCACCACCACCATGAATTCGTCGCTGCCCAGCCGCCCGACGAGATTGGGTTCCTGCACCACGTCGGCAAGGCGGCGGCCTGCTTCGACCAGGACCTGGTCGGCAAAATCGTGGCCCAGGCTGTCGTTGAGTTCCTTGAAGCGTTCCAGATCCAGGATCAGCACTGCGGCCGTGCCGCCGGAGGCCACGGTCTGCTCCACCACGTCCTTCAGCCGCTCCAGCAACCAGATGCGATTGGGCAGACCGGTCAGGGCATCGTGGCGCGCCTGATGCAGGATGTGCTGCTCGCGACTGGCGATCTGCTGCTGCATGCGCCCGAAGCTGTCGGCCAACTCGGCCAGTTCGCGCCCGGAGGGCACCTCGACCGCGGTGTGGTAGTCGCCGCGCTGGATGCGCCGCGCTGCCTGCACCAGCTGCGCGACCGGCCTGCTGACGCTGCGCGCCAGGAAGATCGCCACACCCAGCGCCGCAGCCGTGGCCAGGCCCGCCAGCAGCAGGATGCGCAACTTGAGCACGCGGTACGGCGCCACCGCGCGATCCAGCGAGGCCTGCAGCGCGACCCGCACATGGCTGTCGCCCTGGATCGACTGCAGTTTGACCAGGTAACGCGACTCGGCCAGCGTCAACGCGACCGCCGCGCCCTGTGCGCGTTCGGCGGTCGGCAACTGCTGCGCGAACTCGGCGCGCGCAGCCGGCTCCAGCGTGGACGCCAGCACCCGCACCGGCGGACCATCGGTGAAGAAGGTCGCATCCAGCCCGGTGGTGGAACGGAAATCCTGTGCGAGACCGTCGCCGGATTCGTTGCCGATCGCGATCCAGCCCACCCGGCTCGGTGCCAGTACCTGCACCACCGCCAGCCGCACGATGCGTCGGTCCAGTGCGACCACGCCCACCGCACGCCCATCGCGCTGCGCCTGCTGCAGCAGGGTCTGCACTGCGCGCAGCTGTTCGGTTTGCGGCAGATCGGCAAGTCCGGTCAAAAATTCGCCATCCGGGGCCAGCAGCAGCGCGGTCTGCGCCGACATGCGCGCGGCGTGGTTGCGCAATGCCGATTGCATGGTCGGCACATCGCCACTGGCCACGGCCGCGCGGAAACCGAAGTCGTCGGCCAGCACCGAGGCCGACTGCAGCAGTTGTTCGTCGCGGCGCAGATTGATGCGTTGCCAGACGCGCTCGCCGATCTGCAGCTCTTCGCCGAGCTGCGCCTTGACGCTGCGCTCGGTGGCGACCTGCACCGCGATGAAGGTCAACGCCTGCGTGGCAAGCACGACCAGCACCAGAAACGCCGCGATGCGGGTATGCAGGCGCATGGCCTTCATGGCTTGGGCTTCTGCGGGTCGGCGCGGCGGAACTTGTCCTGCAGCGCGCGCACGCGCGCATCCGGAGGTGCCACCGCCGGTGCGGCGCCGGTGGTCTGCAAGGTCACGCGCCGTTGCACGGCCTCGCGCGCAAGCGCCACCGGCTCGGCGAGTGCAGCGCCCTTGATGCGCGGATGCCAGACCCGCAAGGTGTAGTTGCCTGCCGGCGCGTCCAGCTGCACGCGACCGTCGCTGCCGGTCTTGCCGAAATACGGCGTGTCCAGCACCACGATATAGCCCAGCATCCAGTCGTGGATATTGCAGCCCACCGTCACCAGACCAGCCTGGTCAAAGCGCACCGGCGCGGCAGTGCTGCCCTGGAACAGCGGCAACTCAAAACGCTTTGCGGCAGAGAACGAATAGACCTGATGGCGAATCTGGTCGTTGTTGGGAAACCGCACCAAGGTACCGGTGCGCACCGCCAGCACCGCAGGCACGAACTGCGAGTTGACCTGGTCCATCTCGACGGTCCTGGGCGCCCCACCGGCGGCCACCGGACGTGCCGGCTCCAGACTCACTACCGCATCGACCAACATGCCGTTGGCATCGACGACGGTCACGCTGAGCGGCGTCGCCCACGCACAGCTTGCGGCGCAGTACGCCAGCAACCCCAAAACCGGGCCGATCCGTTTGAACCACTGCGTCCGCATGCGCCCCCCAAGCCTAGTGCAATCGGCAGCGGGCGCCAGGCGAATCCGACGTCGCGCTAGCGATCAGACTGGGTTATCGGCTGAGGTGAATGCAAGCTTTAACCGGCCGCCAGCAGAATTTTATGAACCAAACTGTGGCGGAGGTCATCGCCGATGCTGCGAGCGCAGCCGCTGGCGGCGCTGCTGCGCCTGCGAACGGATTACTTCAGCTTGATCTCGCGCAGACGTTCTTCCAGAAAACCGTGCGCGGTAATCGGCTCGGGGTAGCGGCTCGGATTGTCGGCGGAGATGCACGAAGGCAGCACGTCGATGAGGAAATCCGGATTGGGGTGCAGGAAGAACGGCACCGAATAGCGCGGCTTGCGCGCCTGTTCGCCCGGCGGATTGACCACACGATGGATGGTGGACGGATACACGTGGTTGGTCAGGCGCTGCAGCATGTCGCCGATGTTGACCACGATGGTGTCGGCGTCGGCAGTGAACGGCACCCACTCGCCATCGTTGGAGCGCACTTCCAGCCCGGCCGCGCTGGCGCCGACCAGCAGGGTGATGAAATTGATGTCGCCATGCGCACCGGCGCGCACGTTGGGGATGTCGTCGCTGGTGATCGGCGGGTAGTGGATCGGCCGCAGGATCGAGTTGCCGTTGTTGGTCTTGTCGACAAAGTAGTCCTGCGGCAGGCCGATATGCAGCGCCAATGCCGACAGCACACGCGAGCCCAGCTGGTCCAGCTGCTGGTACAGCCGGTAGCCGCGCTCACGGAAACCAGGCACCTCTTCGGGCCACAGGTTCGGCGCCATCACCGCGCGGTACGGCGAATCGTCCGCGATCTCGCGACCGATATGCCAGAACTCCTTCAGATCGAAATGCTTGGAATCCTTGGCGGTCTCCACGCCGAACGCGGTGTAACCGCGCGCACCGCCGCTGCCTTCCACGTGATAGCGACGCTTGACCTCTTCGGGCAGGGCGAAGAACGCCTTGAACACGTCATACGCCGCGTCGATGTCGGCCTGCGCGATGCCGTGGTTGCGGATGCCGGCAAAGCCCCACTGCCGATAGGCCGCGCCGAGCTCGGCGACGAAGGCGTCGCGGTCGCTGTCGAAACGGGTGATGTCCAGGGTCGGGATGCGGGCGCTCATACGGATATCTGTAGTTGAAGTCGGGAAGTCGAAAGGAAGGCCTGCCGCTCAGGACAGCAGGCGATACAACAGGTAGAACGTCGCGGCCTTGGCAAAGAACACGCACACACCAATGATCAGCGACTCACGCCGCGTCACGCACGGCTCCGGAAAGACGGTCGAGCGTGTCCTGCATCAGGCCGGCGTCGTCGGCTTCCACGGTCACGCGCACCACCGGCTCGGTACCGGACGGACGCAGGAACGCGCGCCCACGGCCCTGCACGGCGGCCTGCGCCTGCTGCAGCGCCTGCTGCACGCCGGCGGCCTCCACGATCGCCTTGGCCGCCCCGCCTCCCAGCCGCACATTGACGGTCTTCTGCGGCACCTTGCTCAGGCTGCCCAGGGCCTCGCGCAGACTCTGCCCGTCGCGCCCCAGTGCCTCGAGCACCTGTAGCGCACTGACGATGCCATCGCCGGTGGTGGCGCGATCCAGGCACAGCAGGTGGCCGGAGGTTTCGCCGCCCAGCGTGCCGCCGCCCTCGACCAGGGCCTGGTGCACGTAGCGGTCGCCGACCTTGGCGCGCTGGAACGGGATGTGCAATGCGGCCAGCGCCTGTTCCAGACCGTAGTTGGTCATCAAGGTGCCGACCACGGTGCCGGTGAGCCGGCCGCTGGCCTGCCAGGAGCGCGCGAGCACGTAGAGCAGATCGTCGCCATCGACCGGGTTGCCCTGGTCGTCGGCCATCAGCACGCGGTCGCCATCGCCATCGAAGGCGATGCCGAGCTGCGCACCGCTCTCGCGCACCTTGGCGGCGAGGTTGTCGATATGGGTGGAGCCGACACCGGCATTGATATTGAGCCCGTCCGGTGCGGCACCGATGACGACCACGTCCGCACCCAGCTCGCGGAACAGCATCGGCGCGATGTGATAGGTCGCGCCATGCGCGCAGTCCAGCACCATCTTCAGGCCGTGCAGGGTGAACCCGCGCGCCACGCTGGCCTTGCAGAATTCGATGTAACGGCCGATCGCATCGCGGGTGCGGATCGCCTTGCCCAGGCGCTCCGATTCCACGGTGTGGAACGGCTCGTCCAGCGCGGCCTCGATCGCCGCTTCGGTGGCGTCGTCGAGCTTCTCGCCTTCGGCAGAAAAGAACTTGATGCCGTTGTCGTAATGCGGGTTGTGCGAGGCGCTGATCACCACGCCGGCGTCGGCGCGCAGAGTGTTGGTCAGGAAGGCGATGGCCGGGGTCGGCATCGGGCCGATCAGCTGCACGTCGGCGCCGGCGGCGACCAGGCCGGCTTCCAACGCGGCTTCGAACATGTAGCCGGAAATCCGGGTGTCCTTGCCGATCAGCACCAGCGGGCGCTTGCTGCGGCCCTGGGTGAGCACCCGACCGAGCGCATTGCCCAGCCGCAGCACGAAATCGGCCGAGATCACGCCCTGCCCGACCCGACCGCGGATGCCGTCGGTTCCAAAATACTTGCGACTGCTCATGCGTTACGGTGTTCCTGCCTACGGGTGGACGCACGCGCAGCGGCGCGTGCGACGGTGTCGCGCATGCGCGCAACCACTGGCCTCATGCGGCCGCGTCCTGCGGATGCGGCTGGCGCATCATCATCGCGGTCAGATCGGCGATGCGGTCGCGCATGTCGCGGCGGTCGCAGATCTGGTCGATGGCACCGTGGTCGAGCAGGAACTCCGAACGCTGGAAGCCTTCCGGCAGGGTCTCGCGCACGGTCTGCTCGATCACGCGCGGGCCGGCGAAGCCGATCAGGGCATGCGGCTCGGCGATATTGATATCGCCCAGCATCGCGAACGAGGCCGACACGCCACCGGTGGTGGGATGGGTCAGCACCGAGATGTACGGCAGGCCGGCTTCGCGCAGGCGACCGAGCGCGGCGGAGGTCTTGGCCATCTGCATCAGCGAGAACAGGCCCTCCTGCATGCGCGCCCCGCCGCTGGCGGAAAAGCACACGAACGGGCAGCCGACTTCCAGCGCCACTTCGGCCGCGCGTGCGAAGCGCTCGCCGACCACCGAGCCCATCGAGCCGCCCATGAAGGCGAAGTCGAAGGCGGCGGCGACCAGCGGATTGCCCTTGAGCGTGCCGCGCATGGCGATCAGTGCGTCGTACTCGCCGCTGCTCTTCTGGCTGGCCTTGATGCGCTCGCCGTACCGCTTCTGGTCCTTGAACTTGAGTACGTCGACCGGGCCCAGCTGGGCGGCGATCTCGGTGGTCGCGGTGTCGGGATCGAACAGCGAGTTCAGGCGCGCGCGCGCGCGGATCGCCATATGGTGGTCGCACTTGGGACAGACCTCGAGGTTCTCCTCGAGTTCGGGGCCGTACAGCGCGCTGCCGCAGTTGCTGCACTTCTCCCACAGGCCCTCGGGGACGCTGCGCTTCTTGGCCGGGGTGTTCTCGGTGCGGATGCCCGAGGGCATCAATTTGCTGAGCCAGCTCATGCGTGTATGACAATCCATGCAGGGCGGCCATGTGGGCCGCAGAGGGGCGACAGTCTAACGCGCCGCGGGAAAGCCGAGGTAGCGCGGAGGCTAAATGCGGGGCCGGCATGGCCCGGCCAGCGCCTGCCGCGCCGGCGCTTGAAGGCAGGCGTGCCAGATGGCGCGCAGGCCGCGCCGTCTCCCCCGGAGCAGAGGGCGGCGTTGGCTTCAGGCCTGGTCGAGCGCCTGGCGCAGTGGGGCCAGGAAGGCTTCGGCGCGTTCGCGGGCGCTGCGGACGTCAGTGGCTTCGGCCAGCGCAGCGACCAGGGCGCTACCGACCACCACACCTTCGGCGTCGACGGCCATCGCGGCGGCGCTGGCGGCGTCCTTGATGCCGAAGCCGGCCACCACCGGAGCGCCGGCACGCCGACGCAGCTGGCGCAGGCGGTCGCTGGCGGCATGGGTGTCGAGCAGATTCGAGGCGCCGGTGACGCCGGCGAAGCTGACGTAGTAGAGATAGCCCTGGGCGCTGCTGCACAACATGTCCAGACGCTGCTCGCTGGTGGTCGGCGAGGCCAGCGCGATCAGGGCCAGGCCGACCTCGGTGAAGATGGTGCGGGTCTCGGCCGCTTCTTCGGGCGGCAGATCGACCAGGAGCAGGCCATCCACACCCGCAGCGACGGCGGCTTCGGCGAAGCGACGGGTGCCGTGGATCTCGATCGGGTTGAGGTAGCCCATCAACACCACCGGCGTGGCGGCGTCTTCGCGACGGAATTCGTGCACCGCCTCCAGCACGTAGGCAAGGCCGGCACCACGGCCCAGCGCGCGCTCGGAGCTGCGCTGGATGGTGGGGCCGTCGGCCATCGGGTCGGAGAACGGCACGCCCAGCTCGATGACGTCGGCACCGGCACGTACCAGCGCGTGCATGACCGGTACGGTGGCTTCCAGCGACGGGTCGCCGGCGGTGATGAAGGGGATGAGCGCCTTGCGGCCATCGGCGCGCAGGCGCTGGAAGGTTTCGTCGATACGACGCATTGAAAGACCTTGCAAAAGTTAGAGGCGGTACAACCGCTTCAATGGATGTCCTGGTACATGGCAGGCGGCAGTTCGGCCAATGCCTGGGCCTCGACCTCGAGGTCGAAACTGTCCAGGCAGCAGCCGCAGCCGCTGTTTTCCGAGCAGCTGCGGATCTGCGGCGCCCAGCGGTCGAGCCAGGCGAACAGCAGCTCCTGCTCGCCCGGTTGGTCGGCCAGCGCGGTCACGGTGACGCGCCGCAGTGGCATCAGACCTGCACGCCTTCGCGCGCAGCGATGGTGTGCACGTCCTTGTCGCCGCGGCCGGACAGGTTGCACAGGATCAACGCGTCCTTGGGCATCTCGCGCGCGAGCTTGATCGACTGCGCCACCGCGTGGCTGGATTCGAGCGCGGCCAGGATGCCTTCGGTATGCGCCAGCAGATGGAAGGCGGCCATCGCTTCGTCGTCGGTGATGCCCTGATAGACCGCGCGGCCGCTGTCGGACAGGAACGAATGCTCCGGGCCCACGCCCGGGTAATCCAGCCCAGCGGAGATCGAATGGGTTTCGGTGATCTGGCCGTCGTCGTCGCAGATCACATAGGTGCGGTTGCCATGCAGCACACCGGGGCGCCCGGCCGCGATCGACGCCGCATGACGGCCGCTGGCGATGCCGTCGCCGGCCGCTTCGGCGCCATAGATCTTGACGCCCGGGTCGTTGAGGAAGGCATGGAACAGGCCGATCGCATTGCTGCCGCCGCCGACGCAGGCGCTGATCGCATCCGGCAGGCGGCCGAAGTCTTCCAGCATCTGCACGCGCGCTTCGCGGCCGACAATCGCATTGAAGTCACGCACCATGCGCGGATACGGATCCGGGCCGGCCACGGTGCCGATGATGTAGAAGGTGTCCTGCACGTTGGTGACCCAGTCGCGCATCGCCTCGTTGAGCGCGTCCTTGAGCGTGGCCGAGCCGGAGGTCACCGGGATCACCGTGGCGCCGAGCAACTTCATGCGGTAGACGTTGATCTTCTGCCGCTCGATGTCGGTGGCACCCATGTAGACCACGCACTCCAGGCCTAGCCGCGCGGCGACCGTGGCACTGGCCACGCCATGCTGGCCGGCGCCGGTCTCGGCGATGATGCGGGTCTTGCCCATGCGGCTGGCCAGCAGGGCCTGGCCGATGGTGTTGTTGATCTTGTGCGCGCCGGTATGGTTCAGGTCCTCGCGCTTGAGCAGGATCTGCGCGCCGCCCACTTCGCGACTCAGGCGCTCGGCGTGGTAGATCGGGCTGGGCCGGCCGACGTAATGCTTGAGATCCTTGTCGTACTCGGCGATGAAGGCCGGATCCTGGCGCGCCTGGTCGTAGGCGGCAGCCAGTTCCTGTAACGGGCCGATCAAGGTCTCGGCAACGAACCGGCCACCGAACTTGCCGAAATGGCCGGCAGCGTCCGGATAGGCGTGAAAGTCACTGATGGGCTGGGCCGACATGGGAATCCTCTGCAGCGATGCGGTCATACAAGAAGCATTACTGTAGCGCAGCCACGGCGCGCGATAAATCGATAAGATTGCCGCAACCTGTGACCTGGACTCACATATGAGCACCCTGCTTCCCCCGCTTGCAGCGCTGCGCGCGTTCGAATCCGCCGCGCGTCTGCAGAGCGTCAGCCGGGCCGCGCAGGAGTTGCACGTGACCCATGGCGCCATCAGCCGGCACGTGCGCTCGCTGGAACAGGCCCTGGGCGCGGCGCTGTTCACCCGCCAGGGTCGTGGCCTTGTGCTGACTCCTGCCGGCGTCCGGCTGCGTGATGCGACCGGCGAGGGCTTTGCGCTGATCGGCGACACCTGGGCGGCGTTGCGGCGCCCGAGCAGCGAGGCGCCGCTGGTGCTGGGCTGCTCGGGCAGTCTGCTCGCGCGCTGGGTCATCCCGCGGCTGGGCCGGCTGCAGCGGGATCTGCCGCAGGTGCGCCTGCACCTGTCGGCCAACGAGCAGGCGCCCGGCCCGGACCTGGACGGCCTGGATGCGGCACTGCTGCTGGACATCCCGCCCTGGCCGGGCGACTGGCAGGTGCACGAGCTAGGGGTGGAGTGGATCGGTCCGGTGCTGAGTCCGCAGCTGGCATCGGCGACGCAGCTGGCTGGCAAAGTGCCCGCCGCCCTGCTCGATCACGCCTTGCTGCATACCCGCTCGCGCCCGCAGGCCTGGCCGGAATGGGCGCAAAGCCACGGCGTGGCAGCCGAAGCGCTGCGCTTCGGCACCGAATTCGAACATCTGGTCTACCTGCTGGAAGCCGCCGCCGCCGGCCTGGGCGTGGCGATCGCACCGCAACCGCTGGTTGCCGCGGACCTGGCCGCCGGACGCCTGCTGGCGCCCTGGGGCTTCACGCCAACCCGCGGCCGCTGGGTACTGTGCGCCGCAAGGCGCAACCCGGATCCACGCATCGACCAGCTTGCCGGCTGGTTACGTAGCGCGCTTTCAGAAGATCAGCAGCGCACCACGGATGCCGCAGGCGTCTGATTGGAACGCTCAGTGATCGGAGAGACTACGACCAAGCAATCAATCATCGGAGGACACGAAAAATCTAGGGCAATTAAAACAACGAAGCAGACTGCCTACTCCGATTCCCCAATCCCCAATCCCGATTCTCGAATCCCGATTCCCAACTCACCCCATCTCGTGACAATCGGCCCGGCGCACTTCTTCGACGAACTTGCGCATCATGTGGCCGTCCTTGATGCCGGGCGCCAGCTCCACGCCGCTGGACACGTCCACACCCCATGGCAGCGTTGCCACGATCGCATCGAACACATTGTCGGCGGTGATGCCGCCGGCCAGCAGAAACGGGCGATGCAGGCCGGTCGGCAGGCGCGACCAATCGAAGGTCTTGCCGGTACCGCCGCCTGCGCCGGGCGCATGGCTGTCGAACAGGAAACCGGCGGTATTGGGGAAGGCGAGCTGCAAGGTTCGCGCGTTGGCGTCCTCGCCATTCATCCCGCCGCTGCCCATCGGCACCGCCTTCAGATACGGCAGGTTGAAGCTGCGGCAGAACGCGTCGTCTTCCTCGCCATGGAACTGCAGCAAGGTCGGACGTACGGTGCGCACCACTTCGCGTACTTCTTCCTTGGAATTATTGCGGAACAGCGCCACCACATCGACCATCGGCGCAGTGGCCTGGCGCATTGCGCGCGCCTCGGCCGGCGCCACGCGGCGCGGGCTGCCATGCGCAAAGATGAAACCTACCGCGTCCACACCCAGCTCGCCGGCCAGTCGAATATCACCGGCGCGAGTCATGCCACAGAACTTGATACGGGTGCGGTACAGCGATCGATTCATTGGGTTACCTCAGCGGGCAGATGCCACTCTGCGGGATACAGCGGCCCGACGAAGACCAGGCCTTGTGGCGGCGCTGTCGGCCCGGCCACCGTACGGTCGCGGCCGGCCAGCAACGTCGCGATCCAGTCGCCCGGTTGTTCCCCGGTTCCGATCAGGATCAGCGAGCCAACAATATTCCGCACCATGTGATGAAGGAATGCATTGGCCTGGACCTGCACCTCCACCACCTCGCCGATGCGTTGCACGCTGATGGCCTGCAGGTTGCGGCGTGCATGCAGGGCCTGGCACTGCACACTGCGAAATGCGCTGAAGTCGTTCTCACCCAACAAGGCCTGCGCGGCTGCGTGCATGGCATCGGCATCCAGCGGGCGCCGTTCCCAGCTCAAGGTCTGGCGATACAGCGCCGGGCGTATCTGCCGATTCAGCAGGCGATACCGGTAGCGGCGTGCGCGTGCGGAAAACCGCGCATGGAAGTCGGCGGCGGCCGGCACGCACCAGCGCACCGCGATCGAGGGCGGCAGGCGCGCGGTGGTGCCCAGCATCCAGCCACGCGGCTCGCGGCGCGCATCGCTGTCGAAATGCACCACCTGGCATTCGCCGTGCACGCCGGCATCGGTGCGGCCCGCGCACACCACCTGCACCGGGGCATCGGCCACCGAGGACAGCGCCGCCTGCAGGCTGGCCTGTACGCTCGGCCCGCCATGTTCCCCCAACTGCTGCCAGCCCTGAAACTCGCTGCCGTCGTACTCCACGCCCAGCGCGTAACGCATCGGAACCTGCCTGTTATCGAATCGATGGAGCGCGCGGACTAGCCGACCGTGCGCTCGGACCACACTGCCAGCGTGTTACCGCCCGGCTCGCGAAAATGAAAGCGGCTGCCGCCGGGAAAGCCGAACACCGGCTTGACGATCTCGCCACCGGCCGCGCGAACGCGCTCGGCCATGGGCTCCAGCGCGTCGGCATACAGCACGACCAATGGGCCAGCGTCTGCCGGCGCTACCGCGGTGGCGCGATAGAAACCGCCGTCCAGACGACCGTCGTTGAAGGCCAGATAATCCGGGCCATAGGCCTGAAACTGCCAGCCGAACACGGCTTCGAAAAAGGCGCGGCTGGCCTCCAGATCGAGCGAGGCGAATTCCACGTAATCGATGCGGCGCTCGCGCGCGGCGGCCATGCTGTCCAGCGCCGGGCTCATGCCAGGCGTTCCAGCAGTTCGGCGGCCTCGGCGCGGCTGGCCTCGTCGCCGGTTGCCGCGACTTCCAGCAACAGGCCGCGTGCGGTGTCCGTGTCACCAAGGTCCATGTAGGCCACGGCCAGCTCCAGACGATCGCGCCCTGCCGAGACGAACTCCCTGCTGTTCACCGCGCTGGGCGCAGCGGCCGGCGCGATGGGGGCCGGATCGACATCCAGGCGGTCCTGCGTGGCGACCGACGCGGACGGCATGCCCGGCGCCAGATCATTGCTGGCATGCGCAACGTCACCGTACGGCAGCGGGCCGTCTTCCGGCTGCGCGTGCGCGGACCTCGGCGGCTCCGGCACCGCGTCCTCGGGCGCGACGAACGCCGGCTGCTCTACCGGAGGGGCTGGCGGCGTTGCGCGCAGCGAGCGCCAGTCATCGCTGGTGACCACCGGCGGCGCGGCGGCAGGCTCGGACAACAGCGGCTCACGGCGCAGCACATCGGACAGCGGTTGCTGCGTCTGCTGGGCGCGTTCTTCTTCGCGCAGATCGGCTTGTTCGAATTCGGGGTCGTGCAGCACATCGTGCTCGCTGGGCACGGTGGCCTGCGTATCGTCCTGCGGTTCGGCGGCGTCTGCCGCGGCACCGACCGGCACGAAATCGAACTGACGCCGCGGCAACGGCGGCAGCGGCGAGGGTTTGCGCCGGCGCGCCGCCAGCCAGGCGACGACCGCCGCGACGATCAACACCAGGCCACCGATCAGCCACAGCGGGAACCCGCTGCCCTGCTGTGCCGCAGCCGGCGTTTCCGACAGGCGCTTCTGCGCGGCCGCCAGGTCGGTGTCCTTCATGGCGATCAAGGCTTGCTGTTGCTGCTTGAGCTTTTCCAGATCGGCCACGCGGGTGCGCAGATCCTGCAATTCCGCATCGCGGGTGGCGATGTCTTCCCTGGCCTGTTGTAACTGTTGGTTGGCCGCCATGTCGCCCTCGCCTTCGGCACTGGTGCCGGACGTGGCGCCGGCGGTGTTGGTCTGACTCGCCACTGCAGGGGCGATCTCGAGCCGCGCGCCGGCACCTGCCGAGGCCGCCGCTGCGGCAGGCGCGGGTGTTGCGGCCGCAGCGCCGGCCTCGGCCGGCTGCGGAACCGCCGAGCGCGCCTGACGCCACTGCGCGGCCTGCTCGCGCACCATCACCGCCGCTTCGGCGGCGCCGACCTGCGCCAGCGCATCCTCCTGCGGGGTGCGCAGCACTGCGCCCTGCTTCAATCGATTGATGTTGCCGCCGATGAAGGCGTCCGGGTTGGTACGCAGCAGCGCCAGCATGGTCTGGTCGAGCGAATGCCCGCTGGAACGGGCCACTGCGGCAGCGATCTCCGACAAGGTCTGGCCCGAGCGCACCGCCGGCAACGCATCGCCGGCCGGCACCGGCGCGGCAGCACGCGTGCTGGAACGTGCGCCAGGCGCCGCCGCGTCGGCGGCCTGTCCGGCGCGCTCGGCAGCGGCTGCGGACGCGGCGGCCGGTGCGCGTGCGATGGCATTGCTGGCCCCGGCGCGCGGCGCCTCGATGCCTGGCTCGGCGATCGCCGCGGCGGTGTTGGGCGCATCGACTAATGCGGAATACTCGCGCACCAGCCGGCCCTGGCCCCACTCCACCTCGATCAGGAAGTTGATCGCCGGCTGCTCCACTGCCTGGCTGCTGGTCACGCGGATCACCGCACGCCCGCGCGCGTCCTGCGCGAACTGGAACTGCAGGTTGCTGACCAGACCCTGCGGGCGTTCCAGACCGACCCGTGCAAACGTGGTGGCCGATGCCAGCGCCACGCGTGCGTTGTCGAGTTCGCCCGGCTCATTGGAGATGACCGGAATCTCGGCCACCAACGGCTGCCCGGGCCTGGACAGCACCCGGATATCGCCCAAGCCCAACGCCATGGCAGCGCCGCTGCAGGCCATCAGCAGCAGCGCACCTATCCCTTGTATCGGACGCATCGCGCCCCCGCCCCTATGTTTCATGGGCATCAATATAGCCGCTGCATGAGCGAAAAAGTCGGCGACCCGACGCAGAGCGCAGATGCCGCCGCGATGCCGCGATGCGACATGCATGCTGCAGCTCATCGGCAGCGCATTGGTAGGAGCGCGCCTGAGCGCGATGAGGCTTCACTGGGAGAGCTTCATCGCGCGCCAGCGCGCTCCTACGGGACTACGGCGATCAGCCTTCCTGTGCGACCAGCTCGGCCAGCTGCACGGCATTGAGCGCGGCGCCCTTGCGGATGTTGTCCGAGACGATCCACAGATTCAGGCCGCGCGGATGCGACAGGTCCTCACGGATACGGCCGACGAACACCGCGTCCTTGCCGGAGGCATGCGTGACCGGCGTCGGGTAGCCGCCAGGCTTGCGCTCGTCCACCACTTCCACGCCGGGCGATGCGGCCAGCAGCGCGCGCGCGTCTTCGACGCTGATCTTGTCGCGGGTTTCGATCGCCACCGCTTCGGAGTGACCGTAGAACACCGGCACGCGCACCGCGGTGGGATTCACCTGGATGGAGTCGTCGCCCAGGATCTTGCGCGTCTCCCAGACCAGCTTCATCTCTTCCTTGGTGTAGCCGTTGTCCTGGAAGTCGTCGATGTGCGGAATCAGGTTGAAGGCGATCTGCACCGGGAAACGCTGCGGGTCGATCTGCTGGAAGCTCAGCAGCTCGCTGGTCTGCTTGCCCAGCTCTTCCATCGCCGAACGCCCGCCGCCGGAGACCGACTGGTAGGTCGCCACATTGATGCGCTCGATGCCGTACTTGCGGTGGATCGGGCCGAGCGCGACCAGCATCTGCATGGTCGAGCAATTGGGGTTGGCGACGATGCCGCGCGGGCGCTGCTTCAGCGCTTCGGGGTTGACCTCCGACACCACCAGCGGCACGTCGTCGTCGTAGCGGAACGCGGAGGAATTATCGATCACCACCGCGCCGGCGGCGGCGAACTTGGGGCCGTACTCCTTGGACACGCTGCCGCCTGCGGAGAACAGCGCGATGTCCACGCCGGTGGGATCGAAGTCGGCCAGGTCCAGCACATCGACCTTGCCGCCATTGAACTCCACCTGCCCGCCGGCCGAGCGCGCCGAGGCCAGCGCGTACAGGGTGGCGACCGGGAAGTTGCGCTCGGCCAGGATGCTCAGCATGGTCTCGCCGACAGCGCCGGTGGCGCCCACGACCGCGACGTTGAAACGACGGTTTTCGTTGCTCATGAGATTGTCTTTATCGAATAAGGAAAGTGGGGAATACGCTTGCGCAGTGGGTTCGGGGAACCTCCAAAGCTGGCCGCGGAGGTTCCCTATCGTTTGGTCGTGACGGTTTTGCCGGTGCCGGTGCTGGTCGCTTCGCCAGCGCGCGCGCCGCCCTGTTTGGCAGCAGCCACCGCATCAGCATTCAGCGCGCTCGGCGGGTGGCCGGCATTGGCGCCTTTGCCCAGCGCGGCAATCAGGTTGTCCACCGCCAGCTGCACCATCGCGCGGCGCGTGGCCAGGCTGGCGCTGCCGATATGCGGGGTGAGTACGACGTTGCGCAGAGCCAGCAGCTCGGGACGGACGGCCGGCTCGCCTTCGTAGACATCCAGGCCGGCACCGGCCAGGCGCCCATTGGCGAGCGCATCGGCCAGCGCGCTTTCATCGACCAGGCCGCCGCGCGCGATATTCACCAGCGTGGCGGTGGGGCGCATCTTGCCCAGCGCCGCGGCATCGATGATGTGGTGCGAGTCCTTGGTGTAGGGCAGCACCAGCACCAGGTGATCGGACTGCGCCAGTAACGTATCGAGGTCCACGTACTGCGCGCCGAGCGCCTGTTCGGTGGTGGCCGGCAGCTGGCTACGGTTGTGGTACAGCACGCGCATGCCGAAGCCATGCGCGCCGCGGCGGGCGATGCCCTGCCCGATCCGGCCCATGCCCAGGATGCCCAGCGTGCTGCCGTGGAGATCAGCACCGAGCATGGTCTTGAACGACCACTGCCCCCACTGCCCGTCGCGCAGCCAGCGCTCGGCTTCGGTGATGCGGCGCGCGGTGGCCATCAACAAGGCAAAGCCGAGATCGGCGGTGGTCTCGGTCAGTACATCCGGGGTGTTGCTGGCCAGGATGCCGGCTGCGCTGAGCGCATCCAGATCCAGGTTGTTGTAGCCCACGCCGACGTTGGCGATCGCGCGCAGTTGCGGTGCAGAGGCGATTTCCGCCGCGCCGATACGCTCGTTGAGGGTGATCAGCGCACCGTCCAGCGATGCCAGCCGCGCAGCCAGCTCGGCCGGCGAATACGCGGTGACGCGCGCGGTGGTGGTCAGCTCGAAATGCTCGCCCAACTGCGCGACGACATCGTCGAACAGCGGCTGGCTGACCCACACCTTGGCGCGGGGCGACTCAGACATCGGCCTGACCGGGAATGCGTGGCGTCACCTCGCCGACATCGCCGCACTGGGCGCGATGACGCAAGGCCTGGTCCATCAACACCAGCGCCATCATCGCCTCGGCGATCGGGGTGGCGCGGATACCGACGCAGGGGTCGTGGCGGCCGGTGGTGATCACATCGACCACCGCGCCGTCCGCGTCCACGGTCGCGCCGGGCAGGCGCAGGCTGGAGGTCGGCTTGAGCACCATCGAGGCGGTGATCGCCTGGCCGGTGGAAATCCCGCCCAGGATGCCGCCGGCATGATTGCTGAGAAAGCCTTCCGGGGTGATCAGGTCGCGGTGTTCGGTGCCCTTCTGCGCGGCGCTGGCGAAACCGTCGCCGATCTCCACGCCCTTGACCGCATTGATGCTCATCAAGGCCGCGGCAAGTTCGGCATCGAGCTTGCCGTAGATCGGCTCGCCCCAGCCCGCCGGCACGCCACCGGCCACCACGTCCACGCGCGCGCCGACCGAGTCGCCGGACTTGCGCAGCGCGTCCATGTAGGTTTCCAGCTCCGGCACCTGCTCGGCATGCGGCCAGAAAAACGGGTTGTCCTCGACCGCATTCCAGTCGAAACCGGTCGGGCGGATCTCGCCCAGCTGCGATAGAAATCCGCGCACCAGCACGCCGTAGCGCTGCTTGAGCCACTTCTTGGCGATCACCCCGGCGGCCACACGCATGGTGGTCTCGCGCGCGGACGAACGCCCGCCGCCGCGCGGATCGCGGATGCCGTACTTGTGCCAATAGGTGTAGTCGGCGTGCCCGGGACGGAACTGCTGGGCGATGTTGCTGTAGTCCTTGCTCCGCTGATCGGTGTTGCGGATCAGCAGGCCGATCGGCGTGCCGGTGGTCCGGCCTTCGTAGACGCCGGACAGGATCTCGATCTCGTCGGCTTCGCGGCGCGCCGAGGTATGCCGGCTCTTACCGGATGCACGCCGCTGCAGATCGTGGGTGAATTCTTCCGGCGCGATCTCCAGGCCCGGCGGGCAACCGTCGACCACGCAGCCGATCGCCGGCCCGTGCGACTCGCCGAAGGTGGTGACCGTCAACAGGCGGCCGAAACTGTTACTGCCCATGACGGCATCCTCTCAACATTGCAGCAGGTGGCGTGGCGCGCAGGATGCGCGGCAGGTGACGTGCCGCCACCAGCATCGGTGCCACCGCCAACAGGCCGCTGAACACCAGCGCAAAGACATCCAGCTTAATGCGCCCACTCAGCAGCCAATCGGCGAGCAGGTGCAGCGCAACGCCAGTTCCGACCAGCAGGCCGAGTGCCACAATGAGCGTGCGGCGCCGATGCGCACGCAAGGCCGCATCCGAACTGACCACCACGATCCACGCCGACACCAGGCCGAAAAACGCCATCAGGCCGAAGCCGATCTCCGCCCCCGCCCTAAACAAGCGCTGTGGCAAGGGACCGCCGTACATCGGGTCGAACAGGCGGTACACCACGTCGATCAAACCGAGCGGAATGCCGACGCCGAAGATGGACACCGGCACCAGCAACAGCAGATCGCTCAGCTGCGGCCGCGCGATGGACGATTCAGCGCGCACTGGCCAGCTCGGCGATGCGCGCGCCGTGCGCGATCAACTCGCGGCATTCGACCGCGAAGATGCCCATCTGCCCCACCTTGAACTCGACCCAGGCCAGATCCACTTCCGGCAACAGCTTGATCAAGTGCTGCTCGGACTCGCCCACTTCGCAGATCAGCAGACCGTCTTCGCTGAGGTGCTGCGGCGCATCGCGCAGGATCTTCAGCACCAGATCCAGGCCGTCGTCGCCCGCACGCAGACCCAGCTCCGGCTCGTAGGAATACTCCTGCGGCAGCGCGTCGGTTTCGTCGTTGGTGACATACGGCGGATTGGTGACGATCAGGTCGTACTGGCGGCCACCCAGCCCGGCGAACAGGTCCGACTTGAGCAGGGTGACATTGTCGGCATGCAGGCGCGCCTTGTTTTCGGCGGCCAGTGCCAGCGCGTCGTCGCTGATGTCCACGCCGTCCACGTCCCACTGCGGGTTGTAGTGGCCCATGGCGATCGCGATGCAGCCCGAACCGGTGCACAGGTCCAGCGCGCGGGTGACTTCGCGTCCGCCCAGCCAGGGTTCGAAGCCGGCCTCGATCAGCTCGGCGATCGGCGACCGCGGCACCAGCGCACGCGCATCGCTCTTGAAGCTCAGCCCGGCGAACCAGGCCTCGCCGGTCAGGTACGCCGCCGGCACGCGCTCGTTGATGCGGCGCTCGAACAGGCCCAGCACCTGCTCCTTTTCCGAGCGCAGCAGGCGCGCCTGGCCATAGGCCGGGCCCAGATCGTGCGGCAGATGCAGGCTGTGCAGGACCAGCTGGGTGGCCTCGTCCAGCGCATTGTCGTAGCTATGGCCGAAGGTCAGACCGGCTGCATTGAAACGGCTGGTGCCGTAGCGGATCAGGTCGATGATGGTGTGCAGTTCGTCGGCCGCGGCGGCAGTCATGGCAACAACTAAAGAGGAATCGGCCCACGATTATAGAGGTCGGATCGGTATCATGAGCGTCCGTTGCACTGGAAACCGCCATGTTCAATCGCAATACCGGCATCGTGCTGCTGGTGGCGCTGGCCGCCGGCCTGGGGCTGTTGCTGGGCCAGAAGTTTCTTGGCGCCGCGCCCAGCTCGCCCTGGCCGCCCACCCGCACCATCACCTTTTATCCGCAGCCACGCACGCTGCCGCAGTTCAGCCTGCGCCAGTCCGATGGCACCCAGCTGGTACCCGGTGAGCTGCAGGGACATTGGACGCTGGTGTTCCTGGGCTTCACCTTCTGCCCGGACGTCTGCCCGACCACGCTGACCGATCTGGCGGTGGCGCAGCAGCAGTGGGAAAGCATCCCCGATGGCCTGCGCCCGCGCGTGCTGTTCGTGTCGGTAGACCCGCAGCGCGACCCGCCGGCGCGCCTGGGCGAATATGCGCATGCCTTCCACAAGGACACCCTGGCCGCCACCGCCGAGGTGCCGGCGCTGCAGCGCTTCGCCACCGCGCTGGGCTTCGTGTTCCAGAAAGTGCCGGGCAAGGGCTTTGCGGACAATCCCAACGACTACAGCATGGATCACTCGGCCGGCATCGCCGTACTCGACCCGCAGGGCCGCCTGGCCGGGCTGATCCGTCCCCCGCTCGACCCCAAGGCGATCGCCGCCGACCTCCAGCAACTGACCAAGGTAACCGCTCCGTGAGTCTCGTCACTTCCCTGACCTACGTGCTGCCGCACCGGTTGCTGTCCTCGCTGGCGCGTGCGCTGGCCTATTCCGATACGCCGTCCACCAAGCAGTGGTTGATCGACACGGTCACGCGCAAGTTCGGCGTGGACCTGGGCGAGGCACTGGAACCGGACCCGCGCGCCTATCCCACCTTCAATGCATTCTTCACCCGCGCCTTGAAGCCGGGCGCACGCGTGCCCGACGCCGATCCTGCGGCGCTGCTGATGCCCGCCGACGGGCGCATCAGCCAGCTCGGCCCGATCGAGAACGGCCGCATTTTCCAGGCCAAGGGGCAGTCGTTCACTGCCGCCGAATTGCTCGGCGACGCCGAAGCGGCGTTGCCGTTCAACGACGGCCTGTTCGCCACCGTCTACCTCTCGCCCAAGGACTACCACCGCGTGCATATGCCGTGGACCGGCACCCTGCGCGAGACTGTGCACGTACCCGGCCGCTTGTTCAGCGTCGGCCCGGATGCGGTGCGCAATGTGCCGCGGCTGTTCGCACGCAACGAGCGCCTGGTCTGCCACTTCGACACCGACTTCGGCCCGATGGTCTCGGTGATGGTGGGTGCGCTGCTGGTGTCGGGCGTGGAAACGGTGTGGAGCGGCGTGGAGATCCCGCGCTACGGCGACCGCATCACGCGCAAGGACTATCGCGGCAAGGGCATCGTGCTGGAGAAGTTTGCGGAGATGGCGCGCTTCAATTACGGCTCGACCGTGATCGTGCTGCTGCCGCCCGGTGTCGCAAAGCTCGATGGCGGACTTGCCGCGGAGACATCGGTGCGCCTGGGACAGGCGCTCGCCCGTCGCCAGGTGGGCTGATCACCGCCGCGCGCCTGCGCTGTTCGCTTCGGTAATGCAACAGCGACGCCCTCGTAGCAGCGGGCCTGACCGCGACAGGCCTTCTCGACGACGTTCAATGCGCAGGCGCATGTCGCACCCCCAGTCTTCGATGTAGAGCGTTCTCGCCTGCGTTGGAACTACCCGGACTGGTTCGTCGCGGCCAGGTCCGCTCCTACCACGGCGCAGCCCGGCGCAGTGCCCCGATGCGGTACGCCTGCCTGCGCTGGCCGACGATCTCCGCTGATCAATTCGATGGCCTACTCCGATGCAGGAGCATGGGTCTGCGACGAAAACGCCGCCGCGACGGTGTCATCGCCGCCAGACCAGCTCGCTACAAGACCGATGCCCAGTCAGGCTTCCAACAAGACGATGCGGGTGTAGGAGCGGGCCCGACCGCGACGTGGCATGCGCAGTGAGGCTGGGGGCGCTTGGGCCTTTCTGACTCCAGCCCCGATTCGGAACTGCCTTGCCTGTGCCGGAACTACCCGGACTGCTTCGTCGCGGCCAGGTCCGCTCCTACGGGGCGGCCTACCGCTTCTAACGGAGCGCGGCCCGGCGCAGCTCTCTTAGCAGCTGGCCGATGCTCTAACCCACGCGGTACTGCAAGCGCTGCTCAGCGATCGCAGCCGGCCAGCTTGATGCTCTGCCCTGGCTTGAGCGCATACGACGGCGCCTTCAGGCCATTGGCCTTGGCCAGCTCCTTGATCTCGCACTGGTACTTCTGCGCGACGCGGCCGAGCGTGTCGCCCCTGGCGATGGTGTAGCTGCGCGCCTGCTTGGCCTTGGGCTTGGCGATCGCCGGCTGGCCGGTAGCCACGGTGGTCGGCACACCGGCCATCGGGCTGACATCGCCCACCGCCACGCTGGGCACGTACTCGGGGGCGCTGCTGCTGCGCACGATCGCGCTGTTGAGATCGGCGGTGATCAGCGTGCGTGCCAGGTCCGCGCGCGGGCCATTCACGCAGTAGCGCGTGTACAGGCTGACGATGCGGTTGGTGGCGTTGATGACGGTGCCGGCCGGGATCCAGCCATCGGATTCATAGCGCGGGTTGAGGTTGCGCAACGCACGCATGTAACCGTCGCGCGTGCCCATGCTGCCCAGGCAGATGGTGAGTTCGTAGATGGTGGTCGACTTGGCCAGCTTCAGCGTGGCCGGCTGCGCGTCGAGTTTGGCGAAGTCCACACCGTACTGGCGCGGGTGCAGGAAGATCCACGCCGCGGCGATCACCATCGGCACGTAGTCCTTGGTTTCGGCCGGAAACTGGTTGTAGACATCCTGCTCCCAGAACCCGCGCCCGCCGCTCTGCGAGAACACGCGCGCAGCACGGCCTTCGCCGCCGTTGTAGGCGGCCAGCGCCAGTTCGATGTTGCGGTTGAGCCCGGCCATGCGCTCGTTGAGGTAGGCGGCGCTGGCTTCGGCGGCGCTGCGTGCATCGAAGCGCGTGTCGAAGCCGGTGCCGTCCGGGCCCAGCCCGAAACGGCGCCCGGTGGCCGGCATGAACTGCATCAACCCGGCCGCGCCGGCACGCGAGCTGGCGTGCACCTTGCCGTTGGATTCCTTGGCCATGATGCCGAACAGCAGTGCCTCGGGCAGGCCGCGCTTCTGCCATTCCGGCCACATCACCCCGCGCAGGTTGCTGTAGTTCTCGTAGCTGGTCAGCAGCGCCGGGCGCATGTCGGTCAGCCAGCGGCGGATGCCGGCCTGCACCGCCGGGTTGTACTGCACCATCTTGTCGAAATCGTGGCGCTGGTCGTTGAGCAGCGTGGCGGCACGCGCCGCCTCGGGCACGCCGTTCGCCGCCGGGCCGAGGTGGTCCGGGTCGGCCTGCAGCAGGGTGTCGTCGTCCTGCGGATCTTCGGCGGCCGGCGCTTCGGCATCGGCGCGCGCCTTCAGCAGGCGTTTGTAGGTGGCCAGCTGATTGGCGACCAGGCAGCCGCGCTGCTTGATGCAGGCGTCGATGACATCTTCCATGTCCTCCAGCGCGGCATCGCCTTCGGCGGTGCCCTTGGGGTCGGAGTTGTTCACCAGCACCAGCGCATCGCGATAACGCTTTTCGGCGGCGGCCATGCGGGCATCGAGCACGGCGGCCTTCTCCGTATCGCGTTTGGAAATGGCGTGGGCAGCGGGGACGACAGACATCAGCGCCACCACGACCAGAACCGGCCATGGGCGCAAACCAAAATGAGCGAGCGGCATCGTAGGCAGTACAGCGGAAAGGCAGGCAGGGTAGCCGCCGGGGCGACACCGGGGCAAGGCGGCGGGGCCGGCAGGGTCAGTGGGCCGTTAGCTTGGCAGTGGCGCAGCGGGCCTGGAATGCCTGGGCAAACGGCGGCAAGCGGCTGGCACACCGGCTGCGTCATTGCACCGCCTGTCGGCCGCCGGCAGCCGGACAGCACGGTCGAAATCCGGGGTCAAGCGCCCGCCAGGTTTGTCCGGCCGGATTGCCCGCTAGAATCCGGCGTTTCCCACCGGATCTGCGCTATGGCCTCGTTCCTGCTCGGCAAAGGCGTCACCGACGACATCCCGGTCGTGCTGGAAGGGCGCTTCGGCAATCGCCACGGACTGGTGGCCGGCGCCACCGGCACCGGCAAGACCGTGACCTTGATGACCCTGGCCGAAGGCTTCTCGCGCATGGGTGTCCCGGTGTTCCTGGCCGACGTGAAAGGCGATGTCGCCGGACTGGCAGTGGCAGGCGACGGCGCCGCCGGCGTGCTGCAGCGCGCCACGGAGATCGGCATCACCGACTACGCGCCGGCCGCCAGCCCGGTGGTGTTCTGGGATCTGTACGGCCAGCTCGGCCACCCGGTGCGCACCACCGTCAGCGAGATGGGCCCTGCCCTGCTGGCGCGCATTCTGGAACTCAACGACACCCAGTCCGGCGTGCTCGACATCGTGTTCAAGCTGGCCGACGACCGTGGCCTGCTGTTGCTGGACCTGGACGACCTGCGCGCGCTGCTTGGATTGGTGGTGGAAGAACGCAAGGAGCTGTCCACCAGTTACGGGCTGGTCTCCAGCCAGTCGGTGGCCGCGATCCAGCGCGCCCTGCTGCGGCTGGCGCAGGACGGTGGCGAGCACTTCTTCGGCGAGCCGGCGCTGGAGCTGGCCGACCTGATGCGCGTGTCTGCGGACGGCCGTGGCGTGATCGGCATCCTGGCGGCCAATCAACTGGTGCTCAAGCCGAAGCTGTATTCCACCTTCCTGCTGTGGCTGCTTTCGGAACTGTTCGAGCGTCTGCCCGAGGTGGGCGACCTGGAACACCCCAAGCTGGTGTTCGTCTTCGACGAAGCGCATTTGCTGTTCGACGATGCGCCGGCTGCGCTGGTGCAGCGGATCGAGCAGGTGGTCCGGCTGATCCGCTCCAAGGGCGTGGGCGTGTATTTCTGCTCGCAGTTTCCCGACGACATTCCGGACAACATCCTCGGCCAGCTCGGCAACCGCGTGCAGCATGCCCTGCGCGCGTTCACCCCGCGCGACCAGAAGGCGGTCAAGACCGCGGCGCAGACCTTCGTGGCCAATCCCAAGCTCGATGTGGCCACGGCGATCTCCAGCCTGGGCACCGGCGAGGCGCTGGTGTCGCCGCTGCAAGGCAAGGGCGTGCCGGCACCGGTGCAGCAAACGCTCATCGCCCCGCCGCGCTGCCGCATGGGCGCCATCAGCGAGACCGAACGCGCGCAGGTGCGCGCGGCCAGCCCGGTCGGCACCCGCTACGACACCGCGATCAACCGCGAATCGGCTGCCGAGCTGCTGGCGTGCCGCGTCGAACAGGTCGCCGAACACAACGCCGCACCGCCGGCACGCACCCGCGAGGACGAGGAAACGCAGGACAGCGGTTTCGGAAAAGCCGTCAAGGATGCCGTGTTCGGCACCGGCCGCCGTCAGGGCATGCTGGAAACGATGGCAAAGCAGACCTCGCGCACCATCGGCAGCAAGATCGGCCAGCAGATCGTGCGCGGCATCTTCGGCAGCATTTTTGGTGGGAAGCGTTGATCAGCTTGACCGCCGCTGACACGTCTCGATGACACCGTCGCCCCTGAAGGGCTACCGCGTGTTGGCGTGGACGGACCCCAACACACCATGCAACTTGGCGTACTGCAACAGCATGATGGTCTTGGCATCGGCGATTTCGCCCGAGCCGATCATCGCCAGCGCTGCATCCAATGACAGTTCCAGCACCTCGATCTCTTCGCCGTCTTCTTCAAGCCCACCGCCCTCGCTGACCTTGTCGCCGTCGAAGTATTCGCCAACGAAGAAATACAGACGCTCGGTCACCGAACCCGGGCTCATGAAGGCCTCGAACACCTTGCGCACGTTGTCGATGCGGTAGCCGGTTTCTTCTTCGGTTTCCTTGCGAATGCAGGTCAGCGCATCGTCCCGGTCGAGCAGGCCGGCGCAGGCTTCGATCAGCATGCCGTCGGGATTGCCGTTGAGCAGCGTGGGCAGGCGGAACTGGCGGGTGAGCATCACGGTCTGCTTGGCGCGGCTATACAGCAGGATGGTGGCGCCATTGCCACGATCGTAGGCCTCGCGTGACAGGGTCTGCCAGCGGCCGTCCTTGCGCTGAAAATCGAACGTGACCTTGCGCAGCACATACCAATTGTCCGAGAGCACATCGATGCTGCGAATGCGGACCTGCGGGTTGCCGGTGACAGAAGGATTCAAGCGACACTCCTTGTGATGCGAGCGACGGCAATGCCAGGGGCGCGGCGCGCCCGGTCGCTGGTACGGGCCGCGAGATTGCGGCGGGCCATTATTTTACCTATCGCCTCCCCCAGTGCGTCGGACAGATCACGCACGCAACGCATCGGCGGCCTGTCGCTGCGCGTCCGATGCTATCGGACACAGCGAGCTTCGATGCAATGCCGGCACTGATGCACGGCCTGGCCAGCAGTATCCGGACCATGCCCGCGACATGTCCCCGGTCGCTGGCGATCCAGGTTAGTCGGCGTCCCTCCCCCAATTGCGTGACGGCACGCACCACCGCACAATCCGGTCACATCACACGCCTGGGGAGCGTCATGGAAGACCGTTTTCGCGCACGCAAGGTTGCCGCGCAGGCCGCGCCGGCACCGTTCTGGACCCGCATTCCCGCCATTGCCACCTATCCGCTGCGCGGCTCGGCGCTGTACGCATTGATCGCGCTGACGCTGTGCAGCGCGCTGCTGGTGCTGCCCGGCATTCTGAAACTGGTGGTCGCCGGCGTGCTGGGCATGGCGACCTACACCTATGCCTTCGACATCCTGCGCCATACCGCCGACGGGCAAGCCGACGCGCCCCGGCTGGGCTACAACAGCTTCGACAGCGCGGTGCTGCGGCTGGTCCTGCTGGCGTTTGCGCTGGGCATCGTCATTGGTGCGGCGGGCGTGCTGGCGGGCAAGCCTGGCCTGACCATCGCCTATCTGGCAGTCCAGCTGCTGCTGCCGGGCATGATGATTGCGCTGGCCATCGATGGCAGCCTGCGCCGCGCCCTCAATCCGGCCGTGTCGATCGACATGGCAATGCGCATCGGCTGGCCGTACCTGGCTGCATACGGTTTGCTGTATGTGATCCAGGGCAGCGCCACTGCGGCGATCTTCATTGCGGTGAAGTATCTGCCGCCGATCGTGCGCGAGGCGACGATGGTGATCGCCTCGATCTGGAGCCTGTTCGCCAGCTTCCACCTGATGGGGTATCTGGTCTACCAGTACCACGAAGACCTCGGCTACGTGCCCAGCGGCGATGCTGCGTTCGAGCGCGAAGACCCGGATCAACGCCTGCTCGACGAAGCCGAACAATATCTGCGCGACGGACATTCCGACGAGGCATTCCAGGCGCTGCGCGGGGCGGTACGTTCGCGTGCGGTAAGCCTGGCGGTGCACGAGCTGTATCAGCGCCTGCTGCGTCAACACCATCGCAACGACGAACTGCGCGAGCACACCCGCCAGTACATCAACCGCCTGCTGCAGGAAAAACAGGAGCGTCGCGCGCTCGCATTGCAGCGCGAAGCGCTGGACGGCGACTCCACGTTTACCCCGCTGACGCCAGAGCACGCCACCTTGCTGGCCGAGCGCGCAAAGATGGCCGGGCAATTCCAGCTGGCGACCGACGGCCTGCTTGCGGCAGTCGCCGCATGGCCGCGCGACCGGATGATGCCGGCCTGGTCGCTGGATGCCGGCCTACTGTTGGGCGAACGGTTCGGCCGCGATGAGCAGGCGCGCGCAGTGCTGCAAAACGCACTGGCTCAATGCGACGACGATGCACTACGCGCGAAGCTGGAAGCCGCGCTGAAAGCGGTGGCGATTCAACCAGCTTGAGCAGCCAACAAAACTTTCTAAGGCGCAGATCAGATGCTCCACCATCGGTCCGTCGCGCGACGTGTACTGCTCGCAACCCTACATACCGACCATCTCGACTGGTCCTTGCCCGCTCACCGTCGCGGGACCTTACGCGGCATGGATGCCGCGTAAGAGCCTACAAGGACGTACTCGCGGCGTGTCCTGCGATGGTGGGCGGGCAAGGGCCCTGCAGCCACACCGCAGATCAACCGCTCTGCAATTGATCCATCCGCGCTAGACAATTCTGCTCGAGGCAGAAGAAACAACAGCAACCCGGACCTCGCGTAGCAGTGTCTTTCAAGTCCAGTCGAACGCCAGATCAAAAGCTCCGGTGAGTCGAGTGTACGGTGCCCTCACCGCTTGCGTTGGCAACACGGATCAAGCAGAAACCACTCATCCGTTCTCGAGCAAAAAGCGCGCCTTGCTGGCCTGTGCCTGCTCGGGGAACTGCTCCAGCAGCTGACGCAGCAAGCGCGCACGCTGCGCGCCGTCCTGCAGCTCGCCGTGTCGCAGGGCCAGTACGAACCAGTGGTGCGCCAGCTCGGCGCGCGGCATCCCCGACTCGCCTTCCTTCAACAGACGTTCGGCATCGGCCAACAATCCCGTGCGCAGGCATGCGCCGATCAGTGCCATGCGTGCCGATGGCGCGTACCCAATCCCGGCCTTGCCCAGTTCGGCAGCGACTGTCAGCTGGATGCGCGTCTGCTCGGCGTGGTGCGTGTGCAGCTGCAACAGCGTTTGCGCGTGTTGCAGGCTGTCCTGGTTGCGGCCGGCATTGCGCGCGGTGCGGTAGCGCGCCAGCGCCACGTCCAGGTTATGCGGCTGCTCGCTGGCCAGCTCCGCCAACAGGCGCTCGGCTTCCACGTTCTCCATGCGTCCCAGGTGCCGCTGCGCGCGCTCCCAACGATCGTCCACCAGCACTGCCTCGCTCTCCTGCATGAAGGCCGGGCGCGTGCGCCGCAACAGCACCAGTACGACACCGAGCAGGGCGCCACTGACCAGCCCACCGGCGTGTGCCTCGAAGGCGACACTGCCGTTGTCGCTCCATAGCAGGCTGTACAGCTCCCAGCCCAGCCACAGCGGCAGCAGCAGGATCGCCGGCCCGCGTACGTAATCGAATACCACAAAGAACCAGTAGAAGAAGCGCACCTTGCGCCTGCCCCAGACCACGCAGAACGCGCCCATCAAGGCAGCGATCGCACCGGAGGCGCCCAGGCCGCCGCCCGGCGCGCCCCAGCGCCACCACAGGCTGGCCGCGCTGGCACCGAACCCGCCGAGCAGATACAGCAGCAGGAACCAGCCGCTGCCGATCGCACCTTCCAGCAAGGTGCCCAGCGCCAGCAGAAACAGCATGTTGCCCAGCAAATGATCGAAGCTGCCATGCAGGAAGGTGGCCGTCAGCATCCTCGCAGGTGACCACTCGGAGCTACGCTGCAGATGCCGCAACGTGAACACCTTGGACAGGCGCGCATCGTAGGGCACGCGCAATGTGCGCCATTCGCGCAGACGCTGCTCATCCTTGAACAACGCGCCGCTGCGCAATGCCTCTGTAAAGGCCAGGTCGTGCATCGTCAGCTGCGCCAGATAGGCAAGGCGTTGCCGCGCCGGCACGCTGTCCAGCCTGGCCCGGCGCGCAGCGCGCAACCTGGTGTCGTCGGTCTGCTGCAGATAGCGCTCGTGGGCTTGCGCCTCCACTGCACCGAGGCCCGACTCGACGTAGTAGCGCACCGCGTTTTCGACCAGCGCATCGTCCTTGCGCTGATAGCCCAGGTAGACCACCACATTGACCAACACCAGCAGCAGCGTCACCCAGGGAATGTTCTGGCGCGACCAGGGTTTGTGCAGCGGCATCAGCAACATGACAACGTCCGTGTCCGAGAGAGCGCAAAGCTTCGCCGTGCGACGGCAGATGCGCAAGCCGGCCATGCGCGCTAGCATCGCGGCCCCGCTGTCCGATACACCGCCCATGAGCCGCTGGCGCCCGCCCGCCGAAAAAAGCACCGCACTGATCACGCCCGACGGCCACGCCCGGCTCAAGGCCGAGCTGGAAGAGCTGTGGCGCGTGCGTCGGCCGGAGGTGGTGCGTGCGCTGGCCGCCGCAGCGGCAGAGGGCGACCGCTCGGAGAACGCGGAGTACACCTATCGCAAGAAGCAGCTGGGCGAGATCGACCGCCGCGTGCGTTATCTGAGCAAACGGCTGGAAGCGCTGCGTGTGGTGGATACCGCACCGACCGATCCGCGCGCGGTATTCTTCGGCGCACAGGTCGAATTGGAGGACGCCGACAGCGGCGAGCTGCTGCACTACCGCATTGTCGGCCCGGACGAAACCGACGCCGGACGCGGCTGGATCAGCATCGACTCGCCCTTGGCGCGCGCGCTGCTGAAAAAACGCGTGGACGACGAGTTCGAAGCGCAGTTGCCGTCGGGCAAGCACACCTTCGTGGTGGTGTCGGTGGATTACGCTACCCAGTAGGCGAGTGACCACACTCTGCTGACCTGCGTGTAGGAGCGCACTTGTGCGCGATGGGGCGTTATCGATCAGGCCTCATCGCGCGCAAGCGCGCTCCTACGGACAGATGTGCAAGGACCAGCGTCCAGTTACACCATCTGCAGATTCAACGGACGTCCCTGCTGGATTGCGACATTGGCCGGCAATGCATCGCCGAACAGATCGTGCTCGTCACTGTCGGTGATTTCCACATCGACCAGGTCGCCGACCTTCAAGCCGCGCTCGCCGCCATTCTGGATATGCACCAGGCCGTCGATTTCCGGTGCGTCCGCGCGTGAGCGCGCCACCGCGATATCGTCTTCGATCAGGTCGACCAGGCATTGCTGCACGCTGCCAATCTTGGCCTCCAGCCGCGCGGCGGAAATCTCCGCTTGCCTGGCCATGAAGCGCGCCAGACGCTCCTGCTTGAGCTCTTCCGGCACCGGATCCGGCAACGCGTTGGCGCTGGCACCCTCCACCGGCGAATACGCAAACGCGCCGACGCGATCGAGCTGGGCCTGGTCCAGGAAGTCGAGCATGGATTCGAATTCGGCATCGGTTTCGCCGGGGAAGCCGACGATGAAGGTGGAGCGCACCGTGATCTCCGGGCACATCGCCTTCCAGCACTGCACGCGCTCGAGGGTTTTTTCCACCGCACCGGGCCGCTTCATCAGCTTGAGAATGCGCGGGCTGGCGTGCTGGAACGGAATGTCCAGGTACGGCAGCAGCTTGCCTTCGGCCATCAGCGGAATCACATCGTCCACGTGTGGGTACGGATACACGTAGTGCAGCCGCGTCCACACGCCCAGCTCCGACAGGCCTTCGCACAGCGCCTTCATGCGGGTCTGGTACATGCGATCGCGCCACGGGCGCTCGGCATATTTCAGGTCCACGCCGTAGGCCGAGGTGTCCTGCGAGACCACCAGCAATTCCTTGACCCCGCCACGGACCAGGCGTTCGGCTTCGCGCAGCACTTCATCGACCGGACGCGAGGCCAGATCGCCGCGCATCGACGGAATGATGCAGAAGCTGCAACGGTGGTTGCAGCCTTCGGAGATCTTCAGGTACGCGTAATGGCGCGGGGTCAGCTTGATGCCGTAGTCGGGCACCAGATCCACGAACGGGTCGTGGCGCGGCGGCAATGCGGCGTGCACCGCCTCCATCACGCTCTGGTAGTCCTGCGGGCCGGACACCGCCAGCACCTGCGGATAGGCCTCGCGGATCTGTTCCGGGCGCTTGCCCAGGCAGCCGGTGACGATCACCTTGCCGTTGGCGTTCATCGCCTCGCCGATCGCATCCAGCGACTCGGTCACCGCCGAGTCGATGAAGCCGCAGGTGTTGACCACCACCACGTCGGCGGCGTCGTAACTGGGCACGATGTCGTAGCCCTCCACGCGCAGCTGGGTGAGGATGCGTTCGGAGTCGACGAGCGCCTTCGGGCAGCCAAGGCTGACGAAGCCGACTTTGGGGTTCAGCTGGGACATGGAAGCAGGAGCCTGGGAACGGAGCGGCCTGGGGCCTGAGTGGAGCAATTATAGCGGCGCGCGGGCAGCGCTCTGAACCGCGCTGCGGGCGGGCAAGGTCATCTTAGCGAGACCCTCACCTGCAGCGCCGCCGATCCGGTCGATAATGCGCGCCTTCCCCCTACCGCAGCAGGAGTTCCCATGGGTCACTGGACCACGCTCGACACCCCCGACGGCCAGGTCGCCGCCTGGCACGCCACCCCGACCTCCAGCCCGCGCGGCGGCCTGGTGGTGATCCAGGAGATCTTCGGCGTCAACGAACATATCCGCGCGGTGGCCGACGATTACGCCGCACGCGGCTACGAAGTGCTGGCGCCGGCCTTCTTCGACCTGGAAGAGAAGGACGTGCAGCTGCCCTACGACCAGGAAAGCCTGCAGCGCGGCCTGGCACTGGCCAATGCGGTCGGCCTGGAGCGCGCGGTGGAGGTGGTCAAATCCGCCGCCACCCTGCTCGGCCGCGCCGGCAAGGTCGGCACCGTGGGCTATTGCTGGGGCGGCTCGGTGGCGCTGCTGTCGGCGATCCGCCTGGGCCTGCCCTCGGTGAGCTACTACGGCGGCCGCAACACCCAGCTACTGGACGAAACTCCGAAGGCGCCGGTGATGTTCCACTTCGGCGAGCAGGACACCAGCATTCCGCCCGAGGCGATCCAGGCCCACCGCGAGAAGCTGCCGCAGATGGAAACCTTCGTGTATCCGACCGGCCACGCTTTCAACCGCAGCATCGACCCGACCCACTACGACGCAGACAGCGCCGAGCGTGCACTGGAGCGCACCCTGGGCTTTTTTGAAGCGCATCTGGGATGAGCGGGACTGCAGCCGGCATGTCCGAGGCGAGCGGCTTCCAGCTCGATGCGCGGCTGGCCGCAGACAGCGTGTTCGTCGCCGACGGACCGCTGTCGCAGGTGCGGCTGATGGACGACAGCCGCTTCCCGTGGCTGGTGCTGGTGCCGCGGGTCGCCGATGTCAGCGAGTGGATCGATCTGGATGGCGGCCAGCAGCGTCTGTTGCTGGCCGAGATCAATCAGCTCTCGCAGTTGATGCGGGTCGAGCCCGGGGTCGCCAAGCTCAATATCGGCGCGCTGGGCAACATCGTGCGGCAGCTGCACGTGCATCTGGTCGGCCGGCATCCGGGCGATGCGGCCTGGCCTGGCCCGGTCTGGGGCAGCGGCAGCGCGCAGCGCTTCGAGGCCGACGCGCTGCACCAGCATGTCGCTGCGTGGGCGCAGCGGCTACGATAGGCGCCCGTCTAACAACCACCTGTCCGCATGAAATCCAATGTCGTCGCCGCGCTGATCCTGATCCTCGTCGGCCTGCTGTTCCTGGCCAACAACCTGGGCTGGACCAATGTCAGTCTTGGCCGGCTGATCGCCACGTGGTGGCCGGCGGCGTTGGTCGCCTGCGGTGTGGGGATGTTGTTTGGGCGGGGCAAATAGCCGGGAATCGGGATTGGGGAATCGTAAGAGCGCGCTTCTGGCGCTGTTGATTCCCGAACTGTCCGGCCGTAGCTGCTGATCTGTCACTGATTGGATGCGGCAATGCGCCTTGAGGCGCGGCTCTCGCCCGTGTGCATGATGGGCGTTAGCTCCCAAAAATATGGAATGGAGCGATTCCAGCAGTCGATCAGCCCCAGCGCCGGGTCAGAGCGCCGACATCCCTTCTCCCATCGGGAGAAGGTGCCCCGAAGGGCGGACCAGGGGACGCGCGAAGCCTCATGCGCTAGCCGACTGCACCCGTAGAGAGGCAGGACTCCCGTATCCCCGGGACTGCCAGCGAACACGACACGGCCCCCAATACAGCCATGACCTGGCCGACATGACGTTTGTCATCTGCAAGTGTTGACTTCCGGCACCTGATCGGTGGGTGTATTGCGCGCAGCATGGGCGCACACCTACCGAGGACATCGCCATGCACTATCGCCTGATTCCCGCCCTGTTCCTGATCACGCTGGGCACGCTGTTTCTGCTGGACAACCTCGGGCTGGCCCGTATCGACCTGGGCAACCTGGTGTCGACCTGGTGGCCGGCGTTGCTGATCGCCGCCGGCGTGCGCCAACTGCTGCGCTACCGCGAGCGGACCACCGCGACCTGCTGAAGGCCGCGGCTGCTCCACTGCATCAGGTGCGCGGTAGGGTCACGCCGGTCTGGCCCTGGTACTTGCCGCCGCGGTCCTTGTACGAGGTCTCGCAGACTTCGTCGGACTGGAAGAACAGCATCTGCGCCACGCCTTCGTTGGCGTAGATGCGCGCCGGCAGCGGCGTGGTGTTGCTGAATTCAAGCGTGACGTGGCCTTCCCACTCCGGCTCCAGCGGGGTCACGTTGACGATGATGCCGCAGCGCGCATAGGTGCTCTTGCCCAGGCACACCACCAGGGTGTCGCGCGGGATGCGGAAGTATTCCACCGTGCGTGCCAGCGCGAAGCTGTTGGGCGGGATGATGCACACATCCGATTCGATATCGACAAAGCTGCCCGGATCGAAGTGCTTCGGGTCGACGATGGTCGAGTTGATGTTGGTGAAGATCTTGAACTCGCGCGAGCAGCGCACGTCGTACCCGTAGCTGGAAGTGCCGAAGCTGACGATGCGCTGGCCGGCGGCATCGTGCTTGATCTGGCCGGGTTCGAACGGCTCGATCATCGCGTGCTGTTCGGCCATGCGCTTGATCCAGCGGTCGCTCTTGATGCTCATGCGGTGTTCCTTGAAGACGGAAGGCGGCAGGCCGAGCGGCCCGCGCGAAAGGCAGCGAATTCTAGCAAGCGGCCGGCACCAGCGCCGGCCCGCGCGCTACAGCAGCGAAGCCGAAATCGGGATGCTGGCGCGCGGCCGCTTGCCCAGCTCCTCGGACAGGCGCGCGGCAGCGGCCAGATAGGCCTGCGCTGCCGCCGACTCCGGCGCGGCCACCACGATCGGCTGGCCCGCATCGCCCTGCTCGCGGATCGCAATCGCCAGCGGCAACGACCCCAGCAAGGGCACGCCGTACTGGGCGGCCATGCGCTCGCCGCCGCCCTCGCCGAACAGGTGCTCGCGGTGGCCGCACTGGCTGCAGGTGTGCACCGCCATGTTCTCGACGATGCCGAGCACCGGCACCTCGACCTTTTCGAACATCTTCAAGGCCTTGCGCGCATCCAGCGTGGCGATGTCCTGCGGCGTGGTGACGATGACCGCGCCGGCCACCGGGATCTTCTGCGACAAGGTCAGCTGGATGTCGCCGGTGCCTGGCGGCAGGTCGATCAACAGGTAATCCAGGTCGTCCCACAGAGTGTCGTTGAACAGCTGGGTCAGTGCCGAGGTTGCCATCGGCCCGCGCCAGATCATCGGCGTGTCCTGATCGACCAGCAAGCCGATCGACATCGCCTCGATTCCGAACGCGCGCAAGGGCTCGATCGACTTGTTGTCCGGGCTGTCCGGCCGCCCGCTCAGGCCCAGCATCGCCGGCACGCTCGGCCCGTAGATGTCCGCGTCCAGTACGCCGACGCGCGCGCCCTGCTGACGCAAGGCCAACGCCAGATTCACCGCGGTGGTGGACTTGCCCACCCCACCCTTGCCCGAGCCCACCGCGATCACATTGCGGATGCGTGGATGCGGCGCCAGCGCCCCCTGCACCGCGTGCGCGGGGATTCTGCGCTCGCCGCTCATGCGCGTGCGCTCCGGGAGGGGTCGATCACCTTGCTTGAAGCGCGTTGCACCATCGTCGTCATTGCCTGCCTGATTCGTCGTGCGCTGCGAATGCAGCGATGGCTGCGTCGCCAGCCGCAGCGCTGGGAAGACCGTCAGTTTACCGGCTCGGCCACAGGCAGATGCGTTTCAAGCCACCACCGGACACCGGCGCCGCACGCTCACACATGTGTCAAACCGCGGCAAATTTCACAAACGTGGACACATGATTAAGGAATTGTTACGTTTGCAATTCAGTTCAGCCAGCGCTCAGCGAGCACGGCTGTGCCGCAAACTCCCCCGCAAGGAATCTGCAAGCGCATGTCGAGTCGCCTTCTGCAACCCACCCAGCGTCATCGTCTGAGCACCGCGCTGTTTGCCGTGCTGGCCACTTCTGCCGGCCACGCTGCCGCGCAGTCAGAAAACGGGGTCGCACCCGGCACCACCGATCTGGACAAGGTCACTGTCACCGGCTCGCGCATTGCGCGTACCGGCTTCGTCACGCCCTCGCCGGTCACCGCGATCAGTGCCGAGGAAATCCGCGCCACCGGCGCGACCACCATCAGCGACCTGATGGCGCGCATGCCGGCGCTGGCACCGAGCTACACGCTGGGCAATTCCACCCGCTTCATCGGTACCGCCGGGCTGGGCCTGCTCGACCTGCGCGGCATGGGCACCGACCGCACCCTGGTACTGGTCAACGGCCGTCGCCACGTGGGTTCCAGCCCGGGCTCGACTGCGGTGGACGTCAACACGATTCCGGTGGAATGGGTGGAACGCGTCGAAGTCATCACCGGTGGTGCCTCGGCCGTCTACGGTGCCGACGCAGTCGCCGGCGTGGTCAACTTCATCCTCAAGAAGACCTTCACCGGATTCGAGACGCGCGCGCAGACCGGCCTGGCCGATGAGGGCAACTACAACCGCTCCTTCGCCAGCTTCTCGGCAGGCACCGACTTTGCGGACGGCCGCGGCAACATCGCGGTGTCGGGCGAATACAGCAAGCAGGACCGCTTCGGTCGCGGCAACCGCGCCATCGGCCGCGAGTACCTGGTGTCGGTTCAGAACCCCGCGTTCGATCCAAGCCAACCGCCGAGCGAGCGCAGTCCGCAGAACGTGCTCAGCGGCCCGGGCGGCAATCATTCCACGTCCTACGGCGGCACCTTCAACCTGGGCACCTTCGATTTCCGCAACCCGGCCAGCTATGGCAACCGCTACCTGTTCAACCAGGACGGCAGCTTCCGCCGCAACCGCTACAACGGCACGGTGGTCAGCAACACCTCGTGCGTGGATTGCGATTTCGTCGATCTGAATGCGGTGGCCGACCTGCAGCCCGGCTTCGATCGCAAGAGCGTCAATACCATGATCAACTTCGAGCTCAGCGAGAACCATCGCCTGTTCTTCGAAGGCAAGTACAGCGAGACCGATTCGGAATTCTTCGGCCAGCCGGCCTTCGACAGTTCGCTGCGCGTGCGTCGCCAGAATCCGTATGTCAGCCCCGAACTCGGCGCGCTGATGGATTCGCGCGGTGCCACGCAGATCCTGATGAACCGCTTCAACGTCGATGCCGGCCGTCGCGGCGAGAACATCGAACGCAAGACCTATCGCGCAGTGCTCGGTGCCGAGGGCAACTTCACCGATAACTGGAGCTACGACGTGTCCGCCAACTACGGCAAGACCACGGTCGACCGCTTGAATCTCAACAACCGCATCAACGAGCGCTGGCAAGCCGGTATCGATGCCGCACGCGATGCCAGCGGCAACATCGTCTGCCGCACTGCGCTGGATCCGAACGCGATCAATCCGCACACCAACCGCGTCTATTCGGCGCTGGCGCGCGAAGGCTGCGTCCCGTTCAGTGTGTTCGGCAATGGCGCGGTGACCCCGGAAGCAGCGGCATGGTTCAACACCACCGCGCGCTCGCAGGCCAAGATCCAGCAGACCGTGTTCAGCGCATCGGTGGCCAACAGCAACCTGCTGTCGCTGCCGGCCGGCGACATCGGATTTGCCGGTGGCGTGGAATACCGCAAGGAGCAGAGCGAGGAAATCACCGATCCGCTGGCGGCCTCGGGCGCGACCTTCCTCAACGCCATCCCCAACAGCGGTGGCGAATATACCGTCAAGGAAGTCTTCGTCGAGAGCACCATTCCGTTGCTTGCCGGCCTGCCGGGCGTGGACCGGTTGGCACTGGATGTGGCAGGACGCTATTCGGACTACGACAGCATCGGCTCGACCAAGACCTGGAACGTGGGCCTGGACTGGACCATCATCCCGTCGCTGCGTCTGCGCGGCACCGTGGCACAGGCAGTGCGTGCGCCCAGCATCGGTGAGCTGTACGACTCGCAGAGCGAAAACTTCGCGACCATCAACGACCCCTGCAACTACCTGCCGACCAACACCAACCGCCCCGGCACCGCAGGCGATGTGGCATTGCGCCAGGCCAACTGCAGTGCGCTGGGCGTGCCGGTGGGCTGGATCGATACCTTCACCTCCACCCGCCCCGGCGTGAGCGGCGGCAACCCGGAACTGAAACCGGAGCGCGCGCGCAGCCTGTCCTATGGCCTGGTGTGGCAGCCGGAGTTCTTCGAGGGCTTCGGCATGTCGATCGACTACTGGCGCATCGACCTGCAGGACGCGATCGGCACCGTGACCGCAGAGACCAATGCCACGCGCTGCGTGGACAACCCGGGCGGCATCAACAACAGCTTCTGCGGCTTCGTGCAGCGCGCCCCGCTGGGTGGATTCACCGACCCGCAGGGCCGCATCTATCCCGAGCACAGCATCATCGGCTGGCAGGCGCTCAACGAAAACCTGTCACGCTCGCGGCGTGTGGGCGTGGATCTGGAAATGGACTACCGCTTCCAGCTCGGCGAAGGCAACACCGTGCTGCGCCTTGTCGGTACGCGCCTGATCCAGTCGCGCGAATGGGTGTTCCAGGACTTCCCGGCAGAGTACGACGAGTACGTGACCTACGTGACCGATCCGCGCTGGCGCGCCCAGTTCCAGACCAAGTACAACTGGAACGAGTGGCGCGCCTCGTGGGACATGAACTATGTGGACGGCAACCTGCGCGTGACGCCGGAAAGCTACAACAGCAATCCGGGCTCGGCCAGTCCGATCAAGAACGGCTCGTACACCTACCACAACGTCCAGTTCGGCTATCAGTTCCCCGGCTCGAAGATCGACGTCTACCTCGGCATCGACAACGCCTTCGACAAGGATCCGCCGCGCAACTACTTCGGCTCGGACTTCACCTCCGCGCTGTACGACAACATCGGCCGGTTCTTCTACCTGGGTACGACTGTCCGGTTCTGAGCGCTGTTGACGATGCATCAAAAAGACCCCCGTTCGACGGGGTCTTTTTTTGACTTCATGTTTCACATGAAACCAGTAACTCCGGACGCGACACTCTCAAGATGAACGTGGCGCCATGTAGCGTTCGGTTAGTCGGCGCAATGTCATGCCGCATCGCGCGCACTGACAAAAATGAATACTCGTGCCGCACACGTCCGCGATTGTTCGCATGCCCTGCAATTTGTGCGCAGATCCGCATATTTGATGCGGATCTCGCCGTTTTCATTAACGAATCATTCAAAGCGCTTGCGACTCAGACCACACATTCATTACGTTCGGGTTAAGGCCATCTGACTCTCCGGTGACCGCCACTTCTCCCGATGCCCAGCTGAAAGGTTAGGAATGAGCAATCAAATTCGTCGCCATGCCCTCAAGCGCACCGCTCTGGCTGTTGTGCTCGGCGCCTGTCTCGCCAATGGCGCGGTCTACGCACAAAGCACCACCGGCAGCATCTACGGTAGCGCTCCCTCGGAAGCCGGCAGCACCATCGTCGTTCAAAGCGACACCGGCCTCAGCCGGACGATCACCATCGACGCCAACGGCCGTTACAACCTCGGCTCGTTGCCGGTCGGCGCTTACACCGTCACCTTGAAGCGTGGCGATCAGGTCGTCGACACCCGCAAGAACGTGCAGCTGCGCGTGGGATCCGGCACCGAGGTGTCGTTTGCTGGCGCAGCTGCCAGCGGCAGCACCGATGCAACCACGCTCGGCGCGATCACGGTCACTGCCGCCAATGCACCGAAGATCGACGTCAGCTCCACCAGCTCGCGATCGGTGATCACGTCCGAACAGCTGGCAACCCTGCCGCTGGGACGCAGTGCGGAGGCGATTGCGTTGCTCGCGCCTGGTGCAGTGGCCGGCAGTGGCGCTTTCAATAACGGCTCGCGCTCGGTGGTCTCTTTCGGCGGTTCCGGCGTTACCGAAAATGCTTATTACATCAATGGTTTCAACGTCAGTAATCCGCTGAGCAACCTGGGCGGCGTCAGCCTGCCCTATGGCGCAATCGACCAGCAGGAAACCTATACCGGCGGCTATAGCGCCAAGTACGGCCGTTCCACAGGCGGCGTGATCAACCAGCTCGGCAAGCGCGGCACCAATGAATGGCATTTTGGTGCACAGGCAGTGTGGGAACCAGATTCCCTGGCAAGTTCGACTGGCGATGTCTGGTTCCCGAGCAACACCCTGCCTGCGGGTTATGGCTACACCAACCGTACCCAGCCTGGCACGCTCTACCGCAGTGGCAAGGACAACAATCAAACCCGTACTGTCTACAGCGCGTATGCGGGCGGCCCGCTAATCGAAGACAAACTCTTTATTTTTGTCGCTGGAGAAACCGATAAGACCGACGGCGTCACCACCAACGCACGCACAAGCTCTATCCAGGGACAGAACAACTACGGGTACAGCTCGCCCAAGTTTTATGGAAAGCTGGACTGGAACATCAACGATTCCAATATTTTGGAATATACCCGCATCCAGAACACTGACCGACGCGGCGGCTACTACACCGCATTCAATTACGACGATCTGAGCACTGGGGGCGCGACCGGGACTTTCCCGGATACGTTCAAGATCACTGACAAATACGACATTTTCAAATACACCGGTTATCTCACCGATGATCTGACCTTGAATGCCACCTGGGGCCGCAGCACCCAGCACAACCGCCAGTTCAACCCCAATATTTCGGACCTTCCATTCCTCGACGGCGTCACCGAGCAAGATCCGGCAATTGTGGGTAACACGCCGATTCGCAACGATCAGGCGACCAATCGAGCCAAGGCTGATGACCCGATCAGCAAGTCGCGGAGCCTCCGTCTAGAGTTGGAATACCGCCTCGGCGATCACGATTTGACCGCTGGCGTGGACAATATGTATTTCAATGCCTACAACGAGGGCGTTCGCACCACGGGTCCTGGCTATCAGTGGATCTATGGCCGCCAGGACAATCCTACTGAAGGCATTAACCCCGAACTTGGCGTCGGTGCGCCCGGCGGACAGGGCTACTACGCGCAACGTCGGATCTTTACGACAACCACGAGCATGGCGGTCGAGCAGAAAGCCTATTATTTGGAGGACCGTTGGCAGGTCAGCGACAAGTGGCTGCTGACCCTGGGCATTCGCAACGATAAGTTCACAAACTACAATAGCGACCACGTTGCCTATGTCGACAGCGGTGATCAGTGGGCGCCGCGGCTGGGTGCAAGCTGGGATGTGTTCGGCGATTCGTCACTAAAGATATTCGCCAACCTTGGGCGCTACTACCTGGCGTTACCCAATAGCGTCGCCATTCGTGGAGCATCGGCCTCAACCTATACTGACGAATACTTCACATACACTGGTATCGACGCCAACGGCGAGCCAACCGGTCTTGGAGCGATTGGTCCTGGCCCGGTCTCGAGCAATGGCGAATACGGCCAGGCGCCGGATCCCAATGCGTTCGCGCCCAGTGATCTGAAGTCGCAGTATCAGGACGAGATCATTCTTGGCTTCGAGAAAACTCTCGGCGAGAGCTGGAACTCGGGCGCCAAGGTGACCTATCGCAAGCTGCAGAGTGCGATTGATGATGTCTGCGATCCTGGCAAGATGTCCGCGAAATTGGCTGCAACTGGTGGAGATGTCAGCAGCGTGAGCATCCCGGGGTGCGTCATGTTCAACCCTGGCCAGACCAATACCTACAATCTTGCCAACGTCGACGGCTCAGGCTATACGCAAGTGCGCATGAGCCAGTCCGATTGGGGTTTCACCGACAAGGCGCGTCGCAATTACGTTGCCGTGGACCTGTTTCTGGAACATCCGTTCGACGAAAAGTGGTACGGCCGTGTCGACTACACCTGGTCGCATAGTTACGGGAATACCGAAGGTCAGGTTAAGTCTGACATCGGTCAGTCCGATGTCTCCAAGACGCAGGACTGGGATGCGGCTGAGTTGATGTATTACGCAGGCGGTAGTCTGGCAAATGATCGCAGGCATCAGCTCAAGGCATTCGGTGCGTATCAGATCACGCCGGAGTGGATGGCATCGGCGACTGTACGCGTGATGTCGGGCACACCGATCTCCTGCCTGGGCTACTTCGGGTCGAATGAAGGCAATCCGATCGGATATGGCTCTGCGTACCACTACTGTGGTGGCCAGGCTTCACCTCCGGGCGACGCTGGACGTACCCCGTGGATCAAGAATCTGGATCTTGGCATTACCTACCGGCCTTCCTTCGCCGACCATAAGTTGGCGCTGGGACTTCAGGTCTTCAACGTCTTGAACGACCGCTCGGTAAATCGTGTTGAAAGCCGCTACAACACCGCGCCCTTCACCGTTCGCAACACCTATGGTGTCGGTACCGAACCCTACAACTACAACACACCGCGATTCGTCCGTCTGACTGCAGCCTACGATTTCTGATCGCAGGAACCGGATCGCCGTAATGGCGCTTCCGGAGCAGAAATCACTTGAAAAGGCCCTGGTTTCCAGGGCCTTTTTTTATCCATTACCGAAGAGTCATGGCAATCACCCTGGTATTGGTCAATCACCAAAATAACCCGTGCAACATTATGTCCAGGCGCACGCTGACCAAGCCTCCTCCTGAGTGTGCTCCAGACCCGCACAGATACAAGCCGGAATCGCACCGCGATAGATGACGCCCCATCCCGGCAGCGGGCTGGGGCAGAAGAACTCTACCGCTGGCCCTGAAGTGACTTATCTAACGCCTAACAGGTGTCCATCCAAAGTCCCATAGAAGCTCAGGCTCAGTTGTCTCGCACGGAAAGCGCCGGATCAAATCACACGCCTCCTCTTCTGTGAAAGGCGCACTACTTGTCAGCGAATAAGTTACCGATGTATCGTTTTGAATATTGCAAGACCCTCCACCCGGCGGACAAATGACTTCACTACTGCAGCCGCCCTTAATCGTCAAACGATATGGCGCAGAAGTATCCCCTCCTTCCCATTGCGCGTTATTGCAAAAATACGCCTGCTGACCGACGGGAACGCCCTCGGCACTAAAATAGACGTAATTGATCGAGTTCTTACGGGCAGCCTGGACGTCTGCTCCAGCACATGCGAGGGCAATCAACAAAGCAACAGAAGCAATCTTCACCTGACATCTCCTTGTGAGTGAAATTCGCGCAATTACCGTAAGCGCACGCCATTATTATCACTTCCCAAGATAGATTTCAGATAAAGATCACATTTTTACAAGACAAGTTAGTAAAATTATTTAATTTCTCAGATGAGTGCCTACTTCAAACCAGATCCTCCCTGGCGGCGAATTCGATTCAATACATTGCAGCAAAAACTCAATCACCCAAAATCACCCGCGCCGCATTATGTCCAGGCGCGCCAGTGACCCCGCCGCCAGGGTGGGTTCCCGAGCCGCATAGATACAGCCCGGCAATCGCGCCGCGATAGGCGCCCTGCCCCAGCATCGGGCGTGCGCTGAAAAGTTGATTGAGGCTGAGGGCGCCGTGGAAGATGTCGCCGCCGATCAGCCCGAAGATGCGTTCCAGATCGAGCGGGCTGAGGATCTGCCGGCCCAGTACCGAGGCCGCGAATCCGGGTGCATAGCGCTCGACCGTCGCGATCATCAACTCGGCGACTTGCTCACGATGATCGTCCCAATGCCGGCCATCCGGCAGCTGCGGTGCCACGTGCTGGCAGAACAGGCTGGCCACGTGTTGACCGGGCGGTGCCAGCGTGTCGTCCAGCGTGCTGGGAATCAGCAACTCGACCACCGGTTCGCGTGACCATCCCGAAGCGCGCGCATCCTGCCAGGCACGGTCCATGTAATCCAGGCTGGGCGCCAGGATGATGCCGGCAGTCAGATGATCGCCCGTGCCCGGCAAGGCGGTGAAATCCGGCAGCCGCGAGAGCGCGACATTCATGCGGAAGGTGCCCGATCCGCAACGGTAATGCGCCATGCGTTCGCGTGTCGCCGCGGGGACATCGTCCGGCTGCATCAAGCGCTGATACAGCAGCTTCGGATTGACATTGGCCACCACTGCACGCGCACGCAGCGTCTCTCCTTGAGCGGTGATGACACCGACCGCACGCCCCTGCTCCACCAGCACGCGCGCCACTGCGCAGCCGGTGCGAATCGTCACGCCAGAGTCGCGCGCACTGGCGGCCATCGCCTGGGTGATCGCGCCCATGCCGCCGATGGCGTGCCCCCAGGCGCCTTTGACACCATTGCTTTGCCCGAACACGTGATGCAGCAACACGTAGGCGGTGCCCGGCGTGTAGGGGCTGGCGTAATTGCCGACGATGCCGTCGAAACCGAATAGCGCCTTGATCGGTGCGCTTTCGAACCAGCGATCCAGATACTCGGCGGCCGAAATCGTGAACAGGTCGAGCAGCTCCTGCCGCAACGCGAGCGGTAGCTCCTGCAGCTGCAGCCCCAGCTTGCCCGCGCGCCATAGCTGCGGCAACGCGCGCAGCCATCCACCATCGCTGACATCCGGCGGTGGCTGCAATGCCAGCGCACGCAAGACATCGGCCAGTTGCTCCAGGCGCGCTTCATAGGCAGGCAATGCAGCGGCATCGCGCGCGGAGAACTTGCCGACTTCCAAGGCAGTGCGCCCCGCGCCGGCCAGCAGGTACTCGCCAGTCGGCAATGGCAGAAAGTTGTTGATGCGGCGCGCCACCACGCGCAGGCCATGTCGCTCCAGGGCAAGATCGGCGATGACCTTGGGTTGCAGCAACGACACCGTGTACGCCGCCACCGAGTTGCGAAACCCCGGGTGAAATTCTTCGGTGACCGCTGCGCCGCCAACGACGTCGCGCGCTTCCAGCACCACTACCCGCTTGCCGGCTTTGGCCAGGTAGGCGGCGCAGACCAGCCCATTGTGGCCAGCGCCGATGATCAGGGCATCCAACGGTTCGGAGGCGGTAGGCATGCGCTTGTATATAGCACTGCTTGCACAGCAGGAGCATTCAGGTACTCGCCCCTCTCGACCGCCGCCCGCGCAACGACACAGACTGCCAGACCAGGTAGGCACAGCCTCAAGCCACAGCGCACAGGACGCGAAAACACCGGGCCGCCACTGCGCTGGTGCCCTGCGCAGGACTGCCGCCCATCCGGACACCGTCGGGCCGGTTCACCTACACATGCCGCACCCATGACCTTCGACACCATGCCATCCGGCTGGCGAGGCGTAGAGTGCCGGCCACAGCCCCGGCGACGGGGCTTCCCACATCTGCTCCTGGAGCCCTTTGTGATTCGTACACCTCATTTGTTGACCCTGTCCCTGGCCGTGGCCGCCGCGCTGAGCGGTTGCAAGAAATCCGAAGACGCCGCGCCGGCCGCGCCCGCGGCCGATACCGCCGCAACCACCCCGGCGGCTCCCAAGGCGCTGACCCTGGACCAGAGCAAGCTGCCGGCCGTGAACCAGTTCACCGCCGCCGACCTGGATACCAACGGCAATGCCTGCACGGATTTGAATGCGTATGCCAACGCCAAGTTCCTGGCCGCCAACCCGGTGCCGAGCGATCGCACCAGCTGGGGCGCGTTCGAGATGCTCGACGAGCGCTCCAATGCGATCCAGCAGCAGCTGGTCGAACAGGCCGCGGCCGACACCAGCGCCACCGGCGTGGAAAAGATCGTCGGCGACCTGTGGTCCACCGGCATGGACGAGGCCAAGATCAACGCCCAGGGCATCGAGCCGCTGAAGCCGGAACTGGCCGCGATCGACGCCATCAACGACCAGGCCAAGCTGGTCGACTATCTGCGCAGCAGCGCCGCCAAGGGCAACAACGAGCTCTTCAGCTTCGGCGCCGAGGCCGACTTCAAGAAATCCAGCCAGAACATCGCCTATGCCATGCAGGGCGGCCTGGGTCTGCCGGATCCGGAGTACTACACCAGCGCCGCCAACAAGGCCAAGCTGGAGGCCTACCAGGCGCACGTGGCCAAGGTGCTGGAACTGTCCGGCGTGGCCGCGGCCGATGCCGCCGCGCAGGCGAAGCAGGTGGTCGCGTTCGAGACACGTCTGGCCAAGGTCTCCAAGACCAGCACCCAGATGTCGCGCGATGCGTCGCTGGCCTACAACCCGATCTCGCCGGCCGATGCCGACAAGCTGACCCCCAACTGGTCGTGGACCGAGTTCTTCAAGTCGCAGGGCGTGGCCACGCCGGAGATGTTCTCGCTGGCGATCCCGGCCTTCCACCAGGAAGTGAGCAAGATGATCGCCGACACCGATCCGGCAGTCTGGCGCGCCTACCTGCGCTTCCACACCGTCGATGGTGCCTCGCCGTTCCTCAGCCAGCCGTTCGTCGATGAGAACTTCGCGTTCTATAACCAGACCCTGCGCGGGCAGAAGCAGATCAAGCCACGCTGGAAGCGTGTGCTGGCGACCATCAATGGCCAGACCGGCGAAGCGCTGGGCCAGATGTACGTCAAGGTTGCCTTCCCCGCCGACTCCAAGGCCAAGATGGAAACCCTGGTGACCAACCTGCGCACCGCGCTGAAGGCCCGCATCGAAAAGCTGGACTGGATGAGCCCGGAGACCAAGACCAAGGCGATCGCCAAATGGGAAAGCTTCACGCCCAAGATCGGCTACCCGGAAAAGTGGCGCGAGTGGAACGGCTTGAACACCAGCCGCGACAGCTACCTGGGCAACGTGATGGCCGCGTCCGAGTACAACTACAAGTGGAACCTGTCCAAGATCGGCAAGCCGGTGGACAAGACCGAATGGGGCATGAGCCCGCAGACGGTCAACGCCTACTACAACCCGTTGCAGAACGAGATCGTGTTCCCGGCCGCGATCTTGCAGCCGCCGTTCTTCGACCCGAATGCGCCGGAGGAAATGAACTACGGCGGCATCGGTGCGGTGATCGGGCATGAGATGACCCACGGCTACGACGACCAGGGCAGCCGCTTCGGTGCCGATGGCAACTTCATCGCCGATCCGGGTTGGTGGACGCAGAAGGATCTGGACGCCTTCAAGGCACGCACCGGCAAGCTGGTCGCGCAGTTCGACGGCTATCGCACACCGGCCGGCGACAAGGTCAAGGGCGACCTGACCCTGGGCGAAAACATCGCCGACCTGGGCGGCCTCAACACCGCCTACGACGCGATGAAGACCGCCACCGCCGGCAAGGACGACCCCAAGACCGACGGCATCACCCGTGACCAGCGCTTCTTCCTCAACTGGGCCACGGTGTGGCGCCGCAACTTCACTCCGGAAGAACTGGTGGTGCGCCTGAAGACCGATCCGCACGCGCCGGCCAACTTCCGCGCCATCGGCGCGCCGTCGAACATGCCGGCGTTTGCCGCCGCGTTCTCGTGCAAGGCCGGCGATGCGATGGTGCGTCAGGGCGATCAGCAGGTCGTGATCTGGTAATTGCGCAAGTGCGGTAGTTCGGGCGGGCGGCGATCGAAAGATCGTCGCCCGTTTTTTTTCCTTCGGTTTTACTGTTGCGTCCGCGGGGAAATCACGGCCGGCCACATGCATCGCCACCGCCGTCACTGCATCCAGCCCCACCCCGAACACGCGCTGACGATCGATGGGGATCGCCCGGAACGACGCTTCTTCCCGGGTTTTGCGCGCAACTGGCGCGAACAGATCCGCGAGCAGCAGCAACTGGTCTATCTGGCCCCGGGCCCGCATGCGCCCGGCAGCCTGCGTGCCACTGCCGTCCCCTCGAGCATGCCGTCCTTCGCACAGGCCTCCGCATGCAAGGCAGGTGCTCCGATAGTGCGTGCCGAAAAAGACCGCGTGGTGATCTGGTAGGCGGCTGCAAGCGCTTTCAGCTCGATCGCAACATGCACAGGCCCGCGCTTGCGGGCCTGTCGCATTCATGCAAGCGGCCGGCACCGAAGACCGGCAGCAGCTCGCGCCCGCCTGTACGGGGCGCAGCCTTGCTAAACTCCGCCGACTTCAATCTGGCCACCCTTCTTCTCGATGCCCACCATTCGTCCGCTTGCCCTCGCTCTTGGCTTCAGCCTGATCACGCTGCTGTCCGCCCCCGACGCCGACGCCGCTCGCAAGAAGAAGGCCGCTCCCAAGGCCCCGGCCGTGTCGGCGGCCTGCACCGATTTCTACGATTACGCCAATGCCGGCTGGCTCAAGGCCAACCCGGTGCCGCAGGCCGGTGCCGTCACCGCGCTGGGCCAGCTGTCCGAGCGCGCACTGCAGCAGCAACGCGAGTTGCTGGATGCGTCGATGAAGGCGCCGCAGGGCAACGTGCAGAAATTGCTCGGCGACTTCTGGGCCAGCGGCCTGGACGAGGCCTCCGTCGAGAAGGACGGCTCCAACCCCATCGCCCCCTTGCTGTCGCGCATCGACGCGATCAAGAAGGCCAAGGATGTGCCCGCTTCCATCGCAGCACTGCATCAGGTCGGCATCCCTGTCGGCTTCAATTTCGGCCCGGACGTGGACCTGAAGGCGCTGGATCGCCACATCGGGTATTTCATGCAGGGCGGCATGGGCCTGCCGGACCCGGCGTTCTACACCCGCACCGACGCCGACACCCAGGCGCTGATGGGCCGCTACCGCGCCTACGTCAAGCAGATCCTGGCGCTGACCGGCACCCCGGCCGACAGGCTCGACGCCGATGCCGCCTCGGTGCTGCAGATCGAGACCGCGCTGGCGCGCAGTGCGCAGTCGGTGCAGGGCATCAACAACCCGTTCAACAACTACGCCCCGATCGCTACCAAGGAGCTGACCAAGCAGTACAAGAATCTGCGTCTGGCCGACTTCCTGGAGGCACAGGGCGTCAAGGACGACCTGGTGTCGATGGCCGACCCGGCCATGTTCAAGCAGCTCGACAGCATGATCGTCAGCATCAAGCCGGACCAGTGGAAGGCCTATTTGCGCTGGCGCGTGGGCGACGCGATGGCGCCGTACCTGTCCAAGAGCTTCCACGATGCCGAGTACCAGTTCCGCGGCCGTCTGCTGCGTGGCGATGCGCTGCCGCCGCAGCGCTGGCAGCAGGTGCTGGACGCGATCAATATCGCCGCCGGCCCGATGCTCGGCCGCGAATACGTGGCGCGTTACCTGAGCAGCGACACGCGCCGCCAGGCCGAAGCGATCGCCGACCAGGTACGCGACGCGCAGCTGGCCGCGCTGGAGCGCACCGGCTGGGGCAACGGTGAAGTGATCGCCGAAGCCAAGGCCAAGCTGGCGGCGATGAAGATCGAAGTGGGCGCACCGCGTCGCGATCTGGATTACACCGTGCAGCCGATGGGCCGCGGCAGCTTCGGCGGCAACATGCTGATCGCCTCGACCTGGCGTCACCGCGAGGAGATGAAGCGCATCGGCAAGGGCAACGCCGACCGTCGCTGGGACGTGTTGCCGCAGCAGCCGGCAGTGGCCTACGACATTGCGCAGAACCGCCTGATCATCACCGCCGCCGTGCTGCAGGCACCGGTGCTCACCGCCGGCAGCACCCCGGCCGCGCAGTACGGCGCTTACGGCGCGCTGGTCGCCCACGAAATGACACGTGCCATCGACGCCAAGGGCTCGCTGGTGGATGCCAAGGGCGAGTTGCGCAGCTGGTGGACGCCGGCCGAGAAGAGCAGCTGGACCATGCTGACCGGCAAGGTGGCCAGCCAGTTTGGTGCCTACCCCTACCCGGGCGTGCCCAACGTCAAGGTCAACGGTGCGCAGACCGCCGAAGAAAACCTGGCCGACCTGGCCGGCGTCGAACTGGCCTGGCAGGCCTTCAGCAAGGCACAGCCAGCGGCCACCGAGGCTGACAAGCAGGCATTCTTCACCGCCTGGGCCGGTTTGTGGGCCCAACAGCTGTCGCCGAACGAAGCGGTGCAGCGTGCCAGCGCCGACATCCGGGCGCCGGGCCAGTGGCGCACCAACGGCCCGCTGTCCAACCTGCCGGAGTTCGGTGCGGCATTCAGCTGCAAGGCCGGCCAGCCGATGCAGCGCGTGGATGCCGAGCAATTGAAGATCTGGCGCTGAGTCAAGCGCCAGGAAGTCACTGGCAATCAACACGCAGTGGCAGGCAATAAAATAAAGAGCGCGGACTCCGCGCTCTTTTTTTGTGTCTGGCAGTCCATCCATCCCAACATTTGGTAGGAGCGGCCCCGGCCGCGATGAAGCCTTGCCGGTAACGCCCCATCGCGGCCAGGGCCGCTCCTACGGATCAGTGTGGATCTGCCACGCCCGGCTGCCAGTCATCCATCCGTTGCTTGCCTGACAACGCACGCTTGGTAGGAGCGGCCCCGGCCGCGATGAAGCCTTACCGGTAACGCCCCATCGCGGCCATGGCCGCTCCTACGGATCAGCGTGGATCTGCCACGCCGCGACTACCTCAACGCACCACACGCAGCGGCGGCTTGCGCCCCTTGCCACCACTCTTCCTGCCGCCGCTGCCGCCAAACGGCGACTGCCCGCGCCAGTAACGGATCATCAGCCAGCCGAACAGCATGCCGCCCAGATGCGCAAAGTGGGCCACGCCCGGCTGCCAGCCGGTCGCACCCAGGAATAGTTCAATTGCACCGAACACGATCACGAAGGTGCGCGCCTTCATCGGGATCGGCGGAAACAGCAGCATCACCCGCTGATTGGGGAACAGCATGCCGTAGGCCAGCAACAGACCGAACACCCCGCCCGACGCCCCCACCACCGGCGCCCCGCTCTGGGTGAACCAGGCCATCAGCAACTGGCACACGCCGGCACCGGCTACGCACACCAGGTAATAGGTCAGAAAGCGCTTCTGCCCCCAGGTCTGCTCCAGCGCCGCGCCGAACATGAAAAGCGCCAGCATGTTGAAGAACAGATGGTTGAAACCGCCATGCAGGAACGCATAGGTCAACAACTGCCATGGCATGAAGCTGGCGCCGGGCGAGAACGCATCGAAGCCATTGGAAATCGGCCATAGCATCAACGAGGACAGCGCCGCATCGGAGGGCAGCACGCCGGCGCCCAGGTCGCCCAGTGCCCATTGCAGCAGGAACAAGCCAATATTGGCGATCAACAACGCTTTGGTGACGGGCGGCAGTTGGGGCATGACGGCATCCTTCGGAATGCCAACCATCATAACGGCAGGCTTATGAAGGTCCCCACACGGCGGCATCCAACCGCTGCGCGGCGCTGGCACGGCGCACCCGGCCCTGCTCGACCACCACGCCTTCGGCACGCAGCCGCCGGCATTGCTCACGGTAGCCGGACGAGCCTTCCGGCAACGCGATCCGGCCATCGCTGCGCAGCACCCGGTGCCACGGCAGCTGCGGATCATCATTGCCGCTGAGCACGCGCGCCACCAGCCGCGCCCGCCCGGGCAGGCCGGCGCGTAGTGCGACCTCGCCATAGCCGGCAACCTGGCCGGAAGGTAATGCCCGAATCGCCGCAAGAATGCGCAGCCGCGCCTGTTCGCCGGAGAGCGGCTCGGCGTTGGAGGCGGCACGCGCAGATGGATTGGCGGATCGACGCGTCGTTGGTTTGCGGGGCTTGGACATCGCGCAAGGATGCCAGCTATGGGATTGAAATCCCTCTTCCGTCCGAGCGAGGAGGCAGTGTTTGCGCGCGGGGCTGCCGCAAGTTGTGGCACGCAGGGGCCGACGCGAGTCCCTGCATCCGGCAGGGCGCTGATGCCCTCGTCGGCCCGGTCACAACTGCCGCACCAATGCATCAGTGCATCAGTGCATCAGTGCATCAACACGATCTCTTCCGACGAGGTGGGATGGATCGCCACGGTCTCGTCGAAGTCGCGCTTGGTCGCACCCATCTTCACTGCCACCGCAAAGCCCTGCAGCATTTCGTCGGCGCTCTCGCCCAGCAGATGCACGCCGACCACGCGCTCCTGTTCGCCCACACAGACCAGCTTGAACAGGCTGCGCTGCGGCGCGTCGGCCAGCGCGTGCAACATCGGGCGGAAGTTGCTGCGGTAGACACGCACCGCGCTGCCGTGCCGCGCGCGCGCCTGCTCCTCGGTCAGTCCGACCTGCCCGAGCGGCGGATGCGAGAACACCACGCTCGGCACGCCTTCGTAGTCCATGCGCGCATCCGGCTGCTTGCCGAACAGGCGATCCATCAACTTGCGTCCCGCCGCGATTGCCACTGGCGTCAGTCCGACCTTGCCGCCGACATCGCCGATGGCATGGATGTTCGGCACGCTGGTGGTCTGGCCTTCGTCCACCACCACCTCGCCCTTGTCGCCCAGGCGCACCCCGACCTCCTCCAGACCCAGCCCCGCCGTGTTGGCGCGCCGGCCGGTGGCGAAAAACACCTTGTCGAAGACGTCGTTGCCCTGCTCGCTGGGGTGCGCGGGATGACCATGCACGCGCAGCCTGCCTTCTGCATCGCGCTCCAGGCCGGTGGTGGAAAACCCGAAATGCAGGCGCACGCCAAGATGCCGCAGGTTGTCGGCCAGTTGCAGGGTCAGCTCGGCATCGAAGCGCTCCAGCAACCGCTCGCCCTGCACGAACAGATGCACCCGGCTGCCCAGCGCCTGCAGCAGGCCGGCGATCTCCACCGCGATATAGCCGCCGCCGATGATCGCTACCTGCGCGGGCGCATGACAGAGATTGAAGAAATCGTCGGACACCTCACCGTGCTCGGCACCTTCGATGTCCGGGCGCAGCGGGTGCGCACCGGTGGCGATCACGATGTGCTCGGCGGTCACCGGCACGCCGTCGCTGCCCATGATGGTATGGCGATCCTGCAACACGCCGCGCTGCGGAATCATGACCACGCCATCTTCGTCGAGGCGGCGCCGATAACTGGCGTGGATGTTGCCGATGTAGCCCTGCCGGTGGGTGACCAGTTCCTGCCACGCCAGGGTCGGTCGCGGCACATCGAAACCCAGCGCCCCGGCCAGCTCGATCTTGCCGGCCAGATCGGCCGCCAGCCACATCGCCTTCTTCGGCACGCAGCCGAGATTGACGCAGGTGCCGCCCAATTCGTTCGGCTCCATCATCGCCACGCGCGCGCCATACTTGGCCGCGCGAAACGCAGCGGCCAATCCACCGGAGCCGCCTCCCAGGATCACCACGTCGTAGTCGTACCGGGCACTCATGCGAAGCGCTCCGCCCGGTAGGGATGCGGGTCCAGCGCAGGTGCGCGGCCCGTGATCAGGTCGGCCATCAGTTGTCCGCTTGCAGTGCTCATGCTGATGCCGAGCATGCCATGTCCCGCTGCGAGCCAGACGTGAGGACGGCCCGGCACCGCGCCCAGCACCGGCACGTCGTCCCAGGTCATCGGCCGCCATCCATACCAGCGCTCGATCACGGCCGGGCCAGCCGGCGCATGCAGATAATCGGCCGCTGCGCGCTCCAGTGCCGCAAGGCGCGTGGGGTTGAGGTGGGTGTCGTGCCCGGAGAATTCCATCGTGCTACCGATACGCAGACGATCGCGCCATGGCACCACGAACACCCAACGGTCCTTCAGCACCACCGGGCGACGCGGCATCAGCGCCGGGGCGGTATAGGTGATCGAATAACCCTTGCCGGCCTGCACCGGCAGACGCAATCCCAGTTGCGCCGCCAGCAGCGGCGACCACGGGCCGGTTGCGATGACCACCTCGCGCGCCTGCAGTCGCCCACGCGCGGTGTGCACGCACGCGCCGCGTGCGTCCGGCACCACCGCATCGACGCGGCACTGCGCCTGGATCACCGCACCGCGCGCGCGCAGCACTCTTGCCAGTTCTGCGGTGTAACGCTCCGGGCGCAGATGCGCATCGCCGGGGAAATGGATCGCACCGGCAATGCCCGCGCGGAATGCCGGATCCTGGCGCACGTAGTCGGCACCGTCGATCATTTCGGCCTGGATACCCCACTGCGCAAGCACGTTGCACTCGTGGCGATAGTGCGCAAAGCGGCGCGCATCGGCAAACACGTAGTCCAGCCCATCGCTGCGAAATTCGCAGTCCAGCGCATAGCGCTCGACCCAGTCGTCGAAGCGTTGCCGCGCATCGCCCAGCAACGCCGCGCGCGCCTGCGCGCTGGCCTGCCAGTGACGCGTATTGCAGCGCTGGGCGAACTGCAGCAACCAGCGCCACAGCGCCGGGTCCAGACGTGGCCGGATATACAGCGGCGCGTCCGGCGTCAGCATCCATTTCAGCGCCTGCGCGATCATGCCCGGCGCTGCCAGCGGCGGCGCATGGCTCGGCGTGATGGTGCCGCAGTTGCCGTACGACGTCGCCGCACCCACCGCACCGGCGTCGAGCACGTGCACCTGCCGGCCCGCTTCGACCAGTGCCAGTGCAGTCGCCAGCCCAATGGCGCCGGCACCGACCACCACCACATCGACAGGCGCGCCGCTCATGTGCGCACTACCCCACGCGCGCGTCGCTGCGGCGCATCGGCGGCACACGCAGATAGGTCACGCTGCGCCATAGCCATTCCATCGGCCCGAAGCGGAACCAGCGCAACCACCATTGGCTCAGCACCACCTGCAACGCAAACAGCGCCAGCGCGAACGGCAGCTGCCATACGCGCGGCAGCTGCTCGAAATAGCCCAGCCCGTAACCGTAGAAGATCCACGTGCACACCAGCGACTGCAGCAGGTAGTTGCTCAGCGCCATGCGTCCGGCGGGCGCAAGCCAGGCCAGGCGCGGCGCCAGGCGCACCACCCAGGCCGCATAGCCCAGGCTCATCAGCGGGCCGGCAATCAGCGACAACGCGAACGCACCCGACAGGCGCAGATCCAGCCGCGCCGGATCAATCCACGGCTCCAGCGCGTAACTCACCCCCATCACGCCCAGCCCGAGCGGCAGCACCACGTAGCGCAGGGCCCGAAACAGGCGCGGGAAGCGCTCGGGCGCGGCGATCGCGCCACTGCGCACAAACCAGCTACCCAGCAGGAACATGCCGAGCATCGCCGGGCCATTGATGCTGAGCCCGGTCATCGCGTGCTGCAGGTCGTGCCAGCGCTGCAGCGTGGCCTGCGCATAGCTGCCGCTCCCGAAGGCGGCGCGCTGCGCCTGCACGTTCGCTGCCGCCTGTTGCGCCGCATCGGCCATCGCGGCCTTCCATTCCACGGCAGCCGCCGGATCGAGCTGCATCAAGGTGCCTGCGACGCCGTACAGCAGCGTCAACCCGGGCGCGCAACAGTAGACCAGCGCGGCAAACCACGGCAGCGTCACCGTCGGCACCGAGCGCGTGGCCAGCAGCAACAAGGCCAGCAAGGCGTAGGTGACCAGCACATCGCCGGACCACAGCAGCAGCGCATGCAGCAGGCCGATCACCAGCAGCCCGACGGTACGGCGCAGATAGGTGCCGAACAACCCGCGCCCGGCCTGCGCGGCGCGTTGCGCCATCACCGCAAAGCCCATGCCGAACAGCAGCGAGAACAGCGTGTAGAACTTTCCCTGCACCAGCAGGTACACCAGCGCATCGGCAACCCGGTCGGCGCCGCGCCAATGCGGCTCCACGCCGGTGACCGCCAGATCGAGCGGGCCGACGAAGGCTTCGATATTCATCAGCAGGATGCCCAGCAGCGCAAAACCGCGCAGCACGTCGAGCACCGCGATTCGCTCGCTGATTGCGATGGGCAGCAAAGGATCGCGCGGGGTCATCTCGGCTCGGGCAGCGCGGCGCGGCGATCGCGGCGCGCAACATGCAAACAGCCCGCCGAGATGGCGGGCCGCGGAAACACATTCAGCCAACGCTGGTCACACACACACGATCGGCGCGTGCAAGCCGGCATCACCGTGCGGTGCATGCCGATCCTGCAGATAGACCGCATCAGTCCGTCTGCCACACAGGCAACGTGACGACTGCGCTCAGTGGTGATGGCCGCCTTCGCCATGCACATGCCCGTGGTCGCGCTCTTCCTGGGTGGCTTCACGCACCTCGATGATCTCCACGTCGAAGTGCAGGTCCTTGCCGGCCATCGGGTGATTGAGATCGACGTCGACCACGCTCATGCCGACCTTCTGCACCGTCACTGCGCGCGGGCCGAAGTTGGTCTGCAGCACCACCTGGGTGCCCGGGACCAGCTTGGTGGCGCCGAAGTGCTTCTTGGGCACGCGCTGGCTCAGGCCTTCGCGGTATTCGCCGTACGCTTCGGTGGCCTTGACGTCCACGCCGAAGCTGTCGCCGGCTTCCTTGTCCATCATGGCCGCTTCCAGGCCCGGAATGATGTTGCCGTGGCCGATCATGATCGCCAACGGGTCACGCTCCTTGGAGCTCTCGATCGGCTCCTGGCCGAGCTCGGAAACGGTGTAGTGGAAGCGGACGACGCTGTCTTTTTCGATCTTCATGCCTGGCTCTGGATAGGCTGCCCGGTGGCAGACGGTGGAGGACGGCTTGTCGGCCGCCGGGTGCGCCGCCATCATGGCGACCTTTCGAACCGCCCATTATCCCGGCTCCATGCATATCACGCCAGTTTTCGCCGCCCGCGCCCGCCGCGCCGCGGCCAGTTCGTTGCTGGGCCTGCTCGTGCTGCTGGGCGGTTGCGCACAGGCGCCGGTCCGTCGACCGGCCGCCACCCCGCCACCGGCACCGCGTGTCTGGCCACAGGTGCCGCCGTCCAACCCGGCTGCCGCCAACAACATCCTGATGCGTGCGCTGGGCCTGGTCGGCACGCCGTACCGCTTCGGCGGCAATACGCCGGAAACCGGCTTCGACTGCAGCGGGCTGGTCACCTATGTCTACAAGGATGTGCTGGCGCTGTCGCTGCCACGCACCTCGCGGGAGCTGGCCGCGGTGCAGGGCCCGCGCATCCCGCCGGAGCAGTTGACCACCGGCGATCTGGTGTTCTTCGGCTCCAGCGGCAACGTGACCCATGTCGGCATTTATGTCGGTGAAGGCCGCTTCGTACATGCTCCGAACACCGGCGGTACCGTCCGCTTGGATTTCCTGGATGGCGCCTACTGGCGTGACCATTATTCAGGTTCAAAACGGGTTTTGCCCTGATATGTGATATGCATCACATTTCATAAAACGGAAATTTAACCTTTTTTGAACGTAACGATTCTTTCACCAAGGCATCATCCCGCATCGACAGCAGAATTGTGATTCCCGCGTGACGAACGACGAACAGATCAACACTGGCGCCGCACCGCTTCCGCCCCGGAAACCGCTCCGCCTGCTATGCGCCACCGCTCTTTGGCTCGCAGCCCTACCCGCCCTGGCCCAGACCGCCAACGGCACCGCATCCGCTCCGCAGACGACCACGCCAGACAGCGCCGTCGCCGCCGAGAAAGCCGCAACCCGCAGCCGCGCCGACGCCGCTGCCACCGCAACACTGGCCGCCCTGCTTCCGCACCTGGCCGCCAACGACGCCATTCCGCTGATGGACCGCTCGGCGATGTTCGCCGGTGACCTCAGCCGCCTGCTGGCCAATTACGACGTCTCCCAGAGCGCAGCCAATGCTGCCCAGAACGCCGTGGCCGACAGCCGTGTGCAGGTGATCCTGCAACGCGCCATGGCCCTGCTCGGCACCCCGTACGTCTGGGGCGGCGAGTCCACCGAAGGTTTCGACTGCAGCGGCCTGGTCGGCTATGTGTTCAAGACCGCCCTGGGTATCGACCTGCCGCGCGTCTCGCGCGACATCGCGCGCGACGAGTCTGCTGAACTGATCAAGGACCCCAACGCGCTCAAGGCAGGCGATCTGGTGTTCTTCGGCAGGCGTGGTCGCATCGACCACGTGGGCCTGGTGGTCGGCGATGGCAAGTTCCTGCACGCGCCCAGCCGCGGCAAGGACGTGCGCGTGGATTCGCTGGCCAGCGGTTACTGGAGCGAGAAGTTCATCCAGGCACGTCGGGTGCTGTGATCCCGAGCAGCTGATCCACTGCACGACAGAAAGGCCGCGGAGATTCCGCGGCCTTTTGCGTTGTGGACAATCTTTGCGCGGAAGCTCCCTACCGTCGCCGCGCACGCATCTGGATCCCGTACGCAGCACCACACACCTCGCCACCCCGATCAGCGCGCGGCATCGGCCTGGTAATGCGCCATGGTGTCCTCGATGCCCTTGCTCAGTTCCATCACCTTGAGCGCGTATTCGGCCAGGCGCTGATCCTCGGGCGTGCCCGGCCGCCAGGAAGGCACTTCCACCGGCGTGACACCATCCGGGTCCATCGCCACGAACACGATGATGCAATGCGTGCAGAGCCGCGAGTCGCCGCCCATCGGGCTGCGCGCTCGCACATCGATGGCGAAGTGCATGCTGGTGCGCCCGGTGTAGACCAGCTTGGCCGACACCGCGACCAGATCGCCGATCCGCACCGGCGCCACGAAGCGGATGCCGCCCACCGCCACGGTGACGCAGTAATGCCCGCTCCAGCCACTGGCTGCGGCAAAGCCGACCTGGTCGATCCACTTCATCACCACGCCGCCATGCACCTTGCCGCCGAAGTTGACGTCGCTGGGCTCGGCCAGAAAACGAAATGTCAGATCACGCTGTTGGCCAATCACCGCCCGCCCCCGTCAATGGATGAGCTGGCAGTGTGCCATGCGGGTGGGACGTCAGCGCGCCCGAGGCAAACGCCTGACACCGGGTCCGGCAATGCCGATGCTTCACTCAGGAACGCAGCGCATCCAGGTTGTCCTGCCTGCGCAGGCACAGCCACGGAAAGTGGGGTTGTTTCATCCTGAGCATTCTTCGTAGGCGCGCCCCCGGGCGTCGCGGGTCGAACAGTCGCTGCACCACAAAGCGGTCGAAGCTGGCGTAAGTATGCTGGTGGTAGTGCGCGGCCAGCGCCGGAGCGCCCAGTTCGGTGAAGTAACGCAGGCTGCGCGCGGCGCTTGCGTTGGCGGCTTGCGCATCCGCATACAGCGGGCTGTCGAGGATGTGCAGCTCGCCGCCGTCGCGTAGTTGGGCGAGCAGGCGCACGACCAATGCCGCAGGGTCGGCGAAATACTGGATGCAGGCCGGGACCACGATGACGTCGAACAGATCGCGTGGCAGCGCCAGGGTCTGGATATCGGCGGCGATGAAACTCAGGCGCTGGTCATGGCCGAACACGCGCGCGGCCTGGGTCAGCTCGGTGCGGTTGACGTCGATGCCGCAGACGTCGCGCTGCAGCGACTGCGCCAGCAGCTGCGACAGCCAGCCGTTGCCGCAGCCCAGTTCGGCTATGGCGCCCTCGCCTGCCTGCGCGCGCAGGTGCTGGACCAGCAAGGCGCTGGACAGCGCACGCACCTGCCATTCCAGACTGGCGCCGAGCTTGCCGCCGGGACGCGGCAGGCTGCGCACCTGTGCATCGGTGTAGAGCCGGCCTTCCTTGCGCCGAACCTGCAGATACTGCTGCTCGAACGGGTCGTCGGCCAACGACCGCTGCACCAACACGCCGTCGACGCTGTGCAACTCGGGCAACTGCTGCAGGCGATCGCGCAGCGTGGGAAATCCAGCGCGCATCGGCGGCAGTCAGCGCTGCGGCGGCGCGCGATCGGTCAGCGGATCTTCCAGGCCCACGTTGGTCGAGGCCGACTCGTAAACGGCCTTGTCGAGCAGGCCGGTTTCCTTGGCCACCAGCACCGGCACCAGCATCTGCCCGGTCACGTTGGTCATGGTGCGCATCATGTCGAGAATGCGGTCGATCGCGTACAGGTAGCCGATCACTTCCAGCGGCAGGTTGGCCGCGCTCAACACCACCGTGGCCATGATCACCGCGGTGCCGGGTACGCCGGCGGTGCCGAAGCTGCCCAGCACCGAGGCGATCAACACCACGAAATACTGGTTGGCGGTCAGCGGCACGCCGGTGTATTGGGCGATGAATACCGCGCACAGGGCCGGGAAGATCGCACCGCAGCCATCCATCTTGATGCTGGCACCCAGCGGCACCGCAAACGCGGCGTAGTCCTTGCTGACGCCCAGGTTATGCGTGATCGAGCGCATCGCCACCGGCATCGCGGCAAAGCTCGATGAACTGACGAAGGCCACCTGCATGCCCGGCGCCGCGCCGCGGAAGAACTTCCAAGGGTTCAATCCATGCAGCAACAACAGGCTGCTGTAGACCACTACGATATGGATCGCGCAGGCCACATACAGCGCCAGCACGAAGTTGCCGAACGGCAGCAGTTTCTCGAAGCCATAGCTGCCGACCAGGCTGGCGATCAGCCCGAAGGTGCCGAGCGGGGTCATCTCCAGCACGAAGCGGGTGACCTGGATCATGATGTCGCTCAACTGCGCGGTGAGCTTGCGTGCCTCGGCCACGCGCTCGCCGAGCTGGACCATCGCAAAGCCCAGCAGCGCGGCGAAGAAGATCACCGGCAGGATCGATCCGCGCCCGGCCGCCAGCACCGTTTCGCCGGCCGCATTGGTCTTGGTGCCGATGCCGGTCAGTGCGTAGAACGGGTTGGAGGGCACCACGTCCAGCAGCACCTTGATCGGGCTGGGCACATCGCGCGGTTTCCAGGCCGAATCCACGCTCAGGCTGAAATGGCCGGCGCCGGGCTGCATCAGCGTGCCCACTGCCAGGCCCACGCCCACCGCCAGCGCGGCGGTGATGACGAACCACAGGAAGGTGCGCCCACCGAGCGCGGCGACGGATTTTTGCCCGTGCAGCGAGGAGATCGCATTGATCACCGCAAAGAACACCAGCGGGATCGCGATCATCTTGATCAGGGTGACGTACAGATCGCCGAGCGGGCCGAACCACACATCGGCCGCCGGCCCCATGGCCCAGCCGGCCAGCGCGCCGAGCACGAAGCCGGCCACCACGCGTTGCCAGAACGGAATGCGCAACCAGGCCGAGACCAATGTCATGCGTCGAATCATCCGGGGGGAGAGTGCATGCACCATAGCCCAGGCCCGCGTCGCCCGCGAGGCCACGACTGGAACAGCGGCGTGTCATCTGTGTGACACCAGGCATCCCGGCATAATGCGCGCTGATTCAGTCACGAGTTCGATGCCGATGCGTTACCGCCTGCCTGCCCTCGCCGCCCTGACCACCGTGTGTGTCGCCGCCTGCGCGTCCAGCGCCGGCACCAGCGCATCCGCGCCCACCGCCGTGCGTGTGGAGGTACCGCAGGTGGTGCATCCCGCCGGCGAGACGCCGCAATGGTGGTACCGCTCGGGTGCCGCGCGCGCAGCCGGCAACGGCGCGATGGCCGGGCGCGCGCGCAACGTGATCCTGTTCCTGGGCGATGGCATGAGCCTGACCACGGTGGCGGCAGCACGCATCCTGGATGGCCAGCGCAAGGGCGAGCCGGGCGAGGAGAACCTGCTGTCCTGGGAACAATTTCCGGCCACCGCCTTCAGCAAGACCTACAACACCGATTCGCAGACGCCGGATTCGGCCGGCACCATGACCGCGATCACCACCGGGGTGAAAACGCATATGGGCGCGATCGGCGTCAGCAGCGGCAACCGCAGCGACTGCGCCGACAGCCTGGGCAAGGGTCTGCTGAGCTGGCTGCAGTTGGCCGACAGCGCCGGCATGGCCACCGGCATCGTCACCACCACCCGCCTCACCCATGCCACCCCGGCGGCGACCTATGCGCATTCGCCGGACCGCAACTGGGAAAACGACACCGACCTGCCCGAGTCCGCCCGCACTGCCGGCTGCCAGGACATCGCCCAGCAACTGCTGTCCAGCGCGCGCTTCGGGCGTGGCCCGCAGGTGGTGCTGGGCGGCGGACGCAGCCAGTTCCAGACCGTGCAGGAGCGCGATCCGGAATACGACGACAAGGTCGGCCTGCGCCTGGACGGCCGCGATCTGGTCGCCGAGTGGAAGCAGGCGCACCCGCAGGGCGCCTACGTGTGGAACGAACAACAGTTGCAGGCGGCCGCCGGCGCGCCCGCATTGCTTGGCCTGTTCGAGCCGGATCACATGCAGTTCGACCACGACCGCAATCGCACCGCGCAGGGCGAGCCCAGCCTGACCGAGATGACCCGTACCGCGATCCAGTCGCTGTCGCGCGACCCGAACGGCTTCGTGCTGATGGTCGAAGGCGGCCGCATCGATCACGCCAACCACGCCGGCAATGCCTACCGCGCGCTCGACGAAACCGTCTCGCTGTCCGATGCAGTACGCGCCGCCGTGCAGACCGCGCCGCCGGACACGCTGATCATCGTCACCGCCGACCATTCGCATACGCTCAACTTCGTCGGCTACCCGGTGCGCGGCAACCCGATTCTGGGCAAGGTGCGCGGCACCGGCGGCGAAGAAGGCGACCGCAGCCAGCTGGCCACCGACCTGGCCGGCCAGCCCTACACCACGCTGAGCTACGCCAACGGCCCCGGCTACACCGGCGCCAGCAACGCGCAGCCGGCCGGCCCCAAGAAGTACCCGCACGAACCCAGCAACAGCGAGCCGGCCGCCGGCCGCCCGGACCTGACCCATGTCGATACCGAGGCGCCCAGCTACATGCAGGAATCGCTGGTACCGACCAAGTCCGAAAGCCATGGCGGCGAAGACGTCGGCATCTGGGCCACCGGCCCGGGCAGCGCAGCCTTCCGCGGCACGCTGGAAGAGAACGTGATCTACCACGTCATCGTGCAGGCCACCCCGCGCCTACGCGAGCGCCTGTGCAAGGCCGGTACCTGCGACAGCGCCGGCGTGCCGGTGGAGTTGCCGCAGTCGGCCACGTTCGAGACTGCGGCCAAACGCTGATGGGCAGGCTGCGCGCAGCGCGGACGGTGGCGGCGCGGCGTGCCCCGCCGCCCGCGTGCGGATGCAGCGTCGCAGCACGCCATCTGCATCGATGACCGGATTGCTGCCACCCGCGGCGCCGCCCGGCCCGGTGCTGGTCGCCTACAGCGGCGGCGTGGATTCGAGCGTCTTGCTGCACCTGCTGGCAGCGACGCCGCGTTATCGCGACACGGGGCTGCGTGCAGTGCATGTGCATCACGGCCTGCATGCCGATGCCGACGCCTGGGCCGCGCATTGCCAGCGCCACTGCGACACCCTGCACGTCCCCTTGCAGATCGCGCACGTGCAGGTCGCGCGCGACAGCGGCCTGGGGCTGGAAGCGGCGGCACGCCATGCACGCCACGCCGCGTTTGCCGCGGCACTGGCGCCCGGCGAATGGCTGGCGCTGGCGCACCATCGCGACGATCAGGCCGAAACCTTCCTGCTGCGCGCACTGCGCGCTTCCGGCCCGGACGGCTTGGCCGCGATGCGCGCGCAGCGTCCCTTCGCCGCCGGCATGCTGTGGCGTCCCCTGCTGGCGCATGCGCGCGCAGAGGTGCTGGCGTATGCACAGGCACATCGCCTGCAATGGATCGAAGACCCCAGCAACGCCGACGCGCGCCACGACCGCAACTTCCTGCGTACCCAGCTGATGCCCGTACTGCAGCAGCGCTGGCCACAGGCCGCCGAGGCACTGGCGCGCAGCGCGCAGCTGAGCGCCGATGCCAGCGACCTGCTACTGCAGGAGGACACCGCGCTGCTGCCCGGCCTACTGACCGCCGCCGGCGCACTGGATCTGCAGGCCTTGCGTGCGCAGCCGGCAACACGTCGGCCGCGGCTGCTGCGCGCCTGGGTGGCGGCAGCGCAGGCGCCACCGCTGCCTGCGCACGGCGTTGCCGCCCTGGAGCAGGAAATCGACGACGACGCGCCGGATCGGCAGGCCTGCTTTGCCTGGCAACAGGTGCAGGTGCGGCGCTGGCGCCAGTGCCTGTACCTGCTGCGTCCGCACAGCACGTGGCCGGCGTCATGGCAGGCCTGCTGGGATGGCACGTCCCCGCTGCCACTGCCGGATGGCGCGCAACTGCAGTTGCACGGCGCACCCGGCCTGCGCTTCGGGCAACCGCTGCTGGTGCGCGCACGCCAGGGTGGCGAACGCATCGTGCTGCCACAGCGCGCGCATTCGCACCGGCTCAAGCACCTGCTGCAGGCGCTGGATCTACCGCCCTGGCAACGCGCGCGCCTGCCGGTCCTGTGGGCCGACGGCCGGGTGCTGGCAGCCGGCGACCGCATCGTCTCGGCAGCATTGAGCGACTGGCTGCGCGCGCATGGCGCATCCTTGCGATGGCGCGACCACGCCACTGCGAATTGACCCGCCTGCCTGCGCGCCGCACACTTTGACGATGGTCAAAAAATCCTTGAACGAAACATCCCCGGTCGCCCGCTTCGAACAGTCGCTGGAAGAACTCGAGCAACTGGTGCAGAAGATGGAAGTCGGCGACCAGAGCCTGGAGCAGTCGCTCACCGCCTACGAGCGCGGCATTGGCCTGTACCGCGACTGCCAGCAGGCACTGGAACAGGCCGAACTGCGCGTGCGCATGCTGACCGACCCCGCGCGCCCCGATCTGGCCGAAGACTTCCAGGCGCCGTCGCAGGACGGCGGCTGAGGTGAGTTCGGCGTTGTTCGAGCACTGGATCGGCCGCACAGAACGCAGCCTGGAGGCCAGTCTGCCAAGTCCCACCCTGGCGCCGCAGCGACTGCACGCCGCGATGCGGCACGCGGTGCTGGGCGGCGGCAAGCGCATGCGCCCGCTGCTGGTGTATGCGACCGGCGCACTGTTCGGCGCCGACGAGGACCGCCTGGACACGCCCGCGGTGGCGGTGGAGCTGATCCACGCCTATTCGCTGGTGCACGACGACTTGCCGGCAATGGACGACGACGCCTTGCGCCGTGGCCAGCCCACCGTGCACATCGCCTTCGACGAAGCCACGGCGATCCTGGCCGGCGACGCGCTGCAGACGCGCGCCTTCGAGCTGCTGGCTGCGGCCCCGGTCAGCGCGGAGCTGCGGGTCGGCTGGCTGCAGAGTCTGGCCACCGCCGCAGGCGCTGCCGGCATGTGCGGCGGCCAGGCGCTGGATATCGATGCCACCGGCCAGTTGCAATCGCTGCGCGATCTCGAGCGCATGCACGCCCTCAAGACCGGTGCACTGATCCGCGCCGCGGTGCGCATGGGCGCGCTGACCGGCGCTGCCGCAGCCGACGACCAGCAACGCCTGGATGCATTTGCCGATGCGCTGGGCCTGGCGTTCCAGGTCCGCGACGACATCCTGGATGTGGAATCGAGCTCGGCGCAGCTGGGCAAGACCGCCGGCAAGGACGCCGCGCAGGCCAAGTCCACCTATCCGGCCCTGCTCGGAATGGACGGCGCCAAGGCCAAGCTGGCCGAACTGGCCGCCCGCATGCACGACATCCTGCAGCCCTACGGTGCGCCCGGCGACACGCTGGCGACGCTGGGCCGGTTTGCGGTGGACCGCGCGCACTAGCGCTCCGCGTTCGTTTGAGCTGCCGCACAGGCGCGCCGGGCGCCTCGTGCGCCGATGCCTGGCGACATGCGCAGGCTCCGCCGATGCGCAAGGGCGAGCGGCCGCGCAGCCGGCTTCAACGCCACCACGCACGGCGACTACGGCAGCGCGTTCGACTTCAGCAGCCCGCAGCGATCAGGCGCTCGCACCGGCCTTTGCGCATACCGTGCGCCAGCGCACGGTGCGGCTGCAGCACACCGCCCTGCAAGCGCTGCGCTGCGTCACAGAACGTAACTTCTCCTTCCATACATTTTTCACATGAAAACTTCGGCAGGGCGGCAATAAAGTGCGGAATAATTCACACTTCCAGGCTGAATTGTCGCCATCGGTGTCCGCATTTGTCATTGCCTGACTGCCGGCAGGCCAAAAACCACATCAATCGGTTCTCTTGTTGCGTCTGCTCGCTCTGCCTAGGTTGACCTGCCCGCGTTCGCGGACATCCCCCGACCACATGGAGAGTCACTGGTGAAGAACGTTTTTCTCGCATCGTTTGCAGCAGGCACGCTGGCCGTTGTTGGCGTGCTCGGTTCGGCGCAGGCGCAGTCCGTGCGCGGCCCGGTCCCGTTGACCATCGAACTGGCGCCGGTCGCCGATCAGGCCGGGCGACACCAGGGCAAGATCGCGGTGACCGTCACCAACAACGGCAGCCAGATCGCACGCGTGCCGACCTATCAGCTGCCGCTGCAGACGCTGGACAACGGCATCCTGGAAGTGAGCCGCGATGGCGCGCCGGTGGCCTACACCGGACGCCTGGTCAAGCGTGGCCTGCCCAAGGCGGCGGACTTCACCATCCTCAAGCCGGGCCAGAGCGTCAAGGGCGAGGTCGATCTGGCCGGCGCCTACGATCTGTCGACCAGTGGCAACTACACCATCCAGGTCCGTTCGTCGCTGCAATATGCCTCGCTGTCCGATGGCAGTCTGATGAAGGCGGCCAACGGCCAGCCGGCCGTGGCCACCAGCACGCCGCTCACGGTCTGGCTGGACGGCGCGCGTCGCGGCGTGCAGCGCCAGCTCGCAATCGGTCCGACCGCCGTGGTTAATGGCATCAACTACCTCAACTGCAGCACCACCCGCACCAATCAGGCCGCCAGTGCCGTCACTGCCGCGCGTACTTACTCGCAGAACGCGCGCAACTACCTCAATGCCGGCAGCACCGGTGCGCGCTACACCACCTGGTTCGGCGCCTACAATGCCTCGCGCTACAGCCGGGTCAGCTCGAACTTCGTCAACATCGACAACGCGCTGGACCAGAACAACGGCCAGCTGACGATCAACTGCAGCTGCGAAGCGGATCTGGCGGACGCCTTCGCCTACGTCTATCCGAACCAGCCGTACGAGATCCATGTCTGCAATGCGTTCTGGAGTGCGTCGACAACCGGCACCGACTCCAAGGCTGGCACGCTGGTGCACGAGACCAGCCACTTCACGGTCGTCGCCGGCACCCAGGACCGTGTCTACGGCCAGTCCGGCGCGCGCAGCCTGGCGATCAGCAACCCAGCCCAGGCGATCACCAATGCCGACAGCCACGAGTACTTCGCCGAGAACACCCCGGCGCAGAACTGATCGCGTCATCGTCTGAAACGACAAAGGCCCGGCATCGCTGCCGGGCCTTTGTCATTTGCACCGCGCCGGATTACTTGATCAGGCGCAGCGTGAACGGATAACGGTAGTGTTCACCGTTGTTGGCCTTGACTGCGGCCAGGATGCACAGCACCAGGTTGGCGATCCACACCAGCGTCGGCACGAAGAACAGGATGCCGAACGACACGATGGTCAGGATCACCGCAGCCACATAGGCAATGATCACGGTGATCTGGAAGTTCAACGCCTCCTTGGCCTGATCGGTGGCGAACGGCTTGGACGGGCTGGCGTCCTTGCTGATCAGCCAGATCACCAGCGCGCCGATGAAGGACGTCAGGATGCCGAGCAAGTGCGCGGCCAGCGCCAGGGTGCGCTCCTCCGACGGTGTGCTGGTCCCGATCGGCGGCGGCGGCGGCGGTACGGCGTGTGACTCGAATTCGCTCATCATGTCTCCCCATGCATGGTTGTGGTGCGGCGGACTATAACAACGATTCAGCCAGCCACCAGTGCGGGAAGACATGGTCTCGGCTCTGCACGGCGGTTGCCGCCAGGCAGAGCGGCCCGACGCGCGCGCGCCGGGCGCTGTGCAGTTGGCGCAGCAGCCCTGCTCAGCCGCGCTCAGCTATCGCCTGCCACCGTCATGCGGTTGACCAGCACCGAGCCGATCTTGACGTGCGAGCGCGGATCGACATCGCTGCCGACCGCCTCGATGCCGGCGAACATCTCGCGCAGATTGCCGGCGATGGTCAGGCCGTCGACCGGATAGGCGATCACGCCGTTCTCGATCCAGAAGCCACCGGCGCCGCGCGAATAATCGCCGGTCACCGGATTGACGCCGTTGCCCATCAGCTCGGTGACCAGCAGGCCGCGCGACATGCCGGCAACCAGCGAAGCCAGGTCGCCGGCGTTGGCGGTGACCTGCAGGTTGTGCACGCCGCCGGCGTTGGCGGTGGTCTGCAGGCCCAGCTTGCGTGCGGAGTAGCTGCCCAGCACATAGCGCTGCAGCACGCCGTCGCTGATCAATGCCGAACGCCGCGTCGCCACGCCTTCGCCATCGAAGGCGGCCGAGCGCAGGCCGCGGCGCAGGTGCGGCAGTTCTTCGATGTTGAACCAGTCCGGAAACAATTTGCTGCCGACACTATCGAGCAGGAAGCTGGCGCGGCGATACAGCGCGCCGCCGGAGACCGCGCCGAGCAGATGCCCGACCAGCGAGCGCGCCACTTCCGGCGCGAACAGCACCGGCAACTGGCCGGTCGGCAACGAGCGTGGCTGCAGCCGCGCCAGGGTGCGTTCGGCGGCGTGGCGGCCGATCGCTTCCGGCGCCTCCAGGTCTTCGCGCGCCAGCGCGCTGCTGTACCAGCCATCGCGCTGCATGCCGTCGCCCTGGCCGGCAATCAGCGCACAGCTGATCGAATGATGGGTGCCGCGCTCGCGGCCGATGAAACCATGCGAGTTGGCGTAGACCGACAGGCTGAGCCCGGTGCTGGCCGAGGCGCCGTCCGAGTTGCTGATCCGCGCATCGGCATCGCGCCCGGCGCTCTCGCAGGCCAGCGCCAGGTCCACCGCGGTGTCGGCGTCCAGCGCCCACGGGTGCCAGCTGTCCAGCTCGGGGAAGTCGCGCGCCATCAGCTCCGGGTCGGCCAGGCCGGCAGCGACATCGTCCTCGGTGTAACGGGCGATCGCGCAGGCCTGGGCAACGGTCGATTCCAGGCTGGAATCCTGCAGATCGGCGGTGCTGGCGCTGCCCTTGCGCTTGCCGAAGTACACGGTGACCGCAATGCCGCGGTCGCGGGTGGATTCCACCGTCTCCACATCGCCCAGGCGCACGTTGACGTCCAGGCCGCGCTCTTCGCTGCAGCTCACTTCGGCCTGGGTGGCGCCGGCGGCACGGGCGCGCTCGAGCAGGCGCTGCGCGATGTCGGTGAGCGCATCCAGGCGCTGCAGGCTGTCGTCCTGGACACGTGTTTCGGAGGAGAGTGCGTTCAATGCTTTATCCTAGTCTCAATGATGAATAACTTCTTGTTTCGGATGGATGGCAATGCGCGGACGCGACGAAGACACCGGTGAATTCCGCGGCGCCAGCCGCAGCCAGCAGCGGCGCGAGGCGCTGGAAATCTTCGACCTGGGCGAAAAGCTGGTGGCGCTCACTCCGGCGCAGCTGGCCAAGTTGCCGGTGCCCGAATCGCTGATCCCGCATATCGAGGAGAGCAAGCGCATCACCTCGCATATCGCGCACAAGCGCCAGCTGGCATTTCTGGCCAAGCACATGCGCCGCGAGGACGACGAAACGCTGGCCGCAATCCGCGATGCGCTGGATGCCAACAGCGACACCGCGCGCCGCGAAGTGGCCGCGATCCACCGCGTCGAGCGCTGGCGCGAGCGCCTGCTCGCCGAAGGCGACGTGGCGCTGGCCGAACTGCTGGAAACCTACCCGGCCGCCGACCGTCAACAACTGCGCCAGCTGGTGCGCAATGCCATCCACGAGCGGGCCAAGAACAAACCGCCGCGCGCCTACCGCGAGCTGTTCCAGGTGCTGCGCGAGTTGTCTCAGGAGCAGGGATTGGAGAGTGGGGAATCGGGATTGGAAGACGACGAATCGGCGTCGGACGCCGACGAATAAGGCTCCGCCCGATCCATCCAGCCCCGCAACGGCCATCCCGGCCGTTGCCAATCCCAGATCCCGGCTCCCGGATCCACCCAAGCGGAACCCGCCACGCCCGGCGCTTCCTGCTGTTGCGAATCCCGAATCCCGATTCCCAAATCCCCGCATCTCAGGCCTGCGTTCCACCAACGGTGATGCCGTCGATCAGCAGCGACGGCTGGCCGACGCCGACCGGCACGCTCTGCCCGTCCTTGCCGCACACGCCCACGCCTTCGTCCAGCGCCAGGTCGTTGCCGATCATGCGCACCTTCTGCATGGTCTCCGGGCCGTTGCCGATCAGCGTGGCGCCCTTGACCGGCGCGGTGACCTTGCCGTCTTCGATCAGGTAGGCCTCGGTGGCCGAAAACACGTACTTGCCACTGGTGATGTCGACCTGGCCACCGCCGAAGTTGACCGCGTAGATGCCCTTTTTCACCGAGCGGATCATTTCCTGCGGATCGTGCTCGCCGGCGCGCATGTAGGTGTTGGTCATACGCGGCATGGTCAGGTGCGCGAACGATTCACGCCGGCCGTTGCCGGTCGGCGCCACGCCCATCAGGCGCGCGTTGTGGGTGTCCTGCATGTAGCCGACCAGCACGCCATCTTCGATCAGCGTGGTGCACTGGGTGGACGTGCCCTCGTCGTCGATATTGAGCGAGCCGCGGCGGCCATCCAGGGTACCGTCATCGACGATGGTCACGCCGGGCGAGGCCACGCGCTCGCCAATGCGACCGGCGTAGACGCTGGTGCCCTTGCGGTTGAAATCGCCTTCCAGGCCATGCCCTACCGCCTCGTGCAGCAGCACGCCGGGCCAGCCCGGGCCGAGCACCACCGGCATCACGCCGGCCGGAGCCGGAATCGCATCCAGGTTGACCAGCGCCTGACGCAGCGCTTCGCGGGCGAAGCCTTCGGGGCGGCCATCTGCGAACAGTTCGGCATAGCCGTAACGGCCACCGCCGCCGGAGTAACCGGACTCGCGCCGCCCGCCCTGCTCGACGATCACCTGCACGTTCAGCCGCACCAGCGGGCGCACGTCGGCGGCGAGCACGCCGTCGCTGCGCGCGATCAGCACCGTGTCCACCCCGCCGGACAGGCTCACCATCACCTGCTTGACGCGCGGGTCGGCGGCGCGCACGTACTGGTCGATACGGCGCAGCAGATCGACCTTGGTCGCGCTGTCCATGTCGTCGATCGGGTCGGTGGCCGGGTACAGCGCACGGCCGTTGCCGCGCACCAGCGAACGGGTGGATTGCGCACCGCCCTCGCGCGAGATTGCGCGCGCGGACTGCGCCGCCTCCAGCAAGGCCTCGCGCTGGATGTCATCGGAATAGGCGAAACCGGTCTTCTCGCCGGCAATCGCGCGTACACCCACGCCCTGTTCGATGGAATGCGCACCGTCCTTGACGATGCCGTCTTCCACGCTCCAGCTCTCGCGCCGCGAATGCTGGAAGTACAGGTCGCCGAAGTCGATGCCCGGGCCCAGCAGGGCGCCGAAGGTGCGGTCGAGATGGCCGGTGTCCAGGCCGGAAGGAAGCAGCAGCCGGGTTTCGGCCAGAGTGAGAGCGTTATCGGTCATGCAGTCAGGATGGGGCCCGCGCGCCGGGGAGACAAGTCGTTCGGCTGAACATGCGGCACGGCTATCATCGCGGGCCCATCGCCACGCCGACGCCCGCGCATGAAGCTCACTGCCCACGTCCTGGATGGCCATACGCTGGACATCCGCCCCGCCCCGCACGAGCGCGACTGGATGGACGCCACCGACCAGCGCTATGCCTACCGCTGCCTGCCGCTGGCGATCGCCAATGCGCATGGCTGGGAGCTGCTGTGCCAAGCCGGTTTCGAGGCCAGCTGGGACGGGCGCGACGGCCTGGATGCGATCCGGATCAGCGCCGATGCCGGCGCCGCGTCACCGGCGCTCAGCCACTTCGGCTACGGCGTACTGACCTTCCACGTGCCCTGCCTGTTTCGCACCGATGCCGGCATGGATCTGTTCGTCACCGGGCCATTGAACCGGCCCAAGGACGGCATCGGCGCGCTGAGCGGCATGGTCGAAACCGACTGGAGCCCGTACACCTTCACCATGAACTGGAAGTTCACCCGGCCCGGGCAAGTGCGCTTCGAGGCCGGCGAGCCGTTCTGCCATCTGTTCCCGCTGCCGCGCCAGCTGATCGAACAGGTACAGCCGCAGTGGAAGCCCTTGTCCGAGGCGCCGCAACTGGCGCAGCAGCATGCCGACTGGACGCGCAGCCGCACGCAGTTCCTGCAGGAACTGCCGGATGCGCAGTCGGTCGCCGCGCGCGAGAAATGGCAACGCGGCTATTTCCGTGGCGTCGCCGGTGCCGATCAGGCGCCGGTGCAGAGCCACCGTTCGCGCCTGCGTCTGCCGATGTTCGTGCGCGCCGACAGCGACGGCGACAGTCCGCTCGACTGAGTGCATCGCTGCATCGGCGCGCGGGACGTGCCCGCTGACGCGGGTGCCGCGTTCGATCGACTTGCCGCAAGGCCTGAGCGCCCGCGACGACTCAGCAGCAACACTCGCCAGCGCGCCCGCAACCGGACGCGTCAGCGTGGCGACCGACCGGGCGTGGCTGGCGTTGCCGTGGGCGCGCCTTCTGCAGGCGGCTTGCCGGGCGCCCGCTCGCGCACTTCGCGCTCCACCACGTCCACCTGCGGATCCTTCCACGGCCCGGTGACGTGATAGGTCTTGGCGCCGATCGCCCCGAGCGGTTTGCCGAGCACCGCATTGGCGGCCGCGCCCACCGCCGCTCCGACCGGGCCGCCGGCCACCGCGCCGACCACGGTGAGCAGATTGCCGGCCTTGGGGTTCACGTCCACGGTCTGGTCGAAGGTCTGCGCGCGCAGGTCGGTCTGCCCCCGGATGGCGATGTCGGCGGCCGGGCCTTCGATGCGGATCGCATCGGTGCGCGCGAAGCCCTCGCCGAAGCGCACCTGGCCGTCCAGCTTGTTGAAGGCCAGCCCCTTGGAGAAGAAATCGCGGAAGTCGAACATCAGCCGGCGTGGCAACTGCGCCACGCTGAGCAGGCCGAGCACGCGGCCGGCGCCCGGATCCACTTCCAGCAGCTGGCCGTTGCGCACGTCGATCTTGAGGTCGCCATCCAGCGAACCGAGCGCAAACCCGGTCGGCGAGCCCTGCCAGCCGGCATTGAGTTCCAGTTGGCCTTCGCCGCCGCGCAGCTGGCCGCCCAGGGTGAGGTTCTGCAGCAGGTTGCCGAGATTGCGGCTGTCCACCCGTGCCGACAGCCGGGTGCTGGCGGAGTCGCCCTTGCCGCGCCAGGCACCGGTCAGGCCGATGTTCTGGTCGTTGGAGCGCAGTTGCAGTTGGTCCACCTGCATGCCGTCGGTCAGCCGGCTGCTGCGCAGGGTGGCCGTGCCCAGGGTCATCTTGCCGACCTGCAGGTCGTCGATGTCCAGCGACAGCGGCGGGATCGAGACCGGGTCGAACTCGGCCACCGCGCGGCGCGCCGGTTCCGGCAAGGCACCGGCCAACGGATCGCCCGGCTCGGGCGCGGCCGGCTCGGCCGGTGCGGCCACCGGCTGCCAGTGCACCGTGCTCAGCTTGCCCTGCACGGCGGCGCCATCGGCATTGGGCACGCTGAGCTGGCCGGCCAGCGACGGGCCGTCCAGGGTCACCGCCACCGCGTCACGGGTCGGCCGCAGGCGCAGGCGCGTCTGCGGGAACACGCCGCCGATCATCAGCAAGCGGTCGGCCTGCACATCGACCTGCTGCAATGGCACGGCGTCCTGCTTCGGTGCTGCCGGCTGGCCCGGCAGTGGCGGCATGTCCGGCTCGCTGCTGCCGCGCGCCAGGCTGATCCAGTCGATCGCATCCAGCGAGGCAGTGCGGCCGGTGACCACCAGGCCGTTGGCAGGCGGCCGCTCGGTGACCGTGTCGGTGCCCATGACCACGCGCACGCCGGTCTGGTTGCCCTGGCTGCTGGCCTTGAGCGCAACCAGCTTGCCGAAGGCCACGTCGATGTCGCCATCGCCCACCGGCAAGGCCACCCTGACCTGCGTGTCCAGCGGCTGCGTGGCCGCCTTGTCCAAGGGTGCGGGCAGATCCAGGGTGGTACCGACCAGCTGCGAGCGCAGTGTCAGCAACGCCTGCGCGTCGGCCTGCCCCGGTGAGGTCAGCGGCACGTCCACGCCCACCTGCCACGGTGCGCTGCCATGCACGTAGGGGCGCAACCATTCCATCTGCGGCGCGCGGTCGAACAGCTCTTTCGCATCCAGGGTAGCGCCGAAGCGCGCCTCGAAGGCCTGCTTGGGGTCCTGCACGAAGCCACCGGCACGCAACGACAACTCGCCGCTGCGGCCCTGGTGCTGCACGCTCAGGCGCTCGGCGGCAAAGCCGCTGTCGCGGTACTCGGCCTGTCCACTGACCTGGTCGAAGGCCAGGTTCCAGCGCGCATCGCCCAGCCTGGCGCCCTGCAGCGCGACCGTGCCCTGCAGATGGCCGCCCACACCGCCGGTGCGCAGGGGACGCAGCAGGTCGAAGCTCACCGCTGCCGGGCCGGACACTGTGAGGTTGCGCAAGGTGTCACCGTAGCGCTGCTCCAGCGGGCTCTTGCGCAACATGCCCAGCAGCTGCGCGGCATCGGCCCGGGTGGAGGCGCGCACGTACAACTCGGAGGTGGCGAAGCTGGGAATGCCCGCCTCCAGCGACGCGATCGGCGCGCCGGCCAGCTCGCCCTTGCCCTGCAGGGAAAATCCGTTGCCGATGAAGCGCAGATCGGCCTGCACTTGCTCCATCGCCGGCCAGTCCGGATTGAACGGGATCACGCCGTCGCGGATCTGGCCGAACGCCTCGAACCGGCCGTCGTTGTTGTCGAACGGCCAGTCGTCCAGATCGCCGCTGACCAGGCCGGTGCCGCCGGTGATCACGCCACCGGCAACTGCCGTGTCCAGCCAGTCGATGGCTGCCTTGCTCATCTTGGAGCGGATCCAGAACTTGCGCGCCACCGGCAAGGCGACATCGTCCAGTTGCGTGGCCAGCTGGATGCGCGGGCGGCTGCCATCGTTCTGGAACCACAGCCCGCCGCGCACGCTGGCGCCATAGTCCTTGGCCTGCACGCGCAACGCCGGCGTGGCGACCTGCCAGCCGGCGCCGTCGCGCCAGCCCACGATGCTGCCGGCCAGCTGCAACTCGTGCACCACCCCGAAACCGGTCGGCCAGTCGAAGCGCAGCGTGGCATCCGCTGCGGGGTCGAGCTGGATCGCCTGCGCATCGCCATTGATCCGGCCGCGCAGGCCGCTGATGCCCGGCGCGTTGCCCACCGGGAGAAAGCCCAGTTCCTCGATCCGGCCCTGCGCGCGCACCGCTCCGCCCTGCTCGCCGGCGATCTGCAGATCGGCCAGGCGCAACTGCGGCCGGGACAGGCTCAGCCAGCGCCGCAGGCCAGGCGACAGTTGCTCGCTCAAGGCGGCCGCCGCGATCAGGCCCGAGACATCGAGGTGGTTGCCCACCACCGCATAACGGCGCCCGCCGGCAACGCTCAGCCCGTCCAGCCGCTGCAGCCTGGCCGCCTGGCCCAAGCGCAGCAGCGGCGCATCCATGCGCCAGCCGCCGTCGATGGTCTGCCAGAGCGCGCGCGCCTGCAGCCGCTCCCACACCAACGTGCGGCGTGCGGTCTGCTCGGGCAAGGCCGCGCCGGACAATCGCAGCTGTTGCAGATCGGCATCCACGGTGACTGCGGTGATCCGGCGCGCGCGCAACTGCGCCCAGGCCTGCAGGCGTCCGCCGCCGCCGTCCACGCGCATGCCGCCGAACTGCAGCAACGCCGCCCAGGCGGCCAGATCGGCCGGGTCGGCTTGCGCATACGCGCTGCCGTCGCCGCTGTCGCGATCGAACGCGATCACCGTGGTCAGCGGTGCGCGCTGCAGGTCGATCCAGGCGCGGCTGCCGACCTTCACCGTCGAGCCGTTGACGCGCAGGCGCAGGTCGATGCGCGGCAGCGTGGTATCCACGCCGATCGACGGCGCGGCCACGCGCAGGCGCGCCTCGGCCACCTGGATCTCGCCGAGCCGGCGCAACGCTTCCAGCGGGTCCGAACGCCGCCCGGCCGGCAGACCCTGCACCGACCAGACGCCATCGTCGCTACGTTGCAGCGTCAGCGCTAGGCCACGCAGACGCACCTCGGTCAGCGAGTGGCCGGGCAACAGGCCGGCGTACATCGCCAGCAGGATTTCGGCTTGGCCCACACGCACCTCGCCATGCGGGCCGATCCGCAAGCCATCCAGTCGCAGCAACGGGCCGCGCCGGGTCCATTCGGTCTGCAGGCGATCGAACGCAATCGGCTGGCCGGCGCGCTCGCTCAGCCACGCAGCGATCTGCTGCGGCCGCTGCTCGGCCAACGGCAACGCCTGGCTGGCCGCGCCCACCAGCAACGCGATCGCCACCAGCGCAAGCGCGGTGGCAGTGATCGCATAGCGGCGAAACAGACGGAGACGGCGGCGCAGCGGGGTGGGCATCAGGGGCGGGGATTGGGCATTGGAGATTGGGGATTGGTCAAAGCAAAGCCGCGCACGGTGCCGTCAAGCGCCATTATCGGACCAAGCCACGCTACCAGAGCCGGCGTTGACCAATCCCGAATCCCGACTCTCCAATCCCGGACTCACAGCAGCACCACATCGAACTGCTCCTGCAGATACTGGTCGTCGGACTGGAAGCGGATGCTCTTGCCGAGGAATTCCTCGAGCTCGGCCACCGCGGCCGACTCTTCGTCGGTGATGCGGGCGACCACCTTCGACGAGGCGATCACCAGCAGCCGCGCCGCATCGAACTGGCGCACCGCGCGGGTGATCTCGCGGAAGATCTCGTAGGTCACCGTTTCGGCGGTCTTGATGGTGCCGCGCCCGCTGCACTGGCCGCAGGTTTCCGACAGCTGCCGCTCCAGGCTTTCGACGGTGCGCTTGCGGGTCATCTCGACCAGGCCCAGCGGCGAGAATTCGTACACGGTGGTCTTGGCGTGATCGCGCGCCAGCGCTTTCTCCAGCGTGCGCAGCACCTGGCGGCGGTGCTCGGCATCGTCCATGTCGATGAAGTCGATGATGATGATGCCGCCCAGATTGCGCAGCCGCAGCTGCCGCGCCACTGCCTGCGCGGCCTCCAGGTTGGTGCGGAACACGGTCTCCTCGAGATTGCGCTGGCCGACGAACGAACCGGTGTTGACGTCGATGGTGGTCATCGCCTCGGTCTGGTCGATCACCAGGTAGCCGCCGGACTTGAGCGGCACCTGCTTGTTCAGCGCGCGCCCGATCTCGTCCTCGACCCCGTACAGGTCGAAGATCGGTCGGTCGCCGGTATACAGCTCCAGCCGCTCGGCCAGCACCGGCATGTACTTGGCCACGAAGGCCTGCAACTGCACGAAGGTCTCGTTGGAATCGACCTTGACCTTTTCCACGTCACGGCGGATCAGATCGCGCACCGCACGCAACGGCAGGCTCAGGTCTTCGTAGATGATGCTGCACGGCGGCGCCTCGCGGCCGCGCCGCTCGACCACGTTCCAGACCCGCGACAGATAGGCGATGTCCTCGGCCAGCGCCTCGGCCGGCTGGCCTTCGGCGTTGGTGCGGATGATGTAGCCGAAACCGCCGTGCTGGGCCGAGACCTCGCTGACGATGGTCTTCAGGCGCAGCCGCTCGGCCTCGTCCTCGATCCGCGCCGACACCCCGACGATCTTGGATTGCGGCAGCAGCACCAGGTAGCGCGAAGGAATGCTGGTCTGCGTGGTCAGCCGCGCGCCCTTGGTGCCGATCGGGTCCTTGACCACCTGCACCACGATCTCCTGCCCGTCGCGCAGCAGTTCCACGATCGGCACCGCGGCCGCCGGCGGCGGCGGGATCGGGGTCTCTTCGGTATCGACCACACTGGCCGGTGCCGGCGCCGGGCGCACCACGTCGTTGGCGTGCAGGAACGCGGCGCGCTCCAGGCCCAGCTCGACAAATGCCGCCTGCATGCCCGGCATCACCCGTTGCACCTTGCCCTTGTAGATATTGCCGACCACGCCCCGGCGCCAGCCGCGCTCGATATGCAGCTCCTGCAGCATGCCGTTCTCGATCACCGCGACGCGGGTTTCGCGCGGGGTGACGTTGACCAAGATCTCTTCCGACATCAATGCGCTCCGAGGGCTGTGAGCAACTGCGAGGTGTGAAACAGCGGCAATCCCATCACGCCGGAATAGCTGCCGGACAGATGGCTGATAAAACGTTCGGCGCGGCCTTGGATTGCATACGCGCCGGCCTTGCCCATCGGCTCGCCGCACGCAACGTACGCGGCGATCTGCGCAGCATCGAGTGGCGCGAAGGTCACCTCCGACACCACCAGCGCCTGCACCGGGGCGCGTTGCGCGCAGACTAGAACCACGGCCGTGAGCACCTGGTGGGTACGCCCGGACAGCAGGCTCAGCATGGCGATCGCATCGTCCGCATCAGCCGGCTTGCCGAATACCCGTTCGCCCAGCACCACCTCGGTATCGGAGCCGAGCACGATCGCATCGGGGTCGCTGGCCTGCACCTGCGCCAGGCCGGCACGCGCCTTGTCCAGCGCCACGCGCTGCACGTATTGCGCAGGCGATTCGTCAGGCGCGCGCAGTTCGGGCACGTCCAGTTGCAGGGTCTGGAAAGGCACATCCAAGCGTTGCAGCAGTTCTTGCCGGCGCGGCGACCGGGAGGCGAGATAGAGCATCCGTCCAGCATACCTGTTGCCCCTCCCCGCCCGCTTGCCGATCCGGGCGGCAGTGGTCGCGTTCGACTCACAACATGTTCATCGAACCGGCAACACGCTTCCCCTACAGACAAGGAGATCTCATGCGTACCACCCTCAAACCGTTGTTGCTGGCCCTGTCCATCGCTGCCGGAACCGCCATGACCGCCCACGCCCAGACCGCTCCGAGCTACACCATTCCCAACGACGGCACCCTGCTCAACGTGTCGGCCGAGGCGGAGGCCAAGCGCATACCGGACATCGCCACGCTGTCGGCCGGCGTGGTCACCCAGGCCGCCGACGGCAACGTCGCCATGCGCCAGAACGCCGAACAGATGAGCAAGGTCATAGCCGCGATCAAGGCCGCCGGCATCGCCGACAAGGACGTGCAGACCACCGGCATCAACCTCAGCCCGCAGTACACCTACAAGGAAAACGAGGCGCCCAAGATCAACGGCTACCAGGCCAGCAACACGGTCAGCCTCAAGGTCCGCGACATCTCGCGCCTGGGCAAGGTGCTGGATGCGCTGGTCGCCCAGGGCGCCAACGACATCAACGGCCCCAGCTTCTCGGTCGACCAGCCCGAACCGGCCTACGACGAGGCCCGTGTGGCCGCGCTGAAGAAGGCCCAGGCCCGCGCCGACACCTATGCCAAGTCGCTGGGCCTGAAGGTACGCCGCATCGTCAGCATCTCCGAAGGCCGCAGCGGCGGCGGCGTGCGTCCGATGATGATGGCCGCCTCGATGCGCTCGGCCAAGGCCGAGATGGACACCCAGGTCGCCCCGGGCGAGAGCACCTTGTCGATCAACCTGGACGTGACGTTCGAGTTGGGTCGTTGACCTGACCGCAGCCGCGTTCGGCTTGCTTTCCAGACTGCCCTCCCGGAGGGCAGTTTTTTTATTGGGCACGCCAAAAGTTGTGTTGCCTCGCCTTGCGAGGACACCTGCCCCGCTTCCGGCACGAGTCAGATGTGCCAAATGTGTGCGGATCGATGCGACCGGGGCGAATCGACCAGCCGACCTCCAGCGCGTCGAAATCGCTTGTGCCCGCGCAAGGCTCGCGGTAAACCTACGCTACCGGATGGTGTAGTGCATCCGGGTCGCGCTGGTCCTTTCCGCAGTTCCGTTGAGGAGGTGGATGATGGTTCGCACGCAATCGCAGGTTTCTTCCCGATCCACCGGCATCGACACGTCGCGCGTTCTGGCGATGAGCACGGCGGTGGCCTTCCATCTGCTGGCCGGCGGGTTGTTGTTGATACCGCTCTCGTACCGGGCAATTCCGCAGCAGCCCGCACCGAAAGAACGCTGGGTCATGCCCATCACCATCGAGACGCCGCCGCCACCGGTGTTTCCGATCGAGGTGAAGTTCAAACCGAAGGCAACGCATACATCGCCGACCACGGTGCCGGTGCAGGTGCAGACCCCGGTGATCAGTGAGCCCGCGGTGGTCGACAACGCAACGTTCGCCTTACCTGCGGTCTCGGAGGCGGCGTCTGACAGCGCGCCGGCGATTGCCGCGCCCAGCGGCCCGGTCGAGGCAGGCCAGCTGCAGTATCTGAGTTCACCGGCGCCGAGTTACCCGGTGGCGGCACTGCGTGCCGGGCAGCAGGGCACGGTGCTGCTGCGCGTGTTGGTCGGCACCGATGGGCGCCCGGCCGAAGTCAGCGTGCAGACCAGCAGCGGTCATCGCGCGCTCGATCTGGCGGCTCGTAGCCAGGTGCTGCGCAACTGGCGCTTCCAGCCGGCGATGCAGAACGGCCAGGCCGTGCAGGCCTACGGCCTGGTGCCGGTGAGTTTTTCGTTGAACTGATGCGTCATCACCTGCGGCGACCCGGATGCCCGGTCGCCGCATGGTCTGGCGTTGCGCAGCCGGCTGCTGCAAGACCACGGTTTCAGCTGTTGCATGCGCATCGTCGCAGTGCGCCTTGCGTGCACGCGACGACGTGCGGTCTCGCAGATCGGGTTGAGGGTACGCCCGGCTACTCGCCCGCACATCCATCTCGAAAGCGCAGCGGCGACGCGCGGCTCACTGCCGTCGCGTATGCCGCTTAGGCGCGGTGGTACGGGTGATTGGCCAGCATCGCCGCAGCGCGGTACAACTGCTCGGCGACGATCAGGCGCACCAGCATGTGCGGCAGGGTCAGCGGGCCGATCGACCAGCTTTCGCTGGCGGTTTTCAGCACCTCGGCGGCGTGGCCTTCGGGGCCGCCGATCAGGAACGCCAGATCGCGGCCCTGCTCGCGCCAGTGCTCCATGCGCTGGGCCAGCTGTTCCGAACTGAGCGGGCGGCCCGGGATATCCAGCGCAACCACGTAGGCGTTCTTGGGCAGCGCGGCGAGCACACGGCGGCCTTCGTCGTCGATGGCGCGTTGTGCATCGCGGCCCTTGCCACGCAGGCCGGGTTCGATCTCGACCAGCTCCAGCGGCATCCAGTGCGAGAGACGTTTCTGATATTCGGCAAAGCCCTGCGCCACCCAGGCCGGTGCGCGCTCGCCGGTAGCGATAAGTCGGCATTTCATGACCACATGATATCCGCGTCACAGCTTGGGCATTGGAACCGGGGGGATCACAGCGGTGTCATGGTGCGGTTACAGCGAGCTTCTAGGGTCGGCGCACTACCCAGCCCGCAGGAGTCGTTCGATGCCGATTTTCGATCCCGCCCGCCGCCAGGTGCTCAAGGGCAGCGCTGCCGTGATGGCCGCCGGTGCGCTAGGCAGTTTGAGTGCGCTGCAGTCGCGCCAGGCCCAGGCCGCCAACAGTTCCTCGCCGCCGCTGCAACTTGCCCCGGTGCCTAGCCGGTACGGCCCGCTCGCGCCGGTCGCAGACCAGAGCACCGGACTGCCGCTGCTGCAGCTGCCGCGCGGTTTCAGCTACCGCTCGTTCGGCTGGAGCGGCGACCGCATGGACGATGGCCAGCCCTGCCCCGACCGCCATGACGGCATGGCCGTGGTCGGCCTGCGTCGGCCCGACTGGCGTCCGGGCAGCGATCCGCTGCGCGGCCTGGAATACGTGCTGATCCGCAACTACGAACGCGGTGCGACCACGCCGTTCCGCGCGCCGGCGATGTACGACACCGGCATCGTCAGCGGCACCCAATCCGCCGGTGGCGGCACCACCACGCTGAGTTACGGCCGCCGCGGCTGGGGCAGCCTGGAGCCCAGCCTGGGCGGCACGCTGGTCAACTGCGCCGGCGGCCCGACCCCGTGGGGCACCTGGCTGAGCTGCGAGGAGATCAAGACCAACGCGGTATCCAGCACCGGCCGCAAGCACGGCTATGTGTTCGAAGTGGACCCGGACAGCCAGCGCACCACCGGCCGCCCGCTGGTCGGGCTGGGCCGCTTCAGCCACGAGGCGGTGGCGATCGATCCGCGCACCGGCATCGTCTATCTCACCGAGGACGACCGCAACAAGGCCGGGCTGTACCGCTTCATTCCCAACGACCGCCGTGGGCGCAATGGCTCGCTGGAAAACGGTGGCCGGCTGCAGGCCGCACGCGTGCGCGGGCGGCGCAATGCCGATCTCACCGTCGCCAGCATCGGCCAGCAGTTCCAGCTGGAATGGGTGGACATCGAAGAGCCGGATCTGGACAGCATCGCCGCGCCGGCCGGCTTTGCCGACATCGGCGCCAACGACACCCTGAGCGGGCCATTTGCGCAGGCCTGGGCAGATGGCGCGCTGCGCATGAGCCGTGGCGAAGGCATCTGGTACAGCCACGGCAAACTGTTCATCGTCGACACCAGCACCGGCGTGGATGCGCAGGGCCGGCGCGGTTACGGCAATGGCGCGGTATGGGTGCTGGACCTGTTCACCCAGCGCCTGAGCGCCCTGTTCGTCAGCGGCAATCAGCTGGCCGCACACAACCCGGACAACGTCACCGTCAGCGCGCGCGGCGGCGTGGTGCTGTGCGAAGACGGCGGCGAAAGCCCGGACGAATACGGCCCCGGCGCGCGGCTGCTCGGGCTGACCCGCGGCGGCGAGTCGTTCTATCTGGCCAAGAACAATGTGCAGCTCACCTCACAGCAGATCGCCGATGCCGGCAAGACCATTGCCGAGGGCGACTACCGCGATACCGAGTTCTGCGGCGCCTGTTGGGATCCGCTGGCGCGCACCCTGTTCGTCAACATCCAGACCCCGGGTATCACGCTGGCGATCACCGGCCCGTGGGAGCGCGGGCCGTTGTGAGCCTGCGGCCCTGAGCTGGCTGTCTTAGGCACAGGGCAACGGCCAGCGCTGCCGAACGGACCGGCCTCCGTTCGGCAGCGTCGCTCCGGCCGCCGGCACAACGCCGCGCATGCACGCGTTCCGATTGCAGTGTCCAGCCAAGGCTGCGCGCCGCACGCGCGCGCAGCAGCGATGGCGGATGTGCAAGCCGACAACCACCATAAAGACCGGGATCAGAACCAGGGCGCGTCGGGCGCGCCCGCCATGGCGCGCTGCCGCTTCAACCAGCGCTTGAACGATTGCGGGTCTTCCAGCTCGCGCAGGCCACGGCGCGCGTCCAGCAGGTCGTCTTCGACCTCGCGCTTGAGTTGGGCCATCAAACGGCCCAGTCGCTCCGGCTTGGGTCGCGACGGCAACTCCAGCCCGTATTCGGCGCAAAAGTCGTCCGACTGCTGCTGCACCTGCTGCTGCAGCTGCCTGCACTGCCGATCCAGTTCGCGGTTGTAGTCCTGCAGGCGCGCGGCGCTCATCGCATCCACGCCTTGGGCGTCCATCAGGCCGATCTCGGCCTGCAGTTCGAGCAGACCCAGCAGATCACCGGCCTTGTAGGCCGCGTTGAGCCGCTGCATCAGGATGGTGCGCGCGGCGTGGTCGTCGGCGCCCTTGGCGCGGTCCGGATGCAGATTGCCGGCCAGCTTGCGATACAGCTCGCGCAACGGAGGCGGCTCGGCATTCTCCCCAACTGCCTTGTGCTCGGCACGCTTGCGCCGTTGCGTGTGGCGTTGCTGTTGCTGCGCACGCTCCTGCTGCAGGCGCTCGCTGACGCGCTCGTAGAGCTGTTCGGGCGAATCGATGCCATCCAGCTCGTCGGCATCCAGCCCGTAGGCCTGGCCGAGGATCTGCTTCATCAGCGCATCGGATTCGGCGACTTCCTGGTCGTAACCGGCTGCGCTGTGGCGATCGTAGATCGGGCGCAGTGACGCGTGGCCGGCCTCGATCAGCGGGGCGGCGATATCGCACAGCAACTCGGACAGGAAGGCGCGGTCGGCCTTACCCAGTTTGACCGTGGCATACGCACGGTCGAGCTCTTCGACCAGGACGATGTCGGCCGCGCGGCGGTGGTCGAGCAAGGGCTGCAATTCGGCGTGGTAACGCTCGCGCCACTGCGACAGTGCAAGCTGCCAGGCCTGCAGGTCGGCACGATGCCGCTCCAGGTCGCGCAGCAATCGGTCGAAGCGTTTGCGTGCCGGCGACAGCGGCGCGCCGGAGGCGTGTGCGCCCTGGCTGTGCAGCTGTTGCAGCGCCTGCGAGGCAGGCGCATCGGTCGGGGGTCGGGCATTGCGTGGCATGCCCGGCTCACTCACTCTTCGAGATCGGCTTCCGCGTCGTCCGGACGCTGGTCACCCACCGTCCACAGACGTTCCAGCGCGTAGAACTCGCGCACGCGCGGCAGCATCACATGCACCACCACGTCGCCCAGGTCCACCAGCACCCACTCCGCCTCGCGCTCGCCTTCCACGCCCAGCGGCATCACGTCCAGGCGCTTGGCGAACTTGACCACTTCTTCGGCGATCGACTTCACGTGGCGGGTCGAGGTACCTGAGGCGACCACCATGTAATCGCAGACGCTGGACTTGCCGCGCACATCGATCTCGACCACGTCCTTGGCTTTCAGCTCCTCCACGGCCTCGCGCACGGTGGCCAGCAGGGCCGGCACGGACGGCGGCGGATTCGGGATGGAGGTCTTGATGACTTGGGCTTGGGTGGTCAAAGCGGGCAACTCGATGGAATTGGCGCGAATTATAGGCCGGTCCGGCCGGCTGCGTGTTCAGCTAGTCGGCGGGGCTAAGCCGTAGAGGCCTTCGTGCGCGATAAATGCCGCCACCGATGCCGGCAGCAGCGCCTGCCAGTCGCCGCCGGCGGTGATGCGCGAGCGCACCGCGCTGGCCGATTCACCGCGCAACGGCTGCTGCAGCGACCACAGGCGGCCTGCGGGCGAGGTGCCCAGCTCGCCCGCCCTGGCGGCCCAGCGGCCATGCACTGCCGCGGCGAGCTGCGGCGCGGCGGCCAGGTCCAGCGGCGTGCCCGGACGCGCGGCAATGACGAAATGCGCCAGTTCGAACAAATCTCCCCACTGATGCCAGCTGCTCAGTCCGACGAAGGCATCGGCACCGAGCAGCCAGGCGATCGGTGTCGTGGGGCCGAGCTCGGCGCGCAGCGCGCGCAAGGTGTCGACGGTGTAGGACGGCGCATGGTCGCGGCTGGCGCGTTGCAGCTCGCGGGTGTCCAGCGCCAGCCCGGGGGTGTCGGCCAGCGCCAGCTCCAGCATGCGCGCGCGCTGCGCTGCGGTGGCGCCGGGTGCGGGACGGTGCGGCGGATCGGCGGCCGGTACCAGGTGCACCAGCGCGCCCAGTTCGTCGCGCGCGGCGCAGGCGATGGCGAGGTGGCCCAGGTGGACCGGATCGAAGGTGCCGCCGTAGTAGAGGTGGAGCTGGGATTGGGGAATCGGGATTCGGGAATCGGGGTGGAGCCGGGATTCGGGAATCGGGATTCGGGAATCGGAAGAGCGTGGGTTCGGCGCTGCCGGGCGGGAGTCGGTGGGCAGAGAGGTAGGGGCCGCAGCTGCGGCCTGGTCGGGGGTTGCGCTGCTTGGGGAGGTGGGTCGCGCGTCGCCGTTGGCGGCATCGCCGGCTTTCACGCCAGCAATCTCACCGCGCGGGATTCGGCCACGGCCACCAGCAGGCGTTCCAGGCCGACCCAGGGGTCGCCATCGGCGCGGCCCTTGGCCATGCGGTCGACCCGCGAGGCTTCGGCGACGAAGCGCTCCCAGCGCCGCGGTTCGGGGTGCCGTTGCAGCGCGCGCTTGAACGGCGCCTGGCGCGATTCCCACAGGCCCTGCGCCTTCATTTCGGCAGCGAGGTTGCCGCCGTTGGCCTGCACCTTGGCCAAGGACGCAGTGCGCAGCAGTTCCTTGATCAGGATCGGCATCAGCGCGGCCACCGCCTCGCCTTCGGCGCGCAGGCCGGCGAGCATGCGGATCGCTGCGGCCGGCTGCCCGGAGAACGTGGTTTCGGCCAGGCGGAACACGTCGTAGCGCGCGGCATCGGCGACCAGCGACTCCATCGCCTCCAGGTCCAGCACCTTGCCATCGGCCAGCAGCACCAGCTTGTCGATTTCCTGCGCGGCGGCCAGCAGGTTGCCTTCCACCCGTTCGCTCAGGCGCTGCACCGCCGCGGCGTCGGCACGCAGGCCGTGACTGCGCAGGCGGCGCTCGATCCAGTCCGACAGCTCGTGCGGCTTGATCGCCCAGGCCACCGAAATGGTGCCGATGCGGCCGATCGCATCGGCCCATTTGCCCTGGTGCGCCTTGCTCCAGTCGTTGGCGGTGATCAACAGCACCACATCCGGCGGCGGGTTGGCGCAGAAGCGGGTGATGACCTCGGCGCCGTCCTTGCCCGGCTTGCCGCTGGGCAGACGCACTTCCACCAGCCGGCGCGGACTGAACAGGCTGGGCGCGTTGAAGGTCGCATCCAGCTGGTTCCAGTCGAACTCCCGGCCATCGGCATCGAAGACCTCGCGCTCGCTGATGCCTTCGGCGCGCGCGCGTGCGCGCACCGCATCGGCTGCCTCCAGCACGCGCAAGGTCTCCGGACCGGCGATCAGGTAGACCGGCTGCAGCGGCTGATTGGACTGGCCGGCGAGCTGTTCTGGGCGAAGTTCCATGACTAGGTAAGTTCCATCACTACAAAGGCACGCGCCACTGCACCGTTACGCACCAGACAGCGTCGGCAGCGATCGTCGGGGCATGCTCGCCGCGCAGCAAGCGCGACATGCGCCTGGCGCACGCCACCTCCGCACAGCGTGCGCGGTTGCCCGGCAGATGCGCGGACGGGACGATCACCAGTTGCTCAGTTATTCGACGAAGACGCGGGCGGCAGCGAGGCCGGCACGCTCGATTCCGGCGTGGACGGCTGCACCGGCGGTGTGGTGGCCGGCTGCAGCGGCGCGCTGGGCGTGCTTTCCAGCGTCTCGCCGCGCTCCACGCGCGCGCGCACGACGCTGTCGATGCGACGCAGGATCGAGGCCGACATGTCCTTGCGCAGTTCGTTGGCGAGGATCTCGCGCTCGGTCGCGGTGCCGGTGGCATCCACCGGTGGCGACACGTAGTCGCGCGACAGCTCGATCACCTGCTGCGGCACCAGCACCGAGCCGTTGGCGGTGGTGACGGTGAAGATGGCCGCATAGCGCAGGCTGTATTCCTGCGCGCGGCCCTGACTGTCGATGGCGATCGGCAGATCGCCCCAGCGCTCGGACAACACCTGCACCTGCGCAAAGCCGGTCTTGGCATCTTCGTCGGCCAGGGTGGCGCCGGCGGCCTTGAGGCCACGCCGCAACAACTTGGCCAGCTCGCTGTACTGCACCGCGGACTGCACCTTCACCGCGGGCGTGTCCGGCGGCAGCGCCAGCGAGTTGCGCAGATGGAAGCCGCAGGCGGTGAGGCTCGAGACGAGCACGAGGGACGCAGCGAAGGCAGTAGGAAATCGAATCATGGGCACAGTCTGGATGAGCGCCCCGGCGGCGGCAACAGGCGGCTAGCCTGCCCGACACCGCGTGAACGGGGCTTGAGAGGGCGCCGCGAAAAACGCGGCGCCCGGGAATGACAAACGCGTCGCCACGCGCCGGTGAAATGAATGACCACACGCCACTGCGGCAATCTCACCTGCGCGTCGCCACGCCGGTCCGCGACACTGCACGGACCGGCGTGGCAACGATCAGCCCGCCACGATATTCACGATCTTGCCGGGCACGATGATGATCTTGCGCACGCTCAGCCCTTCCAGGAACTTGGCCGCGTTCGGCTCGGCCTGGGCCAGCGCTTCGATCTGCTCGCGTCCAACATCGGCGGCCACCTCGATGGTGCCGCGCAACTTGCCGTTGACCTGCACCGCCAGGGTCAGCGCGTCGCGCACCAGCGCGGCGGCATCGACCTGCGGAAACGCGACATCTTCCAGCAGCGTCTCGCCGTGGCCCAGTACCTGCCACAGGGTGTGGCTGGCGTGCGGGGTGATCGGGTTGAGCAGCAGCACCATCGCCTCCAGGGCTTCCTGGCGCACCGCCCGGCCCTGCGCACTGGCATCGTCGAACTTGGCCAGCGCGTTGGACAGTTCCATCACTGCGGCGATCGCGGTGTTGAAGCTGTGGCGGCGGCCGTAGTCGTCGCTGACCTTGCCGATGGTTTCGTGGGTCTTGCGGCGGATCGCCTTCTGCTCGGCGCTCAGTGCGGCGGCGTCCAGTGCAACGGCGGCGCCCTCGCCCACATGCTTGTGCACCTGCACCCATAGCCGGCGCATGAAGCGCGCCATGCCATCGACGCCGGCCTCGTTCCATTCCAGCGACTGCTCCGGCGGGGCGGCGAACATCGAGAACAGCCGCACCGTGTCGGCGCCGTACTTGGCCACCATCGACTGCGGGTCCACGCCGTTGTTCTTGGACTTGGACATCTTCTCGGTGCCGCCGATGTGCACCGGCTGGCCGTCGGCGATCAGCACCGCGCCGGTGACGCGGCCGCGCTCGTCGCGCTGGATCTCCACGTCGGCCGGATTGATCCAGTCCTTGCCGCCGTTATCGGCATCGCGATAGAAGGTGTCGGCGATCACCATGCCCTGGGTGAGCAGGTTGGTCACCGGCTCGTCGCTGTCCACCAGCCGCGCGTCTCGCATGAGCTTGTGATAGAAGCGGAAGTACATCAGGTGCAGGATCGCGTGCTCGATGCCGCCCACGTACAGGTCGGCCGGCATCCAGTAGTTGGCGCGGCGATCGACCATGTCGCGTGCGTTGGGGCTGGTGTAGCGCGCCACGTACCAGCTCGACTCCATGAAGGTGTCGAAGGTGTCGGTCTCGCGCTCGGCCGGGCCGCCGCAGTCCGGGCAGGTGGTCTGGCGCCAGGTCGGGTCGGTCTTGATCGGCGAACCGGTGCCGGCAAATTCCACGTTCTCCGGCAGCACCACCGGTAACTGGTCTTCCGGCACCGGCACCGCGCCGCACTTGGCGCAATAGATCACCGGGATCGGGCAGCCCCAATAGCGCTGGCGGCTGACGCCCCAGTCGCGCAGGCGGTAATTGACCCGGCGCTGGCCCTGGCCCTTGCGCTCGAAACGCTCGGCCAGTGCCTCGAAGGCGCCGCCGAAATCCAGGCCGTCGAACTCGGCCGAATTGATCAGCTCCAGCGGGCGGCTCTTGTCGGTGTACCAGTCGCGCCACTGGCTGGCGTCCCAGCTCTGCTCGTCGTCGTTGCGCGGCTCGCGCAGCTTGACCACCTGCACGATCGGCAGCTTGTACTTGTTGGCGAACTCGAAATCACGCTGGTCGTGGCCGGGAACCGCCATCACCGCGCCGGTGCCGTAGCCCATCAGCACGAAGTTGGCCACCCACACCGGCACCTGCTCGCCGCTGATCGGATGCACCGCGGTCAGGCCGGTGGCCATGCCGCGTTTTTCCTGGGTTTCCAGCTCGGCTTCGGAGACGCCGCCGTGCTTGAGCGTTTCCAGCAGCGCGGCCAGCTCCGGATTGGATTTGGCCGCATGCAGCGCCAGCGGATGCTCGGCGGCGATCGACACGAAGGTCACGCCCATCAGCGTGTCCGGGCGGGTGGTGAACACGCGCAGCGGGTCCAGCGGTGCACCGTCGGTGTCGCGCACGTCGAACTGGATCTCCAGCCCTTCCGAGCGGCCGATCCAGTTGCGCTGCATGGTCTTGACCGAATCCGGCCAGCCGTCCAGCTGGTCCAGGCCGTCGAGCAGTTCCTGCGCGTAGTCGGTGATGCGCAGGAACCACTGCGGGATCTCGCGTTTTTCCACCAGCGCGCCGGAGCGCCAGCCGCGGCCGTCGATGACCTGCTCGTTAGCAAGCACGGTCTGATCGATCGGGTCCCAGTTCACCACCGCGTTGCGGCGATAGGCCAGGCCCTTGCGCATCAGCCGGGTGAACATGCGCTGCTCGTGCACGTAGTACTCGGGCGTACAGGTGGCGAACTCGCGCGACCAGTCGATCGCATAGCCCAGCGATTTGAGCTGGCCGCGCATGTGGTCGATGTTGGCGTAGGTCCACTTGGCCGGCGCGGTCTTGTTCTTGATCGCCGCGTTTTCCGCCGGCAATCCGAACGCGTCCCAGCCCATCGGCTGCATCACGTTGTGGCCGGTCATGCGCTTGTAGCGGCTGACCACATCGGAGATGGTGTAGTTGCGCACATGGCCCATGTGCAGCGCACCGGACGGGTACGGCAGCATCGACAGGCAATAGAACTTCGGTTTGTCCGAAGTTTCGTCGACCTGGAAGGCGTGGGTGGCATCCCAGAACTGCTGGGCGGAGGTTTCGACCTGCTGCGGGTCGTAGGCGTTCGGTTCGACGGTGGACATTGGGAGCGGATGCTCGGGCGGTGCAAAGCGGCACAGGGTACCGCAGTGCAGCAGGTGCTCCAAACGCTGTCTCAGGTGGCGGGTCTGGCCGGCCAGCGCCAGGCCGCCACGGCGAGCCAGCCGACCCAGGCCAGGAACGCCAAGCGCTGGGCGATCGCCTGCCGCAGCAGGCCCGGCGGGCCGAACGCCAGCACCGCCACCAGCAGCCCCGCGCCCAGGCTCAGCCATGCCAGTGCGCGGGTGCCGGGCTGGTTGAGCAGCGCGGCGGCGAGCAGCAACATGCCCGGTACGAACGCCACCGCCCACAGCAGCCAGGCGGTGGCATGGGCCTGGCTGGCGCGCCCGTCCAGATCGGTGGGATCCAGGGGCAAGGCGCCCATGCCGAGAAAGGCCAGCCCGGCCAGTACGATCAACTGCCCGCCTACGCGCAGGCTCCAGCTGGATCTGGCCGGCATGCGCGCCAGCAGGCTGACTCCGGTGGCCATGCCGAGCGCACCGACCAGCACGAACGCCAGCAGGTTGAAGCCCAGCGCATGCGGCACCCCGTTGGCACCGAGCAGCGCAACCGGATGGCTGGCCTGCAGGTAACCGGGCAGTGCCACGCCGAAGCCGGCCACCGCCAGCACGAAGACGGTTGCGGCGACCAGGCCCAGGTAGCGCTGGGTGCCATCGATGCGTGTCATTGCCTTGCTCCAACGCGGGGCGCAGGCTGCGCCACCAGGACGCAGCATTGTCGTGCCGGGCGCGCGTGGCGTGAACCCCTGCCGGCGTGACGGCCGGCCACGCCATGCGCGCGGGCCGGCCAGCCTTGTGTCGGCCCGGTTTGCCACCATTACCTCCCACTGTTGCCGCAATCACTTCTGGAAGCCCATGTCCGACAAGCCGCACGTATTCGATGCCACCACCGACACCTTCGAGACCGAGGTCCTGCAGAAATCGTTGACGACACCGGTGCTGGTGGACTTCTGGGCCACCTGGTGCGGCCCCTGCAAGTCGTTGACGCCGATCCTTGAAAAGCTCGCCGCCGACTACAACGGCGCCTTCGAGCTGGCCAAGGTCGATGTGGACAAGGAGCAACAGATCGCCGCCGCGTTCCAGATCCGCTCGGTGCCGACGGTGTTCTTGGTCAAGGGCGGCGAGCTGGTCGATGGCTTCCCGGGCGCGATGCCGGAAGGCCAGGTGCGCGAATTCCTGACCCAGCACGGCGTGCTGCCGGCCGAGCCGCAGGTCGCCGAAGCACTGCCGCCGGCCCCGCTCGAGCCGCAGGACCAGGTCGCCGCGCTGCGTGAGGCGATCGCCGCCGAGCCGGACAAGGACGAGCTCAAGCTGGACCTGGCGTTGGCGCTGCTCAAGACCGGCGACACCGCCGAGGCCGAGCAATTGATCGACGCCCTGCCCGCCAACCTGGCCACCGACGACCGTGCGGTGCGCGCCAAGGCCCGGCTGAGCTTTGCCAATGTGCTCAAGGACGCGCCGGATGCCGACGCGCTGCAGGCCGCCGTTGCCGCCAACGGCGCCGACCTGCGCGCGCGCCATCTGCTTGGCGTGCGCCACCTGCTCGACGGCCACGACGAGGCCGCGCTGGAGCAGTTCCTGGAAATGCTGCGGCAGGACCGCGCCTTCGACGACAACCTGCCGCGGCGTAGCCTGATCGATGCGTTCCGGGTGATCGAGGACGAAGACCTGGTCGGCCGCTACCGCCGCAAGATGTCGTCGCTGGTGTTCTAAGCACCGCCGGCACCACGGCGCCCGGTCTGCAGGCCGGCCGGGCGCTGCCGTCACCGCCACAGCTTCCATACGCATGCGAATGGTATGCTGCAGACCCGCCACGCCATGGACCCTGGCCGCATGCGTGCTTCACTGTTCAAGCTCGGTATCAACCTGTGGCCGCCGTACCTGTTCGCCGGCATCCACGTCACCGCGTTGTCTCCCGACTACCGCTACGCACGCGTGGAACTGCGCCAGCGGCCGTGGAATCGCAATTACGTCGGCACCCATTTCGGCGGCAGCCTGTTCGCGATGACCGACCCGTTCTGGATGCTGCTGACCATGCAGAACCTGGGGCGCGACTACTACGTGTGGGACAAGGCCGGCAGCATCGAGTTCGTCAAACCCGGGCGCGGTACGGTGAGCGCGGAGTTCGTCATCGACGACAGCGTGCTGGCCGAGTTGCGCGCCGCCACCGCCAGTGGCGAAAAACATCTGCGCTGGTTCGAAAACGTGGTGCACAATCGCCAGGGCGAGGTGGTGGCACGGGTGCGCAAGCAGTTGTACGTCAAGCGCAAACCGGCACGCTGACACTGCGCCGTCGGCGCGCGGCCGGATGGCCAACACACTGCATCGGTTTCACGCGCGTCGGCTGGATGTGATCGTGGCGTGCGCAAGCCCGTCATGCCCTCGCGCACGCTCACGAGGTGTTGCGCGCGGCATGCGGACTCTGGGGTCTCCCAACCCACACGGACTGTCTTCATGAAAACGCTCAACGTCATCACCCTGGTGCTTCTTATCGTCGGCGGCTTGAACTGGGGCCTGGTCGGTCTGTTCCAGTTCGATCTGGTCGCCACGCTGTTCGGCGGCCAGGATGCCCTGCTGTCGCGTGTGGTCTACACGCTGGTCGGCATCTCTGCGTTGTGGCAGCTGGTCCCGCTGTTCCGTAACGACCATGACGCCAACGTTCACCACACCAGCCCGCACGTGCGCAACACCCCGTAAGCGCACAGCTGAAGCAGGCATGCGCGTGACAGCACGACGCCGGCGCATTCCGCCGGCGTCCTGCTATGCGTTTATGCACGTTGCGTCCAGGCGCTTTGCGTCCGGGCGCGTGGTCGGCAAGAATCGGGCATCCCTCCCGCTGGCTGCCTTCATGCTTCTGCGCACTGTTGCTTCCGCCTGCCTGCTTGCCCTGGTGTTACCCGCTGCCGCCAACGCGGCCTATCGCAGCCCGCAGCAGATCCTGGATGCCTCGCCGGCCAGCGCCTGGCGCGTGCTCGACCCCGAGCGCACGCTGTACCTGGAACTGGATGGCGGACGGGTGATCATCGAGCTGGCGCCGCAGTTTGCGCCCGCGCACGTGGGCAACATCCGCACCCTGGCGCACGAGCGCTTCTGGGACGGGCTCAGCATCTACCGTTCGCAGGACAACTTCGTGGTGCAGTTCGGCGACCCGGATGGCGAGACGCCGGCCAAGGCCAAGTCGCTGGGCTCGGCGAAGACGCACCTGCCGGCCGAATTCGAACGCCCGTCGCAGGGCCTGGATTTCCAGCGCCTGCCCGACAGCGATGGCTGGGCGGCGCAGGTTGGCTTTGTCGACGGCTTCCCGGTCGGGCGCGACAGCGCCAGCGGCAAGACCTGGCTGGCGCATTGCTACGGCACCCTGGGCGCCGGCCGCAACAACGACGAAGACAGCAGCATCGGCGCCGAGCTGTATGTGGTCACCGGGCAATCGCCGCGCCAGCTGGACCGCAACATCACCGTGGTCGGCCGCGTGGTCAAGGGCATGGAGTTGCTCAGCGTGATCCCGCGCGGACCGGACCCGATGGGTTTCTACGAAGACCCCGCGCAGCGCTCGCCGATCCGCGCCATTCGCCTGGCCAGCGAGGTGCCCATGCCCGAACGCACGCCACTGCAGTTGCTGCGCACCGACAGCCAGACCTTCCGCGATGTGGCCGAAGCGCGCCGCAATCGCAAGGACGATTTCTACAAGCGCCCGGCCGGGCATATCGATCTGTGCAATGTGCCGTTGCCGGTGCGGACGCCGCCGGCTGGCTAGTTGGGGATTGGGGATTGGGGATTCGTAAAAGCGGGCGCGCTGGCCTAGCGGGCGCGCTGGCTGAAGGCGACGCTGCCCAGGATCAGCACCGCGGCCACCAGCATGGTCCAGGTCAGCGGCTCGCCCAGCAGCGACCATGCCAGCAGTGCGCCGAATACCGGCACCAGATAGGTCACCGTGGAGGCGCGCGCCGGGCCGATGCGCTGGATCAGGCGGTAATACATCAGGAACGCCAACCCGGTGCACACCACGCCCAGCGCGGTGGCGCAGGCCCAGGCCACTGCCGGCACCGGCGTGGTTGGCCACTGCAACCAGGCCAGCGGTGCCAGCAGCAGCGCGCTGCAACCCAACGTGGACGCTGCCGATGCGGCCGGCGGCAAATCGCCCATGTGGCGCTTCACCAGGTTGTAGCCGATGCCGTACAGCAGCGACGCGGTGGCGCCCGCCAGTGCCGCCGGCCCCACGCTCAACCCGGCCGACTTGCCGGTGGCCAGCACCAGCACGCCGATGAAACCGATCAACAAGGCCAGCGCGCGACGCGTGCCGATCTTCTCGCCGAAGAACAGGAAGGCGATCAATGCGGTGAACAGCACCGTCATCGCATTGCAGATCGCACCGATCGCGGCCGGTGCGTGTTGCGCGCCCCAGGCGAACAGCAGGAACGGCAACGCGGAGTTGAGCACGCCGATCGCCGCCAGCATCGGCCAGCGACGCAGCGGGAAGCGTTCGCGCGCCAGCCACAGGAACGGCAACAGCACCAATGCACCGAGCGCCAGGCGGATTTCCACCAGCGCCACGGTGCCGAACCTGGGTGCGGCCACGCGCATGAACAGGAACGAGCAACCCCAGACGATGCCGAGAAACCCCAACTCCAGCGGGGTGCGCCATTCGCGTGCCGCAACCGCTGGCTGCGTCGCCGGCTGCGCGCTCATGGCCGCACCTGCGCACGCTGCCGTGATGTGCTGAAACCGCAAGAGACAACATCAGGCAAGCAGACGGGCATGGCACGATCATCGCGATGGGGTAATGCAGCATCGGTTGCAACCGCAGGCGCGACAAGCGCGTAGTATCGAGGCGAGCCACAAATCTCACTCATGTCTCGATGAACCTGCGCCCCACCCTGCTGCCCGCGCTGGGCGTGTTCGCCGCCGCCGCGCGCCACCAGAACTTCGCGCATGCCGCCGAAGAACTGCATCTGACCGCCAGCGCGGTCAGCCACCATGTGCGCAAGCTCGAAGCGCTGCTCGGCGTGACCCTGTTCCAGCGCTTGCCGCGCGGGGTCAAGCTCACCGCCGAGGGTCGCCAGCTGGCCGACGCCGCCACCGCTGCATTGGCCGAGATCGCCTCGGTGGCCGGCAACCTGCATCCGCGCGAAGATGCCATCCCGCTGCGCGTGACCACCTTGCGCTCGCTGTCGTACTGCTGGCTGTTGCCGCGGCTGCCGCGCTTCTGTCGCGCGCATCCGCATATCCGCATGGATCTGCAATCGGACGCGGCGTTTTCGCGCTTCGAAGAAGGCGGCCCGGATCTCGGCATCCGCTATGGCCAGGGCGCCTGGCCCGGATTGACCTCGCATCATCTGATGGACGACGAACTGTTTCCGGTGGCCTCGCCGTCACTGCCGGAGGTCGCTGCGCTACGCACGCCGGCGCAGATCGCGCAATTGCCGCTGCTCACCGACATGTCGCCGCAGGGCTGGCGCGACTGGTTCCGTGCCGCCCAGGTGCGCGGCACCACGCTGCCGCCGATGCATACCTTCAACGACAGCACCGACGCGATGCGCGCGGCGGTCTATGGCCTGGGCGCGGTGCTGGCGCGCAAGCACATCGCCCAACCGTACCTGCAGCGTTACGAGCTGGTGCGCCTGCCCGGCCCCACCCTCAAGGCACGCTACGCCTACTACATCGTGCACCCCAGTCACCGCGTCCCCGGCCCTGCGGCAATGGCGTTTATCGATTGGCTCAAGCGCGAGGCGCTGGACGAGCGCACCCCGATGCCTGCCTTGCCGGCAGAGCTGCTGGCACTGCCTGCAGCCTGAGGTGGCTGCTTGCATCGCTGCAACCTTGCATGCCGGGCCCTGCCTGCCTTGAGAACTTGAGCGCGGTGCCTGAGCCGATGCTGCCGGACTGATCTGGCATGCCTGGGCTGCAGGCCGCCAACCGCAAAAACCTTCAGCACCTATCGGCTGCGACCTGCCCCGCGGGCAGATCCCACGCGCCAGAGGCCTGGGCATCCCCCATCACGGCAACGTTGGCGACAGCCGCCAGCCGCGCCGGACCACCGCCGGGCAGTGCCGCGCCGAAAAGACGCTTGACATCGGCCGCAATAAAATCAATTAATTAGCTAATTCGTTAATTGCCTAATTCCTTATGTCCATCGACCGCATCTTCGAAGCCCTTGCCTCCCAGCCCCGCCGCAAGATGCTGGCGTGCCTGGCAGACCAGGAACTCACCGCCGGCCAGATCGGGCAGTTGTTCGAAATGAGCGCGCCAGCCATCTCGCGGCATCTGTCGGTGCTGGAAAGCGCCGGGCTGGTGTCCAGCGAACGGCGCGGCCAGTTCGTGGTCTACCGGCTCACCCCGGACAACATGGTCAACACGCTCAGCAGCTTTGCCTTCGAAGTCTGCCCGGCCTCGGCGCCGCTCAAGCGCAAGGCGCGCGCCTTGACCAAGAAGACCTCCTGACCTTCCTCCGGCCGCAAAGGACTCATGCCGATGATCAGCACGCCCCAGCAACGCCCTGCCGATGCACAGGCAGGTTTTCCGTCAGTCCGTCTGGAGTCCTACAGCGGCGGTCTGCCGGTGGAGGTCACGCTGATCGCACAGCTGGGCGTGGGCGCAGGCAACCCGTTGATCGAACAGGCCTGCCGCCGCCAGCGCGCGCATCCCAGTTTTCACGATGCGCTGGACGAGCCATCGGCACGCCTGGCCGGCACCGACTTTGCGCACGGCGAATCGACTGCCCTGTTCTCGTTTGCGGTGGGCGCCAACGGCCACCCGTTCCATCGCCACGCCGGCCATCGCATGTTCACCGCCATCACCGGCAGCAGCGGCGCGCAACTGCGCTTCTGCACCGCCTCGATGGAGCAGATCGAACAGGATCCACAGCACTTTCTGGCGGCGTTGCGGCATATCGATCTACCGGCCGACTGCCTATTCACCGTGCGCTTTGGCGGCGGCACCTGGCATCAGTTCGCACCGCTCAAAGCGCAAGCCGCACACCCGGCATTTTTCGCACTGTCCTGCCACAGCGACGAGGCCGGCGGCGCGTTGAGCGATGCGGTGCGCGCACGCGTGCTGTCCGGCACCGCCGATATCGCCACGCTCACCGAAACGCTGCCGGAGGCGGTGATCGGGCTACTGGCCTCGGCGCAGGCACGCGCGCTGCAGATCCCCACCGTACGCCTGTCGTTGGCCGCATCGCCAGGCAGCAGCAGGTCTGCATGGTGCGGCCGGCTGCGCGCGCTCAGCGGCAGGCTGCGCCAGGCAGTGAGCCGGCTGCGTCGACCGGTGGGGTTCGTTGCAATGGCACCGCAGCTGGCGCAGGTCAGCGTGCATGCCGAGCCCAAGCCCGGCTCGCTACTGACCCGGCACCTGCAGGGCTTCGATCATCAGGACAGCGTACGTCTGCGCCTGCAGCCGCATGAGTTGCGTCAACGCGGTGCGCACACTTTGATGGCGTTGCTGCTGGAGGGGTTCACCGAGCGCGCGCCGCGCGGCGTGACCTGGTTGATGCGGCTGCGCAATGCGCTGGTGGCGCCGCTGCAGTTGCGAACTTCTCCGCTGGGCTGCCCGGTGTCTTCGTTGCTGTCGGCACAGCGCGACTGCCTGTTCGCAGGGCGATTCCCGGTACTTGCGCAAGACAACGCGCCACTGGATCGACGCGTGCAGGTATTGCTGGGCGCCGACGACCGCCACCTAGTCTTCCGCAGCAGCGTGGGCGTGGAAGTGCTGGAGGATGGCAGCGTGGAGCTCAGCCTGGAGACGCGCGTGGCCTGCCGCAACAGGTTTGGCCGCGTTTACATGGCCTTGGTGGACGGCGTGCACCATCGCTACATCGCACCGGCGCTACTGCGCACTGCCGCCCAGGCCCTGCTGGTGCCGGTACTGGAGACCACCGCATCACAGGCAACCGCGCGGCGCCCGTGAGCGGCCAGCGCACGCGGCCATCACCCGATCTTGCCTGACGGCTGCCTAGTCTTTGGGTCCCCAATCCAAGGAAGCTTTCCCATGCCGACTCTTCGCATGCGTATCACCGGCACCGACGACGACGCGCGTGCCATCGCCAACCTGCTGCAGAGCATCGAAGGCATCGAACACGTGGAAGAAGTCGACGACCTGATGCCGCACCTGGATGACGACGATTCCAGCTCGGCCGGCCTGTCCGACGATGAAGGTCCGGGCAGCCACGAGTTCGAAGTGGAAGCCGGCAATGAAGCCACTGCGCAGAAGGTGCGCGACGCCGTGCAGGAACTGGCCCTGCAGCTGGACGTGTTTGTCGAGTACGAATTCGACGAAGGCTGAGCCGGCTGCGTACCGACTGCGCTGCACTTGCGCGCAGTCGGTGTCTGGAGATGTTGCACACCATGCGCTGTACCGCGATCGTGGATCGCGTGCAAACAGCGCAACCAGGATCAACGTGCTACTGCGCGACGCGTCGAATAACTGCCTGACGTAAGCGCCCTTTCCAAAACATGCGCAGCTAATGCGGCATCGCCGACCAGCTACGCAGTGGATCAGGACATCCGGCGGCGTCGCGCACGCCAGCGCCATGCCTGCAGCAGCAGCCAGCCGACGATCCCCCCCAGCACCAGCACCGGCAGCAACGCCGCCACCGCGCGGATCACGAAGGCCACGCTGGATGCGAAGACCTGGCCGAACTCGGCTGCCGCCTCGGCAATCTCGCCCCTGCCCTGCTCGCCACCGGTGCTGCGAAAATTGAGCGTCAGCAACTGCGTGCGCACGCGCCGTTGCTGCTGCGCGGCGTCCTGCTGGGTCTGCTGCGCTTCGGCCTCGATCTCGGCAAGCCGCTTGGACAGGGCCAGCAGATCGGTCACGGCCAGGTCGCGGCGTTGCTGCAGTTCGAGCAGGCGCGCATGTTCCTTTTGCAGGCGCGCCTGTGCCAGCCCGGTATCGGCGATCTGCTGCGCCAGATCCTCGGCACGCGTGCTGCGCGCGGCGACATCGCCATGCTGGCCGGCCAGTTGCACCATCGGCTCGATGCCGTCCGGAGCTAACCGCACGCTGACGCTGCCGCTGGGGTCGCGCCCACCGGTTTGTTCCACCGCCAGCAGCGCGCAGTCGCCGAACTGCGCCGACTGGCAGGCGGTGCGTACTGCGGCGATGCGTTGATCGATCTGATCGGCCGGCAGTTCGATGCGTACATCGTGCTCATACGCCAGCGCATTGCCTTGCGCGGCGGGCGGTGCCGGTGCCGGCGCCGGCGCGCCGCCGTCTGCCGCCATCTCGCCCGACGGCCTGGCACATCCGCTCAGCGCCCAGCCCAGCAACAAGCCGACCGCGTACCACTGCATCCGGCGCCTCATCGGCTGGCTCCATCGGCCGCGTGCATGCTCTGCACGGCCAGACCCGGCGCGGACATACCCCGCAGCTTGACCGCCACACTGGCCTCGCCGGCCCTGCAACGCACACCCGTGCTGGAGCGTGCACTGCCGCGCTGCGGGAAGTGGTGGTGATTGGCATGCTGCCGGTTGAAGCGATGGATTCCCGGCATCTCGGGCGCCGCCTGCAGGCGCAATGGCGCGCGCATGCCCGGCCGCAGCAGGCCGCCACGGCGACGGCATGACGCACACGTGCGCTCGCACGCCTCGGGGTTCGGCGCATCGGTGTCCGGGTCGAACGCGATGCGTCCGCAATGACAGCTGTGGGCGTCGTGCATGGTGATCCTCCTTGAAAGCGGCCACTCTAAACCAATGGCGGATGCGGACAAGCGCGCACATGCCTATGCTGGCGGATTGCTTCCATTGGAATCCACCATGCGTCAACGTCTGCTTGTCCTCGCCCTGCTCGCCGGCCTCAGCGCCTGCCAGCAGCAGTCCGAATCGCCGCGCGCCGGCAACCCCGATGCCGCGACGCAGGCTGCGCAGACGCCGGATGCGCGCTTTGCGGCGCTGTCCAAGCGCGCGCTCGACACCTGGATGCAGCTGTCGCCGGTCACCGCCACTCAGACCGGCGATCACCGTCTCGATACGCAGATCGACGATCTGAGCAGCGCCGGGCGCCAGCGCAGCCTGGAGGCCGGCAAGAAGCTATTGAGTGAGCTGGATGCCATCGAGGTGGCCAAGCTGTCGCGCGAGAACCAGGTCGATGCGGCCATTTTGCGCAACCAGCTGCAATCGGAGATCTGGAACACCGAGGTGCTGCAGAGCTGGGCCTGGGACCCGCAGGTCTACAACGGCCTGGCCGGCAGCGCGCTGTATGGCCTGATGGCGCGCGACTTCGCGCCGCTGTCCGAGCGCCTGAGCTCCGCCACGCAGCGCATGGAGAAGATTCCCGGCATCTTTGCGCAGGCGCGCGCCAACCTGGACCCGGCCCGCGTGCCGAAGATCCATGCCGAAACGGTGGCCAAGCAGAACAAGGGCATCCTCAGCATCGTCGATACCTTCATCGCGCCCAATATCGGCCAGCTCGGCCCGATCGAAGCGGCCCGCGCGCAGGCCGCCATCGACGATCTGCGCAAGGCCGTGGCCGAGCAGCAGACCTGGCTGGATACCGTGCTGGTGCCCAATGCCAAGGGCGATTTCCGCGTCGGTGCGCAGATCTACGACCAGAAGCTGAAATTCGCGCTGCTGTCTTCGCTGTCGCGTGCCGAGATCAAGCAGCGCGCCGAGTCCGAGCTCAAGCGCGTCCGCAGCGAGATGTACGGCATTGCCCGCACGGTACTCAAGGACAAGCCCGGCGCACCCAAACTGCCCGAGACGCCCAATGACGACCAGCAGCAGGCCGCGATCGAGGCGGCGCTGGAACTGGCCTATGCCGACAAGCCGGCACGCGACAAGGTGGTCGACGACGCCAAGGCCGCACTGGCGCAGTCCACCGAGTTCGTGCGCCAGAAGGATCTGATGACGCTGCCCGATTCGCCGGTGGACATCATCCTGATGCCGGAATTTCAGCGCGGCGTGGCGGTGGCGTACTGCGATTCGCCGGGCCCGCTCGACAAGAATCTCAAGACCTTCTATGCGGTCTCGCCGATTCCCGACGACTGGAACGACAAGCAGGTCGATTCGTTCCTGCGCGAGTACAACAGCCGCATGATCCACCTGCTCAGCATCCACGAAGGCACCCCGGGCCATTACCTGGAAGGCTGGCATTCGGCCAAGTTCCCCTCCACGCTGCGCGCGGTGCTGCGCTCGGGCATGTTCGCCGAAGGCTGGGCGGTCTACACCGAACGCATGATGCAGGAACAGGGCTATCTGGATAACGACCCGCTGTTCCACCTGGTGCAGCTCAAGTTCTACCTGCGCACCATCGCCAACGCCATCCTCGATCAGGGCGTACATGTGGATGGCTGGGAACGCGACAAGGCGATGCACCTGATGACCCACGACACCTTCCAGCAGGAAAGCGAAGCGGCGGGCAAGTGGGTGCGTGCGCAGCTGTCGTCCGCGCAGCTGCCGACCTACTTCGTCGGCGTGCAGGAACATCTGGACACGCGCAAGGCGGTGCAGGACAAGCTGGGCAAGGACTTCAACCTGAAGGCGTACCACGACCAGATGCTGTCCTACGGTGCCCCGCCGGTGCGCTTTGCACGCGAGTTGATGCTGGACCAGCCGATCGAGTGATTGATCCTTCTCCCGAGGGGAGAGCGAGTGCCCCTTCTCCCCTCGGGAGAAGGAGCCCCAAAGGGGCGGATGAGGGTACGGGCGAAGCCTGGCGTGGCCGGAACTAGCGAGTGGTTTCACCCCGTACCCTCACCCCAACCCCCGCTCCGCGCCCCAGCAGGAGAGGGGCGTGTTGCTACCGTGGTTGCACGTTTGTGCAGCCCACTAAACAGCGACCTCACCCATCCGCCGCAACAAACCCGCCAGTCTGCCGCGCCCACAGGCGTGCATACAGCCCGCCCTGCGCGATCAGTTGCGCATGCGTGCCGGTCTCGACGATGCGTCCGGCATCCATCACCACCAGCCGGTCCATGCGCGCGATGGTGGAGAGGCGGTGCGCAATCGCGATGACCGTCTTGTTGCCCATCAACGCGTCCAGGCTGTCCTGGATCGCCGCTTCCACTTCCGAGTCCAACGCCGAGGTGGCCTCGTCCAGGATCAGGATCGGCGCATCCTTCAGCAGCACGCGCGCAATGGCGATGCGCTGCCGCTGACCGCCCGACAGCTTGACTCCGCGTTCGCCCACATAGGCAGCGAATCCGCGCCGGCCTTCACCATCGATCAGCGTGTCGATGAAGCCTTCCGCGCGCGCCTTGCGTACCGCTTCCAGCATCTGCGCGTCGCTGGCCTGCGGCCTGCCATACAGCAGGTTGTCGCGGATCGAACGATGCAGGAGCGAGGTGTCCTGGGTGACCAGGCCGATCTGCCCGCGCAGACTTTCCTGGGTAACCTGGGCGATGTCCTGTCCGTCGATGAGGATGCGCCCCTGCTCCAGGTCGTACAGCCGCAGCAGCACGTTGACCAGGGTCGACTTGCCCGCGCCCGACGGCCCGACCAGGCCGATCTTCTCGCCGGCACGCACCTGCAGGTCCAGCCCGGCGATCACGCCGCCGCGCTTGCCGTAATGGAAATGGATGTGCTCGAACTGCACCTGGCCGTGTGTCACCTGCAGCGGCACGGCGTCGGGCGCGTCCTGCACCAGCACCGGCTGCGAGATGGTCTGCATGCCGTCCTGCACGCTGCCGATGTCTTCGAAGATGCCGTTGACCGTCCACATGATCCAGCCGGACATGTTGTGGATGCGGATCACCAGGCCGGTGGCCAGCGTGATCGCGCCGACGCTGATCTGGCCGCGGCTCCACAGCCACAACGCCAGCCCGCAGGTGCCCACGATCAGGAAGCCGTTGGCCACCGCAATGGCAGTATCCATCGTGGTGGTCACGCGCGTCTGCCCGCGATGCTTCACCGCCAGCTCGTCGATCGCATCGCGCACATAGGCCTGTTCGCGGCCGGCATGGGCGAACAGCTTGAGCGTGGAGATATTGGTGTAGCCGTCGACGATGCGCCCGGTGGCCTTGGAGCGTGCATCCGACGCGATCCACGCGCGCGCCTTCATGCGCGGCACGAAGAACGCCATCAGCGCGACATATACCACCAGCCAGATCAGCAGCGGCAGCATCAGCCAGGGGTCGGCCTGCGCAAACAGCCACAGCGCGCTGCCGGTATAGACCACGATGTACCAGAGCGCATCGACCATCTGCACCGCCGATTCGCGCAGCGAGGTCCCGGTCTGCATCACCCGGTTGGCGATCCGGCCGGCGAAATCGTTGTTGAAGAAGCCCAGGCTCTGCCGTACCACGTAGTTGTGCATCAGCCAGCGCGAGCGGTTGCTCAGGCCCGGCACGATCGCCTGGTTGACCAGCAGGTTGTGCAGCCCGGTGAACAGCGGCCGCGCCACCAGCGTGATCGCCGCCATCCAGAGCAATTCGCCGGCATGCCGGCGGAAGAAGTCCGCTCCCGGTCGCTCGGCCAGCATGTCGACGATGCGCCCGAGGAAGTCGAACATCGCCACTTCCACCAGGGCCAGCAGCAGTCCGGCGATCAGCGTGGCCAGCAGGATCGGCCACAAAGGCCGCAGATAATGCAGATAGAACCGCCACACGCTGCGCGGCGGCATTTCCCGCTCGATCGGCGGGAAGACATCGATCAGGGATTCGAACCAGCGAAACATCGCAGACACTTTCGGGAAAAACCGGGAGATCAGGCTAGCTGATCGCGCGTCAAGCTGCAGTGGCGCTGGCGTCGGGTTGCTGCAGCATCACCTGCACGGCAGGCTGCGATGCGCGTAACAGGCAACCGGATCGATTTCGCTTGCCCAAGCCATGCATGGCCTGGGCGTCACTGCAGGTCATGCGGCGTCAGTCGCGCTCACTCGCGGACACGTGCGAGCAGGCGGTTGACCTCGGCCAGATCGAAATGGCCCGGATCGAAGCGCCCGCCCAGGGTGGCCAGCTCCTGCACATGTTGCGCATGCTCTGGGTCGGCGATGATCCGCAGCAAGGCCTGGTAGCTGTCGATTCCTTCGCTGCTCTCCGGCGGGCAGGCATTGGCGCCGTCCACGCAACGGGCCGCGCGCAGGCTCGCGTCCGGCGGCAGGATCGCCTCGACCTGGACGCGGTGCTGCCAACCCGCGCCGGCACCGTAGAAATAGTCGAAACGCTCCAGCTCGCCCACCGCGCTTTCGATGCTGACCCGGGCAGCATGCTTGAGCCGTGGCCGCTCCGGCACATCCAGCCCGGATTCGCCGTAGCGGCCGCCGCCCAGGTCGAATTCGTACGGATGCGCACCGCTCCAGCCCATCAGCGGTTGCAATACACGATGCAGCGTGGCCAGGCGCAGCGCTCCGGCCACCAGCACGCGGCGCCAGATCAACGGCGCGCTGTCCACCAATGAAACATGCAGCTGATATACCGGCGCAGGCGTGGGTACCGCCTGCTGTGCAACTTTCTTCTTGGCTTTGCTCATCGGGTCTTGGTCGTGTCTCTCAGTCGCCAGTATGGCGGCAGCGGCCCGCGCCTGCATGGCCCCGCTCCGTCAGCGCTGCGCCATGCGGTGTGCGATATGCGATATGCGGCATGTCGCGCGATCATGCATCGACGATGCCGCCCACCGTCACGCCAGCATCATTGCGCCGCCGCCCTCGCCCGCCCGGATTTACGCCACACCCGCTGCACGCGCCGGCAGTCGCAGGCCGAACAACAGGTCATACAGGATCGGGATCAAGCCCAGCGTCACCAGCGTGCCCAGCGCCAGGCCACCGATCATGGTGATGGCCATTCCGGTCCACAGCGGCCCGGCAAACAGCATCAGCGGAATCAAGCCGACGATGCAGGTGAGCTTGGTCATCACGATCGGGCGCAGCCGCTTGACCGCTGCGGCGATCACCGCCTCGCGGCGTGGCAGGCCATCGGCAAGCTCGGCTTCGATGCGTTCCAGCAGCAGCACCGCGTTGTTGACGATGATGCCGGCCAGCGCCAGCAAGCCGAAGGTCGCCATGAAACCGAACGGATAGCCGGTGATCACCAGGGCCAGTGCCGCACCGATCAGCACGAACGGGACTGCCGACAGCACGATCAGTAGCTTGCGGAACGAGTTGAACTGCCACACGAACAGCAGCAGGATCGCGCCCAGTGCGTGCGGCATGTATTGGAGCAGGGCCTGGTTGGCCTCGGCAGAATCCTCCAGCTCGCCACCGATCTCCAGCCGATAACCGGGTGGCAGCTTGAGCGCGGCCATCGGCACCGACAGGCGCTCGACGATCTCGGTCGCGGTCAACTGCGGGTTGCGTGCGGTCACGGTGATCGCACGGCTCAGGTTGCGCCGCTGGATCGCCGACGGCTCGCTGTCGTGCAGCACCGTGGCGACCGCCGCCAGCGGCACCGGCGCACCGCCGGCTTGCGGGTACACCAGGGTGTCGCCAGGTGTGCCGTCGGCGGCGCGTTCCTGCGCACTGCCACGCCAGACCACGGCCACCGAGCTGCCATCGTCGCGCAACAACGAGGCATCCACGCCGCTGTAGCGCGCCTGTAGCGCCTGCGCAATGTCCTCGCTGCTCACCCCGGCACGCCGCGCCCTGAGCTGGTCCACCTGCACCACGTAGCGCGGAATGCGCGCCTGCCAGTCGTCCTGCACATCCACGGTGCCCGGCAACGCGCGCAGCGCCTTTGCAATCGCAGCGGCGCTGCTGCGCAGTACTGTCTCGTCGGGGCCGACCACGCGATACACCGCCATCCCGGCTTCGGTCGCGCCCAGCGAAAACCGCTTCGGCTCGGCGCGCACGGTGGGGAAGTGGCTGCGGACATGCGCACGTGCCCGCGCTATCACTGCATCGAGATCGGTGCCTGGGCGCACGCTCACGGTAAAGTACGCCATGTTGGCCGCCGGTAGGGGAGGATTGAGGCCCAGCACGATGCGCGGGCCGCCATCGGCGACATAGCCGATGCTGTCCACCACCTCCGGGTTGGCGCGCCGATCGGCCAACCAGCGGCTCAGCGCGCGCACCGTGCGCAGGGTTTCACGCGTATCGCTGCCTGCCTGCAAGGTCACCGGCATCTGGAACTGCAGACGATCGGACTTGGGCAGAAAATCGTAGGGGATCGACACCAGCACCGCGACCGCCGCCGCCAACATCGCCACCATGCCGGCGATAAACAGCGCCTTGTGCATCAGCACGCGCTCGATGAGGCGGCGGTAGCCACGATAAAAGCGCGACGGCTCCTGTTCGCTGCCGTGTGCGACATGTGCCTTGGCGAAATACATGCACAGCAGCGGCGTCACCGTGATGCTGAGCAGCCACGAGCCCAGCAAGGTCACGCCAAGCACGGTAGCCAGCGAGCGCAGATATTCGTTGGTGCTGGTCTGGCCGAAGAAGAACGGCGAGAACGCCAGCACGATCACCAACGATGAGGTCAGCAACGGGGTGGCCAGGGAGCGGCCGGCGTCGATGCAGGCCTGACGGCGCTGTTCTCCGGCAACCAGGCGGCGTTCGATGTCTTCGGCAATGACAATACCGTTGTCCACCAGCAGGCCGAGCGCCAGGATGATCGCCGCGATCGACACCGTCTGCAGCTCCACGCTCAGCACGCGCATGACGATCAGCGAGGCGAAGATGGTCAACGGCACGATCGCGCCGACGATCAGGCCGGTGCGCCAGCCCAGGAACAGCATCACTACCGCCATGACGATGACGATGGTCTCGCCCATGACGTGGTGCATCTTGCCCATCTCGCGCTCGACCACGTCGGCCTGGAAGGTGACCACGTGCTGCGCAAAACCTGCGGGCAATTCCTGCGCGGTCTGGCCCAGCTTGGCGCGCAGCGTTTTGCCGAAGTCGGCGATATTGCTGCCGGGCTTCATCGAGACCGACACCACCACCGCCGGCTGGCCCTGGTAGACGGCAGCGCTTTCCGGCGGATCGGCAGGCATCACCTGTACCTGCGCCAGCTCGCCCAACGCCACTTCGCGCACGCCATTGGCATTGGGTGTCGGCAAGGTCAGCAACAGGTCCCGCAACTGGGCAGGTGAGCGTATCTCCCCGGAAGTCGCAACCGTCATCGCCAGCCCGGACACCGTCGCCAGCCCGCCGGAGGCCACCACATTCTGCGAGCGCAACTGCGCCATCACGCTGGCAGGGCTCAGTCCGGTCGCCAGCAGCCGCGCGCGATCGAACGCCACATACACGCGCTCGTCCTGCAGCCCGTACAACGCCACCTGCTCCACCCCAGGCAGGGTATAAAGCTGCTCGCGCAGGCGCCGCAGCGGCCCACGCATCTCGCTCATCGAATAGCCCGGTGCGGTGACTGCGATCGAGGCCACCGACACCCGTCCGAAGTCATCGTCGACCAACGGTCCCTGCGTGCCCGCAGGCAGTTGCGCACCCGCCTCGGCGGCCTTGGCGCGCACGCGCTGCCACAACGCCGGCAGATCCTGCACATCGTCGTAAGCGGTCAGCTGCACGATCGCGCTGCCTGGCCGCACCGTGCTCACGATGCGCTTGATGCCGGCCAGTTCGCGCAGGCGCTCTTCGAGGGGGCGCGCCAACAGGGTTTCCACCTGCTCGCTGGGCATGCCCGGAAACGCCACCGACACAATGGTGTCGCGCACGGTGACCGAGGGTTCTTCCTGCGAGGGAAAACCGACGAACGCCACGATGCCGCCGAGCAGGATCATCACTGCCGCGAACAAGGTCAGCCGGCTCGACCTCATCGCCATCCGGGTCAGCATCATGGCGCCTGCCCTCCGCTCAGCTGCGTCTGCATCTGCAACGGCGCCACCGGCTGGCCATCGATCAAGAAGCCCACGCCTGCGCTGACCACCTGATCGCCGGCCTGCAGCCCGCGCCGGACCTGGATGCGGCCGCCGACGATCGACCCGAGCTCGACTGCGCGCTCGCGCACGATCCGCTGTGCCGGCTGATACACGAACACGCTGGCCCGTTGGCGATTGAGCCTGGGCAGTACCGCAGACAGCGGCACGCTGGGCGTGCTCGCAGCCTGCGCGGGCAACTGCAGCAACACACTGTCGCCACTGCGCATCGCGTGCGGCGCGCGCACCACCTCCAGAATCGCCAGCGCAGTGGCACCGTTATCCAGCCGGCTGGACAGGCTGCGCAGGCGCAATGTCAGCGGCACCGCAGGCTCGTCGGCCAGCGTGGCCTGCACGGTCTGCCCAGGCGTCAGCCCGGCGGCAGCAACAGGCGGCAGATTGGCGAGCAATTGCAGATGCGCCTGCCCTTCCAGCTGCAACACTGCCTGCCCCGCCCCCACATCGGCCTGCGGTTGCTGCAGGCGTGCGACCACGGCGCCATCGAAGGGTGCGCGCAGCTCACCAAGACGCGATGCACGCCGCGCCAGCGCCAGGTCGGCCTTTGCCACCTGCAGTTGCGCGGTTGCCGCATCCGCCGCCGCGCGGGCGGCGGTCAGCGTCGCCGCCGAACTGGCACCATCGTCGAACATGGCGTGCTGCTGGCGCAGTTGCAGCTGCCGCTCGCCGGACTGCGCCATCGCCGCGCGCAGGTTCGCGTCGGCCTGCTGCTGGCGCAATTGCAGCGGCTCGGCATCCAGGCGTGCCAGCACCTGCCCTTTCTGTACGCGGTCGCCCACATCCACCAGCACGGCGGCGATGCGTCCGCCGCTCTCGAACGCCAACTCGGCCCGTTGTTGCTGACGCGCCACTGCCGGCACCTGCAGCCACCCATCGCGGCCGGAGCCGAAGCGCTCCAGCTTGACCGCCCGCGGGGTCTCGGCCGCCGGCGCATCCGGCCGGCTGCAGCCGGCCAGCACCAGCAACAGACCGCAACACACCATGGTGCGAAGAACATCCATCATCACGCTATCCCCTGCCATGTGCCGCTCAGCGGCTGTAGGTCACTGCAACCGTGCCGCCGACAAAACTGCGGCGTGCAACCAGCGGGCTGTCCGTGGCGTTGTCCGCATAGCGGGTGCCGGTCACGCTCACGGTGGTGGCCCAGTGATCGCCCAGCGCATGCGTCCAGCTGCTGCCCACCGCGGCGGCATACACGCCGGAACCGGTATGGAAGGCCTGCCAGCGCGTCCGCGCCGCCTGCGCGTCGGTGACCCCGAAGTAGGCCTGGTTGAAGCGACGATCGCCGGCATGCACATCCAGATCCAGCGTCACCGTGTCGCTGGCGCCATGCAGCAGGGTGAACTCCACGCCGGCGCGATAGCGGTTGCGCCGTGCGTCCTGCTTGAGCGCGAATTCGGCTTCCGCGTTGACGTTCATGTACGGCGTGATCCGCTGCATCACCAGTGTGCGTGCGGTGAGAGACCCCGGTACATCGCCCATGCCGGCCAGCACGCGCGAACCCGGACGCCAGTCGCTGTCGCGTTGCAGGCGGCCCAGGTCGTAATACAGCGACTGCGACAAATAGAAGCCGGAATCGCTCTGGAACTGCAGACCCGCGCCACGCGCGGTGTCGAAGAACAGCATGCCGCGCTGGACCACCAGCACCGGGTTGGCCTGCACGCGCGCGCGCTCGGCGCCGGCATACCGCGGTGCCGCAACCGCTGCCGCGCCCGCGGTGAGATCGGTGTGGTCGCCCAACAACCGCGAGCTGCCGGTCAGATCGGTCTGCGCGTGCGCAAGGCATGGCAGCAGCAGGCTGGCAACGAACGGCCAGGCACGCAGTGTGGTGTCACGAGGCAGCTGCATGGAAAACAGGATGGCCATGAAAATCTCCGTCAGCGATCAGGAAAGGGATGGCAGGCAAACGCCGTAGAACGCCTGAAACAGGGCAATCCGGCTCAACAGGCGTTGGCGTGCGGTGGTCAGGTAATCCAGCTGCACCTGCGTGGCGCGCAGGCGCTCGGTCAGCAGCGTGGTGCGATCTTCCAGGCCTGCGTCCACGCGCCTGCTGAGCCGTGTCATGCGCGATTGCTCACGCTCGGCCTGCGCACGTGCACGCGGTTCGGAGTCGGCCAGGGTGGCGTGCGCGTCGAGCGCATCGGCGACCTCGCGGAAGGCGGACTGGATCGCCTGTTCGTAGGCCGCGACATCGGCGCGCTGGCGCAGCTGCGCCAGCGCGAGATTGGCGCGGTTGCGGCCGCCGTCGAACAACGGCAGGTTCAATTGCGGGCTGAAGCTCCACATGCCGTGGCCGGCGGAAAACAGCCCGTTCAAGCCATCGCTGGCGGTGCCCACGCTGCTGCTCAGGGTGATCGATGGAAAGAACGCGGCGCGTGCGGCGCCGATGTCGGCGTTTGCCGCGCGCAGTTCCAGCTCCGCCTGCTGGATGTCCGGGCGTTGCAGCAACAACGAGGAATCTAGCGCACGCCACGCCGTGCTGGGTGTATCTGCGGCAATCATGCGCTGCAGGTCGCCCGGCACCGGCAAGCTGTCGTAGCCAACCAGCAGTTGCAGCGCGCGCAATGCCGCAGCGTGGTCGTCGGCGCCCCGCAAGGCCGCGGCATGGGCCTGATCGGCCTGATGCTGCTGGCCATCGCGCTGGTCGCGCGCGATCAGCCCGATCCGGTACTGCCGCTGTGCGATGGCCAGCAGCGCAGCACTGTCGGCATCGGCTGCTTGCAGCTGCTGCAGCGCCTGGCTGCTTGCGCGTTCAGTGGTGTAGGCGCGCAGCACCTCGGCAACCAGCGCGCCCCGGGCCGCATCGCGCCCATGGGTGCTGACCAGATAGCGCTGCCGCGCCGCCTCGGACATGGCCTGCAGCTTGCCGAAGAAGTCCAGCTCGAGATTGCCGATGCCGGCGTTGGCAACGACCAGATCCTGCCCGTAGCGGGCGTTCAGGGCCGGATCGTCGAAGCGCTGCCGCACCTGTTGTGCACCCACGCCGATGCTTGGCACGCGCGCGGCGCGCTCGATGCGGTACTGCGCCCGTGCCTGCTCCACCTGCAAGGCGGCGCGACGGAAGTCGCTGTTGCGCGCAAGCGCGCGTTGCAGCAACGGCCGCAGATCGCGATCCGGTGCGAACGCCTGCACAAACGCGCGTTCCTGCAGATTCAGCTCGATCCCCACCGGCTCGCTCGGTTCCCCAGCGGCCACCGCCTGCTGGCTGCCGAAGGTGCCCGGCACGGTCACCGCCGGTCGCTGGTAAGTCGGCGTCAATGAACAGCCGCCCAGCAGCATGGCGATTGCCGCATTACGCAGGGCGCGGAAACAACGAGGCGCGGTCATTTGTGGAATCATGATGTCGGAGCACACGAGCCAATCTCGACCGACATCCTCGACCTGCAGCGTCCAGGTTGTTTTCGGGAATTATCCAGATTTGATCGAGACGACAGGGCACCACGCCATGACAGGCAAAAAGGTTCTGCTGGTGGAAGACGATGCAGACAGCGCCAGCATCCTGGACGCCTATCTGCGTCGCGACGGCTTCGACGTTGCCATCGCCGGAGACGGCGAGCGGGCGATTCACCTGCATCGTCAGTGGGCGCCGGATTTGGTGCTGCTGGACGTGATGTTGCCCAGGCTCAGCGGTATCGAAGTGCTGTCGGCGATCCGCCGCGCCAGCGATACGCCGGTCATCATGGTCACCGCCATTGGCGACGAGCCGGAGAAGCTGGGCGCACTGCGCTATGGTGCCGACGACTACGTGGTCAAGCCGTACAGCCCCAAGGAAGTGGTGGCGCGCGTCCATGCAGTGCTGCGCCGAAGCGTGGCGGTGCGTGCGCCGGGCGAGCCGCTGCGGCATGGCCGCCTGAGTGTGGACCTGGCCGCAGTGGTGGCCACCGTGCAGGACCCGGCCGGGACTCAGCTGGCACTGGACCTGACCCCGACCGAATTCAACCTGCTCGCCATCCTGCTCAAGACGCCGTTCAAGGCATTCACCCGCAGCGAACTGCTCGATGCCTGCCTGCCCGACAGCGATGCACTGGAACGGGTGGTGGATTCGCACATCCACAACCTGCGCCGCAAGCTGGAGGTACACGGCATCACCGGCGTGCTGGTCACCGTGCGCGCGGTGGGATACCGCTTCCAATGAATGCCCTGCGGCGCTTCAACGCCTGGCGCCGGCAAGCGCCGCTGTGGATGTGGGTGGGCGTGCGGATGAGCGCACTGGCAGTGGTGACCGTGGTGGTGATCGCCTTCGGCATGTGGTGCTACTTCAACCTGCGCGACAGCCTGATCCTGGGCAAGCTGCCGGCGGCGGCCCGCACCGAAATCGAACAACTGCGCGAACAGCCGGTCGCCAACGAGGCACGTCTGTGGCAACTGCTGCAGCAGTACTACGATGTGGAAAATTTTCTGCCCGGGCTGGCCAACCCTGACTGGTGGATGCTGTGGGCCATGGTCGCCCTCTCCATCCCGGTGATCCTGGTCTGCGGGCTGCTTGCATCGCGTCCGTTGTCGCGGCAATTTTCCCAGGTGGCCAGGGCCGCGCATCGGGTCAGCGATGGCGACTTCGGCGCACGCGCGCAGGTGGTGGCAGGCGCACCGGACGAGCTCACGGCGCTGGCCGACGACTTCAACGCCATGGGCGGCAAACTGCAGCAGTACGAACGCGAACTGCGCGAGTCCAGCGCAATGCTGGCGCACGAACTGCGCACCCCGCTCAACGCAGCGATGGGCCGCGTACAGGGCATGCTGGACGAGGTCTTCCCGCGCGATCCCGAGCAGCTGCGCCTGGTCCATCGCCAGCTGGAACAGATCAACCGGCTGATCGGTGACCTGCATCTGGTGTCGCTGGCGCGTGCCGGCCAGCTGGTGCTGGAGCCGGACAGTTTCGATCTGCATGAGCTGATTACCGAGCGGGTGGAATGGGCAGGCCCGACAATCCGGGCGTTGCAGACGACGGTCACCGCGCCGGCACCTTCCGGGCTACGCGTCTGCGCCGACCGCCATCGCCTGGGCCAGGTGTTTTCCATCCTGATCGACAACGCACTGCGCTACGCCGCCGCAGGCAAGGTGCTGGATATCGAGCTGCGCCGCGATGGTGCGCATGTGCTGGTCACGCTCGGCGACCGCGGCCCCGGCGTGGAGCCTGCGCAGCTGCCGCACCTGCTGGACCGCTTCTGGCGCGCGGACAGTTCACGCGCGCGCCATTCCGGTGGCAGCGGCCTGGGCCTGGCGATCGCCTCGGCCATCTGCCAGGCGCACGATGGCCGCTTGATCCTGGGCAATCGCGCCGGTGGCGGGTTGCTGGCCAGCGTGCAACTGCCGTTGTCACGCTGAGGCGTTGGCGCGGTTGCGCCGCCGCGCTTGCGGCTGCCTGGCATGCCAGGCCGCTGCGAGCATCAACGTTGCTGCAGGCTCGGCACCGCAGCGGTCACATCGGCATGGCGACGCATGATCCAGTTGAACAGCGGCGTGGCCATCAGCGTGGAGAGGATCGCCATCAGCACCAGCACCGAGAACAGGCCTTGTTCGATCACGCCGGCCTGCAACCCGATGTTGATGATGATCAGTTCCATCAAACCGCGTGCATTCATCAGCGAGCCGATCGCCATCGCATCGCGGTTGTTCTCGCCGGTGATGCGTGCGGCGGCCCAGCAGGCCAGTCCCTTGCCGATGAACGATGCGGCCAGAATCGCTACGCCGGCCAGCATGATCTGCGGCTGCAGCAATACGCTCAGCTGCGTCTTCAAGCCGGAATAGGTGAAGAACATCGGCAGCAGGAACACCACCACGAACGGCTGCATCATCTCGCGCAACTTCTCGGTCAACGCGCCCCTGGGCAGGCAGACGCCGAGCAGGAAGCCGCCGAAGACTGCATGGATGCCGATCGCATCCATCGCCCAGGCGCTGAGGCAGAACAGCATCAGGACGACTGCCAACACGCCATTGCTCAGCGGTTGGTCCTGCACCACGTAACGCTCGAGACGACGCAGCAGATGCCGGCCGACAAAGATCATGAACGCCGCATACGCAACGCCGCCGCCGATGGCCAGATAGGCGCTGCCCCAGCTGCCGCCGAAGCTGGCCAGCACCACGGCGAGAATGCACCAGGCCGCCGCATCGTCGAACGCACCTGCAGTGAGTGCGAGCGTGCCCAACGGGCTATTGGTCAGCCCGCGCTCGTGGATGATGCGCGCCAGCATCGGGAAGGCGGTGATCGCAATGGCCGCGCCCAGGAACAGCGAGGCCTCCATCAACTTGGCCTTTTCCGAGAACAAGCCGTCCACGTTGATCAGCCACGGACACATCGCGAAGGCCAATGCGAACGGCACCGCGATCCCGGCCAGCGACACGCTCATCGCACTGCGATAGCGTGCGCGGAAATGATCGCTGCGGAAGTCGGTGCCGACCAGGAACATGTACAGGCCCACGCCGAACTGGGCCAGCACATACAGCACGTCCAGCGTCTGCTTGGGAAACAGCGCCGCCTGCATATCCGGCAGCACCATGCCGAACAGCGACGGACCCAACGCCACGCCGGCAATCATCTCGCCTACTACCTGCGGCTGCCCCACCCGCTTGGCCAGCAATCCCACCAGACGACAGATCAGCAGGATCACCGCAGCCTGCAAGAAGAAATACACCGACATCTGCGGAGTGGTCATGCGTTGGGCAACATCCCTGAGAAGTGCGCGGATCATAACGAGCCGTGCCGGCCGGCGATAGCATCATGCAGCTGGCGCCAACGCGCCGTCGGGCGTCGGCACGCCTGCCTGCACCGGCAGGCCCGACCACGTGACGCATGCCCGCCGAGCCCGGTTGCCGGCACACGCCACGATCAATGCATGCTGCAGCGCGCATTGCGGCGCAGATGACACGCCAAAGCATCGCAATCGGTTGGGGATGGCGTGGACGCCACACCACCGGCCGCCGGCCACTACACGCTCCGTTCAGTGACCGTGCCCCGCTTGCAGGACGAGGGATGTGTCACTTGTGCCCCGCTTGCTCCGCTGCCACCGGCGTCAACACCAGGTCCTGGAAATCGAAGCTGAAATCGGTCAGCGGTGAGATCGCCTCCATCCGCATCTCGCGCACCGCGCCATCCGGGGTCAGCGCGAAATTGACGAAGGCATCGGCATTCAGGCTGCGATCGTCCCAGCGCACGATGAAGCTGTCGTGTTGCCAATGCTCCAGCGTGCCAACGAGCTGCGCGGTCTTGGAAAACTGCAGACGCAGGCGCTTGCCGTCCTGACGGATCACCACATCGCCGTACCACGGGTCGCGATAGGTCGCCGCATAGCTGCGCAGCGGCAGCGACGGCGTGGAGCGCGCTGCGCGTGCGTCCTGATGCTTCCTCCAGCTGGTGTCCGCATCGCCATCGGCCTTGGCCACTGCCTTGGCATAGGCGGCGGTCCAATCGGTGGCCGGCATCTGCAGGAACGCATCCAGCACCTGCAGGGTCACCGCATTGAAGGCCGCACCGATCTCCTGATTGGTCAGCACCACCACGCCCAGCTGCTGGTCGGGCACCAGCGTCAGCCGCGACACCATGCCCGGCCAGCCGCCGGTGTGCCATACCAGCCGATGGCCGCGGTAGTCGCTCAGGCTCCAGCCCTCACCGTAGCCGGCAAAATTGGGGCGTGCCGCCGCCAGCTCCGGCACGGCCGGGTCGGCAATCGCGATCGGCGTGATCATCGACCACATCTCCTGCTGCCGTTTGGCACTAAACAGCGGCGTGCCATCGGGCAGGATGCCGCCGGCCAGTTGCACCTTCATCCACAACGCCATGTCGTGCGCGCTGGAATAGATGCCGCCGGCACCGGAGTTGTTGGACCAGGTCAGCGGCGCGACAGTGCGCAATTCGGTGAAGTCGTACTTGGCATGGCCCACGGCCGCGTTGTCGCCCGGTTGCAGATGGTCGGCATTGAAGCGCGTACCGCGCATGCCCACCGGGGCGAAGATGCGTTGCTGCAGAAACGCCGCATAGGTCTGCCCGGAGACCTGCTCGATCACCTTCTGCGCCACCGCATACAGGATATTGTCGTAGGCGTAGCGATCGCGGAAACCGCCCTTCAGCGGCACCTTGGACAGGCGCTGCACCACTTCGTCGGTGCTGTAGCTGGTGGTCGGCCAGAACAACAGATCGCCCGCGCCCAGGCTCAGGCCGCTGCGGTGCGCGAGCAGATCGCGCACACGCATCTCGCCGCTGACGTACGGGTCGGACATCCGGAACCACGGCAGGTGGTCGATGACCTTGTCGTCGAGCGAGAGCTTGCCCTCGTCGGCCAGGATCGACAGCGATGCGGCAGTGAAGGCCTTGGTGTTGGAGGCGATCGCAAACAGCGTGTCGGCCTGCACCGGCGCAGGCTTGCCGATCTCGCGCACGCCGTAGCCGCGCTCCAGCACCACCTGCCCATCCTTGACGATGGCCACCGCAATGCCGGGCACATCGAACTGCTTGCGCACGCGTTCCATCTGCGCGTCGAACTGCTGCATGCCGGCGGGAAGCTCGGCCGCCTGCGTCGTCACCAAGCTTGCCAGCATCAGCACGCCTCCACTCAGCCATCGGTTCACGGTCACTGTCGCACGTCCTCTCGTTCGCTCAGGTCGATCCGCCGGCACTGTCCAGCGACAGCGGCAGCGGTGCCACCAACACGCCATTACCATCCGCATACAGCCAATGGCCGGGCACGAAGGCCACGCCGGCAAAATTCACCGGCACATCCACATCACCCAGATCGCGGCGCTCGGTGCGGCGCGGGCAGGCGCCCAGCGCCAGCACGCCCAGCGGCAGCGTGGCCAGGATCTCCACATCGCGCACGCAGCCGTGGATCAACACGCCGGCCCAGCCGTTGGCGCCTGCATCGCGATCTGGTCGCCCAGCAGCGCGTGCTTCAACGAGCCCTGCCCGTCCACCACCAGCACGCGGCCGTCACCAGGCGTGGAGGCCAGCTCGCGCACCCGCGAGTTGTCCTCGAAACAGCGCACGGTGACGATCGGCCCGGAGAATGCCGCACGTCCGCCATAGGAGCGGAACAGCGGTTCGGCGATGCTCACCTCGGGAAAGCGGTCACACAGATCGGGCGTGGTCCAGGTCATCGCTGCGGTCCGAAAGTGGCGATCTCCGATGGTAGCGGCATGGCCGCGTCCGCGTAAGCGCCGATCGCCCCGCCGGCTGGCCGGGCGGTGCCTGCATCGAGTGCACAACGCCTGCATGCCGCCGCGCGCCAACGGCCGCGCCTGCCTGGCAGTGCGCAAGCGGTTTGGCAGCCGCCGCTTTGCTGCGGAGCCGGCGGGGCTATCATCTGGGCGGCTTGCCACATCTGTGCGTCTGCGAACATGCCAGGCGCGCGCTCACGCCAACGTGGAATCTGTCATGACCGATCTGTTCGCCGCCACCCCGCCCGCGCTCGATGGCATCCACGTCGGTATCGGCGGCTGGGTGTATGCGCCATGGCGGGAGGGGATGTTCTATCCGCAAGGGCTGGTGCAGCGCCGCGAGCTGGAATACGCAAGCCGCCACGTCACCGCCATCGAGATCAACGGCACGTATTACGGGACGCAGAAACCGGCCACCTACGCGAAGTGGCGCGACCAGGTGCCGCCCGGGTTCGTCTTCTCGGCCAAGGCACCGCGCCGCATCACCCAGTCGCGCAGACTGGCCGGCACCCAGGCGCAGGTGGACGACTTCATCGGCGGCATTGTCGAGCTCGGCGATACGCTGGGGCCGCTGGTGTGGCAGTTCGAACAAGGGCATCGGCTGCAGGCCGACGACCTGGACGCCTTCCTGTCGTTGCTGCCCAAACGTGCCGGCAAGCGCGTGCTGCGCCATGTGCTGGAAATCCGCGACCACGACGCAGTGGATGCCGCGCTGCTGGAATTGGTGCGCCGGCATGGGGTGGCCACGGTGTTCACCGATTCGGACGAGCATCCGTCCTTTGCCGATCTGTCCACCGACTTTGTCTATGCGCGGCTGATGCGCAGCCAGGCGCGCCTGCATGCCGGCTACCCGGCGCCGGCACTGGCGCGCTGGGCCGAGCGCATCCAGGCCTGGCGGCGCGGCGACGATGTGGCGGACCTGCCGCATATCGACGCATCGATGCACGCCGCAGCCACCCCGCGCGAGGTGTTCGTGTTTTTCATCAGCGCCGCCAAGGAGCGCAATCCGGCGGCGGCAATGGCGTTGCTGCAGGCGTTGGGGGCGCGCTAGCAGGGGCGTTGCGTCGCGTCTTCGGCGACAATGGCGCATGCCCACGACCGACCTGCGCAAGGCGCAACTGCAAATCCATTTCTGCGTCCTGCTCTGGGGCATCACCGCGATCCTGGGCAAGCTGATCACGCTGCCCGCGTTGCCGTTGGTGTGGTGGCGCATGTTGATCGTGGTGGTGGCGCTGGCGCTATTGCCGCGGGTGTGGCGCGGATTGCGCGGGTTGTCCGGACGCGTGGTGTTGGGCTATTGCGGCATCGGCGCCTTGGTGGCCCTGCACTGGCTGACCTTCTACGGCGCGATCAAGCTGGCCAATGCCTCGGTGGCGGCGACCTGCATTGCACTGGCGCCGGTGTTCACCGCCGTGATCGAGCCGTGGGTGACGCAGCGCCCCTTCCGCCCGCGCGAATTGCTGTTCGGCCTGGCGGTGTTGCCCGGCGTGGCGCTGGTGGTCGGCGGGGTGCCGGATGGCATGCGTGCCGGCGTGGTGGTCGGCGCGATTTCGGCGGTGTTCGTCGGCCTGTTCGGTTCACTCAACAAGCGCATGGTGGCGCATGCCGACCCGCTCACCGTCACCGCACTGGAGCTTGGCGCCGGCACGTTGACCCTGACCGTGCTGGCGCCGGCCATGCCGTTGTTGCTGCCGTCGCTGCATGGCGACCTGATGATCATCCCCAGCCTGCACGACGGCGTCCTGCTGCTGGTGCTGTCGCTGGCCTGCACGCTACTGCCGTTTGCGCTGGCACTGGTGGCGCTGCGCCATCTCAGCGCTTATTCGGTGCAGCTGGTGACCAATCTCGAACCGGTCTACGCCATCGTGCTGGCGATCGCCCTGCTCGGCGAGCAACGCGAGCTGACTGTGCAGTTCTATCTCGGCGTGGCGATCATTCTCGGCGCGGTGTTCCTGCATCCGGTGCTGGAACGCCGGCGCAAGATCGTGCACCCGGAGCTGCTCGGCACTGCCGAGGCGAAGAACATCGTCGACTGACCGCACGGCGCAACCAACAAACGCCACCGTCGCAGCGGCCTAGGCCGCGACCGACCTTATCGATGACGCACCCGCGTGCGCACGCCCCCTACCCCAACGCCACCACCTGGTCGCGCCCGCCACGCTTGGCCGCATACAGGGCCTGGTCGGCGCGCTTGATCACCGCGTCCACGCTTTCCTGCGGATGCAGCGTGGCCACGCCGATACTCACCGTCACCGGCAGCGCGATCGTCATCACCGCCACGCTCTGGCGCAGGTATTCGCACTGCACGCGCGCCTGCAGCAGATCCACGTTGGGCAGCAGCAGAACGAACTCCTCGCCGCCATAACGCGCAATGGTGCCGGCACCGGCCACATGCGCACGCAGCAACGCCGACAGTTCGCGCAGCACCACATCGCCCTGGTCGTGCCCATGCACGTCGTTGACGGTCTTGAAGTGGTCCACGTCCAGCAACGCCACCGACAACGGCTGGCCTGCCGCACGCGTCTGTTCCATGGCCGCGGCCAAGGCCACTGAAAACGCGCGTCGATTGGGCAAGCCGGTCAGCGGATCGGTGCGGGTCTGCTCGACCAGATCGGCATTCAGCGCGTCCATCTGCGCGTAATAGCCGGCCAGCTGCTGCTCGTACCATTCGCGCTCGTGCAGTTGCTGGCGCAGGCGCTTGCCGGCCAGGCGCAGTTCCAGCAGATGCGCGGCCTGCCGCGACAATGCCTGCAGGGCAGCACGCTGCTCTTCGCGCAGATGCGCCGGGGTCTGGTCGAAGACGCAGAGCGAGCCCAGCGCCATGCCCTCGCTGGTCACCAACGGCGCGCCGGCATAGAAGCGTACCGCCGCGCTGCCGGTCACCATCGGATTGTCGTGGAAGCGCGGGTCGAGCAAGGTGTCGTCGACCATCATCACTTCATCCGGGCGCAGGATCGCATGCGCGCAGAACGAGATGTCGCGCGATGCCTCGCTGCGCGGCGCGCCATGTGCGGACTTGAACCATTGCCGCTGTTCGTCCACCAGCACCACCGCCGCCATCTGCGTCTCGCACAGCGTGGACGCAATCATGGTGAGGTCGTCGAAGGCACGCTCGGGCGGCGAATCCAGCACTTCGTACTGACGCAGCGCTGCAAGCCGCTCGGCTTCGTTGTCCGGCAATGTCGGTTTGATCACTCTGCCCGCTCCCCAGCTGGCTGTCGGCGGCGGAAGTATGACCGAGCCGGTCATGCACGGCCATCGGGTTGCGCCTGCGCAGCCGATGCACCGTGCTGTTGCGGTTCAGTCCAACGCGCGAGAAACGCTCACCAGTCGGTGCGTTGCGGCAGCAGGCCGCGCAACTCCGCATCGCTGAGGTTGCGCCACTGTCCGGGCTTGAGCGCGGCCAGCTTGATGTTGTCGATGCGCACCCTGCGCAGCTGGGTCACGCGGTAGCCGAATTCGGCGGACATCAGGCGGATCTGCCGGTTCAAGCCCTGCTCCAGCACGATGCGGAAGCCGAACTTGGCGATGCGCGCGGTGCGGCACGGCAACGTGGTCTCGTTGTGGATGCGCACGCCACGCGCCATGCCGCGCAGGAATTCGTCGGTGACCGGCTTGTTGACCGCCACCAGATATTCCTTCTGGTGGCGATTTTCCGCGCGCAGGATCTCGTTGACGATGTTGCCGTTGCTGGTCATCAGGATCAGACCTTCTGACTCCTTGTCGAGCCGGCCGACCGGGAAGATGCGCTGCTCGTGGCCGACGAATTCGACGATGTTGCCCTTGACCGAACTTTCGGTGGTGCAGGTGATGCCCACCGGCTTGTTGAGTGCGATGTAGACATGCTTGCGGCCACCGGGCTTGCTGGCGGCGCGCGTGCGCAGCGGCTGGCCGTCCACCAGCACGGTGTCGTCCTCGCCCACCACCGCACCGGTGCCGGCAGCCACGCCATTGACGGTGACCCGGCGTTCGCCGATCAGGCGATCGGCCTCGCGGCGGGAGCAGAAGCCGGTTTCGGCGATGTATTTGTTGAGTCGGGTCGTCATCGGCCGATTATCGGCGATTTGGAGCGGCGCGCGTGCACCAATCTGCGATCAGGACAGCGCCAGCAGCGGCTGCCCGGCGTGCAGCAGCTCGTCCAGCGGGCATGGACGATGCAGGCTGAAACCCTGTACCTGGCCGACACCGGCCTCGCGCAGGCCGGGAATGTCCGCCTCCGACTCCACGCCCTCGGCCACCACTTCGATCCCCAGCGCCAGGCCCACCTGCGCGATCGAGTGCACTGCCGCGCGGTCCACCGCGTCGTGCGCGTAGTTGCGCACGAAGCCGCAATCGATCTTGAGGACATCCACGGTGAACTGCTTGAGATAGCCGAACGAGGCCAGGCCGTTGCCGAAATCGTCCAGCGCCACATGGCAGCCGCGCGCACGCACGCTCTGCACGAAGCGCTGCGCGTGCTCCAGATCGCCGATGACCGCGGTCTCGGTGATCTCCATGCACAGCTTGGGCACCAGGCTCGGGTAGCGCTCGAACAAGGACCACACGAAATCGAGAAAATCCGGCTGCGCGATCGACTGTGCGGACAGATTGACGTGGCACAGGTCCAGCGTGGCCACATGCATCGGACTGGCCGCCAGCTGCGCGCACAGCGTTTCCAGCACATGCACGTCGACCATGCGCCCCAGGCCGTAGCGCTCCACGGCGGGCAGGAATTCGCCTGGGCTCAGCACCCGCCCGTCGCGCGCGCGCATGCGCACCAGCACTTCGTACTGCAGGCGTTCCGGATCGCTCAACACCTGGATCTTCTGCGCATACAGCAGCAGCCGGTCCTCGGCGATCGCCTGCTGCACCGCGCTGATCCAGCCACCGTCGTGGCGCCGCCGCGCCAGCGCCAGATCGTTTTCGCCGAAGCAGCGAATGCGGTTGCGCCCTTCTTCCTTGGCCGCATGGCAGGCCAGATCGGCGGCGGTCATCAAGGCATTGACGTCGCTGGCGCCCTGGCGGATTTCCACCACGCCGAAGCTGCAGCTCGGCGTCAGCGGCCGTCCGCCCTGGTGGCTCCACGGCTGACCCAGCACCGCATGCATGCGCTCCAGCAAGGACTGCGCCTGTGCCAGATCGGTATTGGCCAGCAGGATCGCAAACTCGTCGCCACCCAGCCGCCCCAGCCAGTCGCCGGGGCGCAACTGCATGGTGATCACATCGGCGAAGTGGCACAGGAACTTGTCGCCTACCGCATGCCCGAAGGTGTCGTTGACCAGCTTGAAGTGATCCAGGTCGACGAAGCACAGCGCATGGCAGAGCTGCGGCGATTGCGGCGGCTCGATCAGGCGCAGCAGCCGGCGTTCGATCTCGCGGCGGTTGATCAGGCCGGTCAGGGCATCGTGGCGCGCATGGAAGGCGACTTCGTCGGCCAGCTCGTGCGCATGCGAGACGTCTTCGATCACCGCCAGCACCAGGGTCGGCTCCTCCGGGCCGGGCTCCACCAGCGACGCGCTCCAGCGCCCCCACATCACCCCGCCGTCGGCGCGCAGCAAGCGCCGCTCGCCGGACTGCAGCAGCGTCGGCCAGTCGATCAGGCCGCGGCTGTCCAGCGCGATATGGTCCGGATGCAGCACCTCGGCCAGCGTGCAGGCCTGCAGTTCCTCCGGCCGGTAGCGCAGGATGTTGGCCATCGCGGCATTGGCATCGAGCACGCGGCCGCGCAGGTCGAACTTGACCATGCCCAGCGCCGCCTGCTGAAACGCGGTGCGGAAGCGGCCTTCGTGCGAGAGCAGATAATTGCGGATGCGGCGCATCGCCAGCACGCAGGTGATCAGCACCAGCAACAGGGTCGCCAGGCTGCAGACCACCATCACATCGTGCAGCAACCGCGCGCAGCGGACCAGCAGCGACTGGAACTGCGCGGTATCGCCGCGCATGCGGCCGTCGAGCAGGTGCAGCTCGTCGCGCAGGGCCTGCAGCGCGCGCGGATCCGGGCGGCTGGCGGCCTGCACGGAGGCGGCCCGGTCGGCCAGTGTGCTCAGCTGCAGCAGGTCGGCGTCGGTGTGTTTCCACATCGCGATGGCGTCGCCCAGATACGGAAAGACATGGCCGTAGCGATACAGCCGCACCATTTGCGGCATGTCCTCACGGGCATTGCGGCCGGCGGCCAGCCCGGCATGGACCGCAGCCCAGTCGATCACCGGCTGCTCGACCGCCTCGCGTGCCGCGCGGTCGCCGAGCGGCACTTCCAGCGCCCGACAGGCGGCCTGCAGGTCGGCCGGATCGCCGCTGCCCAGGTAGCGCTCCAGCCAGTACACCGACTCCTGCTGGGCATTGGACCAGTGGCTCTGGCCGACGATCCAGGCCATTGCCCCGGACTGAATCTCGATCACCAGCGCCGAGAGCACCGCCATGCCGACGGCCATGCCGATCAACAAGGCCAAGGGAAGCGTCAGCCAGCCGCGCATCAGGTGCATGGTCCGCCTACCGCTCGTGCCGCCCGCCATCTGCGCCATTGTCATCCTCGCCCCCCCCTGCTGCTGCCCATGCGATTCAGGCGCCCAGTGGGCGCCTGAAGGCAGTAGCGGCCGCAACGGCGCAGTCTGTATGGCTGCGCCCGCCCGGCCACGGTCGGCGCGGAACTTAGCATGGCTAACAGGATGCCGCCGACAATCGCTGCGGTGCCGACGCGTGACGCGCGTACACCGCCATGCATCGATCAGCATAGCGACTGCGGCGACCGGCCGGATCGGCCGGGCAGCCGCAGCCCGCCGGGTTGTCAGCGGTGCTTACTCGCCGCGGGGCTTGGGCGGGCCCTTGCGATGTGTCGCGCCGGCGCGGTCCATCGGACGGTTCGGGCCATTCGGGCGACCGGACGGCTTGCCGCCGCGCGGGAAGCGCGGCTTGGACGGCGACGCGGCCGCTTCGCCTTCTTCCAGCTTGCGCATGTTGAGCTGCTGGCCGGACACCCAGACCTTCTTCAGGTGCGTCAGCAGTTCGCGCGGCATGTCGGCCGGCAGGTCCAGGATCGAATAATCGTCCTGGATGTCGATACGGCCGATATAGCGGCTTTCCAGGCCGGCTTCGTTGGCGATCGCGCCGACGATGTTGGCCGGCTTCACGCCGTGGGTGTGGCCCACTTCGATGCGGTAGCTCTCCATGCCGAACTCCGGCTCGCCACGCGGGGCGACCGGATCGCGACGCGGACGCTCGGCGCCCGCGCCATCGCTGGCGAACGCCGGACGTTCCGCACGCGGCGGGCGTGCCGCACGCTCGCCATCGGCACGCGGGCCACGCTCGAACTTCGGCTCGAAGCGCGGACGCTCGCCGCGATCGTTGCGGTCGCCGCGATCGTTGCGCTCGCGCGGTGCAAATTCCTCGCGTGCACCGCGCACCGGCGGGGTCAGCAGGAACGGCGCATCGCCCTGCAGCAACTTGGCCAATGCCGCAGCGATATCGATCGCCGGTACGTTGTTCTCGCTCTCGTAGCGCTGCAGCAGATCGCGATACATCTCGATCTGGCCGCCGGCCAGGGTCTCGGTGATGCGGGTCATAAAACGTGCCACGCGGGTGTCGTTGACCGCATCCACGCTCGGCAGCTGCATTTCTTCGATCGGCTGGCGGGTGGCGCGTTCGATCGCGCGCAGCATGCCCTTCTCGCGCGGGGTGACGAACAGGATCGCATCGCCATTGCGGCCGGCACGGCCGGTACGGCCGATGCGGTGCACGTAGCTTTCGGTGTCGTACGGGATGTCGTAGTTCAGCACATGGCTGACGCGCTCCACGTCCAGGCCGCGCGCGGCCACGTCGGTAGCGACCAGGATGTCGAGCTTGCCGTCCTTGAGCTGGGCAATGGTCTTCTCGCGGGCGGCCTGCTGCATGTCGCCGTTGATGGCCGCCGCGGCCATGCCGCGTGCCTGCAGCTTCTGCGCCAGCTCTTCGGTGGCAGCCTTGGTGCGCGCGAAGATGATCATGCCGTCGAACGGCTCGACCTCCAGGATGCGGGTCAGCGCGTCCAGCTTGTGCAGGCCGCTCACCCACCAGTAGCGCTGGCGGATGTTGGCCGAGGTGGTGGTCTTGGCCGCGATGGTGACTTCGGCCGGGTCCTTCAGATAGGTCTGCGCGATGCGGCGGATGGCCGGCGGCATGGTCGCCGAGAACAGCGCCACCTGGCGCTTCTCCGGCAACTTCTTCAGCACCGCTTCGACGTCGTCGATGAAGCCCATGCGCAGCATTTCGTCGGCTTCGTCCAGCACCAGCGTCTTGAGCTGGGACAGGTCCAGCGTGCCGCGGTCCAGGTGATCGATCACGCGGCCGGGAGTGCCGACCACCACATGCACGCCGCGCTTGAGCGCGCTCAGCTGCTGGGCATAGGGCTGGCCGCCGTAGACCGGCAGCACGCGGAAGCCGGGAATGGCTTCGGCATATTTCTGGAACGCCTCGGCGACCTGGATGGCCAGCTCGCGGGTCGGCGCCAGCACCAGCGCCTGCGGCTTGAGCTGGTTGAGGTCGGCATTGGACAGCACCGGCAGCGCGAACGCGGCGGTCTTGCCGGTGCCGGTCTGCGCCTGGCCGAGCACGTCGCGGCCGGCCAGCAGCGCGGGGATGGTGGCAGCCTGGATCGGCGACGGCGACTCATAGCCGACGGCGGCAACCGCCTTCATCACAGCGTCTGAGAGGCCGAGGTCTGCAAACAGCAGCGGCGCGGGAGATTCTTGGGTCATTGGGTAACTCCGGAGGCGCCGCACGGAGCCGGCAGGCGCAAAGCAGCATAGTGTGCGCCCTCAGGCCCCCTGCTGTCGAAATTTCCGTGACAGTCCGTTCAGCTTGTGAGGATTTGCCCGCTGCGGCGAATCATCTCCTCGACCCTTGTCATCCACCCACCCGGCCGGAGCCATGTCCCTGGAAACAGACCTGCACACCCGCTTCAACGCTCTGCTGCAGCAGCACCGCGGCATCGTCCTGAAGGTCGCGGCCAGCTATTGCTGGAACCCGGACGACCGCGCCGAGCTGGCGCAAGACATCACCGTGCAGTTATGGCGCGCATTCCCCGGCTACGACGCCGGCCGGCGCTTTTCCACCTGGATGTACCGCATTGCCTTGAACGTGGCGGTCAGCGATCTGCGCGGCCGCAGCCGCGCGCCGCAGGACCCGCTCCCGCTGGAGGCGGTGGCCGACAGCATCGCCGACCCGCTGACGCGCGACCCGGCACACGCGCAGCAGGTCGCCGCGCTCCACGGCTTCATCGCCCACCTGCCGCCGCTGGAACGCGCCTTGATGCTGCTGTACCTGGACGCGCACAGCTACCGCGAGATCGGCGAGGTGCTCGGCATCAGCGAGACCAATGTCGCCACGAAACTCAGCCGCCTCAAGGCGCGCATCCGCGCCGAACTCTGACCAACTACTTCGCCCAAGGAACATTCGATGGAACTCGACGACATGCAACGCGCCTGGCACGCGATGGAACACCGCCTGGATCAGCACGGCACGCAGATCGGCCACATCATCGGTCAGGTGCGTGGCCACGCGGCGCGCACCAGCCTGCGCCCGCTGTGGCTGAGCCAATCCGCGCAATTGCTGTGCGCCGTGGCGCTGCACATCGTGATCGCGCGCAGCTGGCTTGCCCACACCGATCAGGCTGCAGCCATCATCGGCGGCGTGCTGCTGCAGCTGTGGAGCATTGCACTGGCGATCTCCGCACTACGACAGCTGCAGCTGCTGGCGCAACTGGACTTTGCCGGACCGCTGCTGCCGACGCAGCGCGCGCTCGCGCAGCTGCGGCGCTGGCGCACGCGGGTGGCCCCGTGGCTGGGCGTGGCGTTCTGGGTGCTGTGGGTGGCCGTGGCCGACGCCGGCTGGCGCGGGCTGACCGGCCTGACCCTGCCGCACGACTGGCTGATGCTCAATCTGTTGGTGGGCGTGCTCGGCGGCATCGGCACCTGGCTCGGCTATCGACGGCTGCAGCGCAAACGCCATCCGTGGCTGGAGCGCATCGACAACGCGCATGCCGGGCCCGGCGTCGTGCGCGCCGAAAGCATGCTGGACGAGATTGCACGCTTTCGACGCGAATAAGCGTGCCGCCCCGCACCGCGCCTCCGGCGTCGTGTCCGCCGCTGGCGCGCCTGCGTCGCGCACGACTCCACCTGCCGGGGCTGCGTTCGGCACGGTGGTGTTGCCGGCTGCGACGGGCGGATAATCGCCGTCTTCCTGTCACCGAGCGCACCATGCAATTTCTGGAATTCGACCTGGACGGCGAGTACATCGAACTCAACCAGTTGCTCAAGCTGGCGGGTATTGCCGACAGCGGTGGGCAGGGCAAGGCGATCGTCGCCAGCGGCGCGGTCAGCGTCGATGGCGTGCAGGAACTGCGCAAGACCGCCAAGATCCGCCCCGGCCAGTGCGTGCAACTGGACGATGTGGAGATCCGCGTGCTGGCGCTGGACCCCGATGCGGAGCCGGCAGAATGAGCGTGGTGCAGGTCAGCTGGCGCAACAACGCGCCCTCGGCTGAAGACCCGGACCACGATGTCTATATTTTCTCGATCGACGTCGATTCACCCACGCCGTTCTGGTTCGAGCAGTCGATCCGTGGCGGTCACGCCGAGCGTGGCGGTTGCAGCATGCTGGCCTTGCACGAGCTGGAAGCCTGGCCCGGCGGCTGGCGCGCAGACGTGACCAAGGCCGGCTGCGCCTGGGTCATTCCACTGTTGGAAGACGCCTTGCGCAGCGGCGATGCGCGCACCGCGATCGATGCGATTCTTGCGCGGATCAACACGCCGGCCTGATGGCTGCGTGCCCGACTGCGGCGCGCCTGACGAAAGCCGACCTCATGCAAATCCGGTCTGATCGAGCCCGATTGCCGCAAGAGCACCTGCGAGCGAGCCGCTGACCGCATTGCCCGCCCGCATGTCGAACACCGTTACAAGCCACTGCGCGTGAGGACCACAGCGCAGCGCTGCACGCACTGCGCCTCCCTGCTCCCACTTCGATACGTCAGACGCTGCGCTGGGTCAGATGCGCCGCAATCGCCTGCTTGAACGGCGCCACCGCATGCGCCGCACGCAAGGCACCACGTCGCAGCAGGCGGGCCGGCGCACGGTCGTCGGTATACAGCGCGGCCAATGCGTTGGTCGCTTCATACAGCGGCCGCGTCGCCAGCCGGTGCGCCCGCTCGTAGCCCTGCAGCAGGGCCACAGCCCCGATGTCGCGCCCAGCGGCGGCAGCGGCGCGCACACGCTCGGCCAGGCGCGCCTGGCTCTGCAATCCGAAATTGAAGCCGTGCGCGGTGACCGGGTGCATGCCCACCGCCGCATCGCCGATCAGCGCGGCACGCTCGGCGATCAAGCGTTGCGCATAGGCCGCCACCAGCGGATACGCATGCCGGCTGCCGTCCTGCTGCATCGGCCCGAGCCGATGCTCGAACGCCTCGGTCACCGCCGCACTGAAGTCCGCCGCCTCCATCGCCAGCAAGGCCTCCACCTGTCGCGGCGGCAGGGTCAGCACCGCACCGGCGCGATTGCCCTGCAGCGGCAACAACGCCAGCGTCTTGCCGTAGCCAAACCACTCCCAGGCAGCATGCCCGTGCGGCAGCGCATGCCGCATCCGGCACACCAGCATGGTCTTGCCGAAATCACGCAGCTGCGCACCGATGCCGAGCAGGCGCCGGGCGCTGGAAAAGCGACTGTCGGCCGCCACCAGCAGGCGCGCCGATACCGTTTCCCCATCGGATAACTGCAGCACCACGCGGTCGCGCTGCTGCTGCACGGCCTGCAGCGTGCACGCACAGCGCATCTCCAACGCAGCTTGCGCCTGCACCGCCTGCCAGGCCGCGCGACGGACCAGATGATTGGGCACCAGCCAGCCCAGATCGCCGGCACCACGCGCGGAGGCGGCGAAGGTCAGCGCGAAGTGCGAATGTCCGTCCATGACGCGGGCGTCGCGCAGCGGCGAGATCGCATCGGCGGGAAATTGCGGCCAGATGCCCAGTTGCTCCAGCAACGCACGCGAGGCATGGGTCAGCGCGATTTCGCGTCCGTCGAAGGCCGGCTCGGCCAGTTGCGCGCGCGGCTGCTGGTCGACCACCAGCACCGACAGGCCACTGCCGGCCAACGACCGCGCAAAACTCAGGCCGACCGGCCCGGCACCAATGACTGCGACATCCACCGATTGCATGCCACGCTCCTTCACCACCAAGACCCAGAGGAGCTAACAAGACCTCGCATGCAATGGTCAGCTGGATGCGGTCGGCGCAAAGCAACCGGCATGTCCGCGTGGCACCTGCCGCATCGGGCACGCACACCTGGCGGTGAGCGCAGCCGTCTTGGTAGCGGCTCTCAGTTTAATGGCAGTGGTGCTGGCCGGACTTGATCAGGATCAAGCAGTGACCGAACCAGGCAGCCCAACGCAGTCGCAGGCGCGATCTGTCGCTGCGTTTTCTCAGCCACTCACCACAGGCTGCGCGCACGCAGCCCGGCCTGCGTCACCAGCCCAGCAACGCCCGCACCAGCTTGACGATGCCCCAGAACGACACCACCCAGATTGCGCTGCGCAGGTAAGGAATGCCTGCCGCATACGCCGGCACGTAAGCCACGCGCGCCCACAGGTACAGCTGCACGCCCAGTGCGGTGTCTGCATTGGTACGCCCGGCAACGCTCACCGCCAGTACCGCAGCAGCGAAGATCGGGAACGTCTCCTGATAATTGCGGAAGGCGCGATCCAGCCGCGCCGCGACGCCGGTCAGGGGCTTGGGGTCGCCATCGCGGGCGCTGGCATTCCATTTGGTCCCGCGCTGGGCGGTCATGCTGGCCGAGGCGGCCAGCAGTTGCACCAGACCGAGCACCATGGCCCAGCCCAGCATCTGTAGTTCGATGGTCAGTTCCACGCGGGTCTCCCGATGAGCTGCAAGATCACTTGATCGACGCGCGCAGGCTGTAGCCGGCAAGCCGCCAGGTCTTGTCCTCGTCCAGGCGGAAAGACACCAGCTCGCGCACCGGCTGCTGGGCCTTGGCAAACCGGGTCGGGAAGCTGACGTTGACGTACAGGCCTTCGGGCACCTGCGCGCCGGCAGCGTATTTGACCCGTGTCACCGAGCCCTGCCCGCGTCCGACCACCGCCCCCAGCCGCGCACGTTCGGCGCCGATCTGGCTCACGAAGACATCGCGCTTGACCGCGGTCTTGGCGACGCTGGAGGCGCCATCCCACAGTGAGGCCACCTGGTTGGCATCGACCATCTGCGCCACCCGCAGTGCCGCCTGGGTCATCTCGGTGTTCTGTTTGGTCAGCTGCGCCTGCTGCGCCGGGCTGGCCGTGGGCGCCGCCTGGGGAGCGGCGGCCGGACGTGCAGCCGTCTGCGGCTGTTGTGCCAGGACCAGCGAGGGAGCCAACAGCAGTGCGGCAAGCAGACGAGGACGGAACATGGGGCAGATGACCTTGTGCTTAGCAAACGGATGGGAACCGCCGCAGGGTTTGCGGCGAGTGCGGCAGTTTAAGACCTGCGCTGCATGGTGAGGTGAGTGTGCAAGCGACGCGCGAGCCGGGTGCCGGGAACGCACGCCTTGACTCAAAAATCAGATGTCGCCGCCGGGCGGAACCGCCGCGACGCCGCGTGGCCGCCACAGTCGCCAACTGACCCACAGTGCGCGCGCGATGGCCGCGATCAGGGCCGCCAGGCTCAGCCACACCGCCAGCGTCGCCGGCCACTGCACATGGCTGGCCGCAGCGATCACCTGCAGCAGTTCGGCCACGCCAAACCCGGCCAGCACCAGCAGCGCCGATGGCAGGTATGCCAGCGCAACGCCCTTCGTCTTTCCAAGCATGTCGCCCCCCGGCTCCGTGGTATGCCGCGACCATAGGCAGCCGGCAGTGCGGTGGGTGTGAAGCTCAGCCCTCGCCCTGGGCGGGGTCCGTTGCGGGCTCGGCAGCCGACTCTGCGGCCGGTGCCGCAGTTGGCGCTCCTGCCTCCGCGTCGGCCGCCGGCGCGGCCTGCGCTGCGGCGGTGGCCGGCAGCGCGGCGGCATCGGTTTCGGCCAGCGGGCTTTCTTCCGGGCAGGCCGCATCCGGGAAGCCGAAGCGCTGCTTCAAGGCCAGGCCGCAGGCATTGACCGCCTCCAGATCGGCGCCCTCGCCCTTGCACTTCTGGTCGAAGGCAACCAGAAACGCGTCCTTGCGGCGCACGAAGGCGTCGCCGCACTTGCGCATCTGGCGGATGCGCTCCAGGTCGTCCTGCACCGCGTTGGTGCCATCCAGCCCGTACTCGCGCAGCTCGTCCATCGTCAGCAGGCGCAGGCTGCGGTTGGGCACGGTCATCATCAGGTCGGCCACCGCCACCGCCACGCCGTTGCGCTCCAGATAATCCTTGACGTTGCCGTAGACCTCGCGCAATTCGCGATTGAGTTCCGCGCGCGAGGTGGCCTTGGAACTGATCCGCATCATGCGATGGATGCCGACCTTGCCGGCCACCAGCCGGTTGTCGCCGGCGGCCAGCACGAACACGCAGGCGCTGTGGCAGATCGAGCCTTCGCGCACCCAGATGGTCCAGTTGGATTCGCCGATGACATCGCCGGCGCGAATCGCTGCTTCCACCTGCCCGCCGCTGGAATCCAGGTCCAGGATGCGATGCGGCAGCCGCAGTTGCTCGGCCACCGCGGCCAGCCGCCACACCAACGCAGCAAAGCCGGCGTTGATCTTGCCGGCGTAGCGCACCCGCAGCAGGCCGGTGTCGCGACACGGCGCCAGCGCCGCCTCCATGCTGGCGCGGTCCAGCGCCGGCAGCAGCGTGCCGTCGCCGGCTTCGCTGCTGTAATCGGTGGCGCAACTGATCCAGGCCTTGCCCGCGTCCAGCTCCGCCTGCGGCCAGCTGGCTTCGCCGGCCTGTGCACGCGGCCGCGGCGGCGCCACCGGCTCGGGCGTATCCACCGACACCATATGGTCGCCATCGCCCTGCCCCGCGCCACTCTGTTGCGTCGCGGCGGCATCGGCCGAGGTGCTGGTGCGGTCGCAGGCCGCCAGCGCCAGCACGCATGAAAGGGACAGGCAGAGCAGTTTCAGCATAATGTCAGGCAACGGACCGCGACGGAGATCACCCTCAGTCTATGGCTGAATGGGCGAAGCGTTTGACCCTGCCATGAACGCGGCGGCCCGGTGCAACCCTGTCCGAAAACGGCCAGCCGGGGTCGGGGCGAGCGCATAGACTGGCGCCATGCAGACCGTCACGCCCGACCGACTCCAATGCGACCGCGCCCGCCTGGCGCGCGATGCACGCTTCGACGGGCTGTTCTTCACCGCGGTGCGCAGCACCGGCATCTACTGCCGCCCGGTCTGTCCGGCGCCGCCGCCCAAGCCGGGCAACATCAGCTATTACCCCAGCGCGGCGGCAGCCAGTGCCGCCGGCTACCGGCCCTGCCTGCGCTGCCGCCCCGAGCTGTCGCCGCAGGCGCAGCAGCATCTGGGCGAAGAGAGCGTGCAACGCGCACTGGCGATGATTGCCGACGGTGCCCTGCAGGAGCAGCCGGTGCAGACCCTGGCCGACGCAGTGGGCCTGAGCGCACGCCAGCTGCAGCGGCAGTTCGTGCAGCAGCTCGGTGCCACCCCGATCCAGGTGCACGGCACGCGCCGGCTGCTGCTGGCCAAGCAACTGCTGACCGAGACCGCATTGCCAGTCACCGAGGTCGCGCTGGCGGCCGGCTTCAACAGCCTGCGTCGCTTCAATGCCGCATTCCTGGAAGGCTGCGGGATGCCGCCATCGGCGCTGCGCAAGCAGCGTGCCGAGGTCCCGGGTGGCGAGTTGACCCTGCGCCTGGGCTACCGCCCGCCGCTGGATCTGCCGGCGATGCTGGCATTCCTGCAACGCCGCGCGATTCCCGGCATCGAGCAGGTCGACGCCAGCGGCTACCGGCGCGTGATCGGCACGCCGGGCAACGCAACGCTGATCGAGGTCAGCGCGGCGCCGCAGCGTGCGGAGTTGCTACTGCGCATCGGCGCCACCGACCCGCGCCAGATTCCGCAGATCGTGCGGCGGGTACGCCGCCTGTTCGATCTGGATGCAGACCTGCAGGCGGTGCACGCCACGCTGGCGACCGAGCCGCTGCTGGCCGAGGCGATCGCGCGCCGCCCCGGGCTGCGCGTGCCGGGTGGCTGGGACGGTTTTGAAGTGGCCGTGCGCGCCGTGCTGGGCCAGCAGATCAGCGTGGCCGGCGCGGCAACGCTGGCGGCGCGGCTGGTCGACCGGCATGGCGGCCATCATCTGGAGATGCCGCCCGGCCTGGACCGCATCTTTCCGACCCCGGCACAGCTGGCCGAGGCGCCGCTGGAACAACTCGGTCTGCCGCGGGCGCGCGCGGCCACGCTGCGGGCGCTGGCCTCGGCCTGCGCGCAAGGGCAGCTGCATTTCGGCGCCGGCCAGCGCCTGTCCGAGTTCGTCGCCGCCTGCACCGCGTTGCCCGGTATCGGGCCGTGGACCGCGCATTACGTCGCCATGCGTGCGCTGTCGCATCCGGACGCGTTTCCGGCCGGCGACCTGATCCTGCAGCAGGTGCTCGGCACGCCCGAGCGCCTGAGCGAGCGTGCCACCGAAGCGCGCTCGCAGGCCTGGCGGCCGTGGCGCGCCTACGCCGTATTGCACCTGTGGCATCTCGCTGTCGATCGCAAGGACACCCGCTCATGAGCACGTTGTATTACGACACCTTTCCCTCGCCGATCGGCGCGCTCAGCGTGGCCGCCGATGCTGCCGGCGTGCACCACATCCTGTTCGCGCAGAACCGCTACGACGCGGTCGGCCGCGCGCGTTGGCAGCACGACCCCGATGCGCCGTTGGTGCGCGAGGCGCGCGAGCAATTGCTCGACTATCTGTATGGCGGGCGGCGCAGCTTCGACCTGCCACTGGCCCCGACCGGCACGCCGTTTCAGCTGCAGGTCTGGCATACGCTGGCGCAGATTCCGTTCGGGCAGACCTGGAGCTATGCGCAACTCGCGCACGCGGTGGGACGCCCGGCCGCCAGCCGCGCGGTCGGCGCTGCCAATGGGCGCAATCCATTGCCGATCGTGCTGCCCTGCCACCGCGTGATCGGCGCCAATGGTGCGCTGACCGGCTTCGGCGGCGGTCTGCCGACCAAGCAGGCCTTGTTGCAGATGGAAGGCTGGTCACCGCGCCAGGGCGCAGCGGCCGACGATCTGTTCGCCGCATCCGCCGCCGGCACGCGCTGACTTCGCGACGTCATTGCCAGGCCGTAAACTGGCGCGATGATCGATCGACGTTTTGTGTTTGCCGCGCTCGCACTGCTCGCGGCCTGTAGTTCTCACGCCCCTTCGCGCAGTACGCCAGCGCCCGCCCCGGCGGCGCCCGCGTCGGCCGGCGCACCGCACAGCGATGTACCGCACAGCGTGCTGCTGATCTCCATCGACGGGCTGCGCGCGGACATGCTCGATCGCGGCATCACACCGAATCTGTCTCAACTGGAACACGACGGCGTACGTGCGCGCTGGATGACGCCGTCGTACCCGTCGCTGACCTTTCCCAATCACTACACGCTGGTCACCGGCCTGCGCCCGGACCACCACGGCATCGTGCACAACAGCATGCGCGATGCGACGCTGGGCGGCTTCTGGCTGAGCAAGCAGGATGCCGTCGGCGATGCGCGCTGGTGGGGTGGCGAGCCGCTGTGGGTAGGTGCGGAAACCCATGGCCTGCATGCCGCAACCTGGTCGTGGCCGGGCAGCGAGGCGGCGATCGGCGGCGTGCGCCCCACGCGTTGGCGCCATTACGAAGAAGGCACCAGCCTGGACACGCGCGTGGACGAAGTGCGGGGCTGGCTGGCCGCCTCCGGTGCCGACCGCAACCGCCTGGTCACGCTGTATTTCGAACACGTGGACGAAGCCGGCCACGACCACGGCCCGGAGTCGCGCGAATACGCCGACAACGTGCGTGCGGTGGATGGCGCGATCGGCCGGCTGCTGGCCGGCATGCAGCGCGACGGCACGCGCGAGCGCACCAATATCGTCGTGGTCTCCGACCACGGCATGGCCGAGGTGGCGCCCGGGCATGCGATCAGCGTGGAAGACATGGCGCGCCCGGACATCGCCACTGCCGTGACCGACGGGCAGGTGATCGGCTTTGCGCCATTGCCGGGACAGCAGGCCCGCGCCGAAGCCGGCCTGCTCGGTGCGCATGCGCAGTACGACTGCTGGCGCAAGACGGAGCTGCCGGCACGCTGGCACTACGGCACGCATCCGCGCATTCCGCCGATCGTGTGCCAGATGCACGAAGGCTGGGATGCACTGTTCCCGGACAAGCTGGCCAAGCGCCCGCGCGATCAGATGCGCGGCTCGCACGGTTTCGATCCGGCGCTGCCGTCGATGCGCGCGGTGTTCCTGGCGCAGGGCCCGGATCTGGCGCAGGGCAAGAGCTTGCCGGGTTTCGACAACGTCGATGTGTATGCGCTGATGACCCGGCTGCTGGGCATTCCCGCCGCGCCCAATGATGGAAATCCCGCCACGCTGCTGCCGGCCCTGCGCGTGCCGCCGGCCGCCGGTCGCTGAGTGACGCGTCGCGGCCGCGCTGCGCGGATGCGACAATGGTGCCATGTCTGCTCCTGATCCCTCGCCGCGCCGGCTTCGGCTGCGGCCGTTGTTGTCCAGCCAAGGCTGGCGTCGTCGCGCCGCACTCTGGGGCGGCGCAATCGCAGTAGCACTGGTGGCGATCGTGTTCGCCAAGGCCAGCGACGCCGCCTTCCAGTTGTTCCAGCGCATCACCGCGCATTCGATCTGGTGGGCACTGCTGCTGACGCCGGGCATCTTCGCCCTGCTGGCCTGGCTCACCTCCGGCGCGATGCGGCCGACGCGCGGCAGCGGCATCCCGCAGGTCATCGCGGCGCTGGAACATGACGACGCCGCATTTCGCCAGACCAATCTGTCGCTGCGCGTGTCGATCGGCAAGCTCGCCCTGACCACCCTGTCGCTGCTCGGTGGCGCCTCGGTCGGACGCGAAGGCCCCACCGTGCATGTCGGCGCCAGCCTGATGCATGTGTTCGGGCGCTGGTTCGGGTTTCGCGATCCGCGCGAGCTCTCGCATTTTCTGCTCGCCGGCGGCGCGGCCGGTATCGCCGCGGCGTTCAACACGCCGCTGGCCGGGGTGGTGTTTGCGATCGAGGAATTGAGCGGGCGCTTCGAGCACCGCTTCTCCGGCACCTTGCTGACTGCGGTGATCGTCGGTGGCGTGGTATCGCTGGGCCTGCTGGGCAACTACACCTACTTCGGCAAGGTGGCGGTGGCCCTGCCGCTGGGCCAGGCCTGGCTGGCGATCGCGCTATGCGGCAGCGTGGCCGGCCTGCTCGGCGGCATCTTCGCGCGCCTGGTGCTGGCCAGCGTCAGCGGCAAACCGCGCTGGCTGGCAACGCTGCGCCAGCGCCATCCGGTATTGCTGGCCGCGCTGTGCGGGGTGGCCTTGGTCGGGCTGGCACTGGTGTTCGGGCAAGGCGCGTTCGGCACCGGCTACGAGCAGGCGCGCAGCCTGGTGCAGGGCCATGCAGTGGTCGGCCACGAATTCGGGCTGATGAAGCTGGTGGCCAACCTGGTCTCCTACCTGGCCGGCATTCCGGGCGGGCTGTTCTCGCCGGCGCTGGCGGTGGGTGCCGGCATCGGTCACAACCTGTCTGTGCTGATGCCGGGCGTGGACCCGCGCACCTTCGTGCTGCTGGGCATGTGCGCATACCTGACCGGCGTGACCCAGGCGCCGTTGACCTCGGCGGTGATCTCGCTGGAACTGACCGACACCAGCCAGATGCTGTTGCCGATCCTGGCCACCGTGCTGATCGCGCGCGCAATGTCCGGGCTGGTGTGCAAGACGCCGATCTATCGCGGCCTGGCCGAACAGTTGCTGGCGCCGACGCCGTCCCGCACCTCGCCGGCTACGGCGACGACGCACTGAACATCCCAGGCGGGAGAGCGGCGCAGGGCCGACCGACCGCAGTGTGCAGCTGCCGGCCGTGACCGCCGCGCATTGCGGCCGGCGCTGCCGTGCCATGCGCGAACCGACGCCAGCGGCGCGCAGGTCGCCGCTTCGACGCAGGCCGGTAGCGGAATGGCTGCTCGGGCGAGCGCTGCAGCGCGCGTCTGCGCCGATGCCGGACATAAAAAAACGCGGCGCAAGCGCCGCGTTCTGGTGTCGCGAAGCGGGCTAGGGATCAGCCGGCCTTGGCAACGGTCTTCTTGGCAACAGCCTTCTTGGCCGGCGCCTTGACCACGCCCTTCTTGGCAACCGGGGCAGCTGCACCCACGACAACCTTGCTCACCGCGTGCGAACGCGAATTGCCGTAGCTGGAATTGTAGCGCTTGCCCTTGGCGGTCTTGCGGTCACCCTTACCCATGTTCGTCGACTCCTGAATGTGAATACTGAATACAAAATCCCCGCGCTGAACACGGGTCTGGCGAGGTTTACGCCGGCGGCGCCCTCGCGCAAGGCCGGCAAGCCTACCACGTAGGCCCTGCCCGCGCAGCCCGGGCTAGTGCGCGCAGCTGGCGTCGTGGACGTGGGCGTGCCCGTGGTTCAGACGCAGGTTGACCAGGTGGGCGATGCCGACCAGCGCGCCGCCGAGCGTCATCACCACTGCATGCGGCACCACCGCGTGGTGCAAGGGGTCGTAGAGCAGGCCGGCCCACAGCAGCAACAAGCCCGGCAGCAACAGTGCCAGCGCGTGCAGCGCCTTGTGGCGGCGATAGCCCAGCACCAGGCTGAACAGCCCCAGCAGCGTCACGAACACCACGATGGCCAGTTCGACCCCATCGCCCAGCCAGAACGACAGGCCCAACGACGGGGCCAGGGCCAGCACCAGCGGCAGCACCGCGCAATGCACGGCGCATAGCAGCGAACCGGTCGCACCGAAGCGGTCGAGCACATGGCGAAGGGACGGTAGAGGCATGACTTCCAGCAGGGGCTCGCGGCGACGTGGAATAATATAACATCTTCCTTGTTCCAGACCCGCACCGCTGCATCGCGCAGGTGAGCGGGTCCTGCCGTCGGCACAGCAGCCAAGCTGCGCCTTATCATTGATATACAGTAACAATCACAGAGTCCGGCCCGCCATGCACCCTCGCCTCGCTTTCTCGTTCCGCCGCTCCACGCTCTCGCTGGCGCTGACCAGCCTGCTGACGCCCGCCCTGGCCATGGCCGAGGACGCACCGGCAGCCGCCGACCCGCAGACCCCGCCCAGCTCGGACACGCGCCACGACGCCACCGCTTCCAGTGGCCGCCATGTCAAGGACCTGGACAAGGTCGTGGTCACCGCCAGCCCGTTGCGCGATGCGGCCGGCGAGTTGAGCCGCCCGGTCGAGGTACTGGCCGGCGAGCGTCTGGACGAGGTACGCAGCTCCAGCCTGGGCGAGACCGTGGCCAGCCTGCCCGGCGTGCAGAGTTCCAACTTCGGCCCCGGCGTCGGCCGGCCGATCATCCGTGGCCTGGACGGCCCGCGCGTGGCGGTGCTGCGCGATGGCCTGTCGACCCAGGACGTGTCCACGGTCAGCCAGGACCATTCCCCGGCGATCGAGCCGTTCCTGGCCAACCAGATCGAGGTGCTCAAGGGCCCGTCCACGCTGCTGTACGGCTCCGGCGCGATCGGCGGCGTGGTCAACGTGGTCGACGGGCGCATTGCCGAAACCCCGGTGGACGGCTTCAGCGGCCGCGCCGAAGTGCGCTTCGACGGCGGCGACAAGGACGGCAACACCGACATGTTCCGCGTCGATGCCGGCAATGGCAGCGGCCTGTCGATCCATGCCGACGGCGTGTACCGCAACCAGAACGATTACGACACCCCGCAGGGGCGCCAGCTCAACAGCTGGATCGACTCCAAGGTCGGCTCGGTCGGCGCCTCGCTGTCCGGCGACTGGGGTTTCGTCGGCCTGTCGGCCTCGCGCTTCCGTGACAACTACGGCAACCCCGGCGAGCCGGGCGACCCGACGATCGGCGAGCGCGGGGTGTCGTTGAAGCTGCAGCAGGACCGCTACGACCTCAAGGGCGGGCTGACCGATCCCTGGGGCGAAGGCAGCGCGCTGCGCTACAGCTTCGGCCACACCGATTACGCGCACACCGAATTCGAAGGCGCCGAAGTCGGCACCGTGTTCACCAAGCGCGCCAACGAAGGCCGCGTGGAAGCGTCCTTCACCTTCGGCGGCGGCTGGCAGACCGCATTCGGCCTGCAGGGCAGCGACACCACCTTCCAGGCGATCGGCGAGGAATCCTTCGTGCCCAAGACCGACACCCGCTCGCTCGGCGTGTTCGGCGTCGCGCGCAACAGCTGGGAGCGCGTCACCGCCGAAGTCGGCGCGCGCGTGGACAAGGTCAAGTACCGCACCGACATCGGCGTGGACCGCGACTTCACCCCGACCAGCTTCTCGGCCAGCGGCGGCTTCCGTTTCAACGAACAATGGCGCCTGACCGCCAACCTCGACCACGCCGAACGCGCACCGGCCGAGGAAGAGCTGTTCGCCAACGGCCCGCACATCGCCACCCTCGCCTACGAGATCGGCGATGCGGATCTGAAGACCGAAAAGGCCAACCAGGCCGAGCTGGGCCTGAACTTCCAGAACGCATGGGTGGATGCCAAGATCGCCGCGTACTACAACCGCTACAACGACTTTGTCTACATCGTCGATACCGGCGGCCAATGGTTCAACGAAGAAGACAACGACTTCCTTCCGATCCGCCAGTGGACGCAGAACGATGCGGTCTTCCACGGTTTCGAGGGCGAGGCCACCTTCCATCTGGCCGACAACGACACCGGCGCGTGGGATCTGCGCGTGTTCGGCGACACCGTGCGTGCGCGCCTGAAGGATGGCGGCAACCTGCCGCGCATCGCACCGGGCCGCGTCGGCGCGCAGATGCGCTGGAACGCCGATGCATGGCGCGCCTCGCTCGGCGCCACCCGCACCATGAAGCAGGACAAGGTGGCGGTGAACGAAACCCCGACCGACGGCTATACCTTCGTCGATGCGCATCTGGCCTACCACGTGGACCGTGGCAGCAACGCGTGGGAAGTGTTCCTGGACGGCAACAACCTGACCAACCAGGACGCCCGCGTGCACACCTCCTTCCTCAAGGACGACGTGATGCTTCCCGGCCGCAGCGCCTCGTTCGGCGTGCGCCTGTTCTTCTGACGGTACCTCTCTCCCGCCGTCATAAGCGAGGCCGCCTTCGGGCGGCCTCGTCATGTCCGGCGGCGGGGCTGCCGGCCTCGGCGTTCTGCAGTGCTGCGCGCAGCGGCGGGGCGATGGCAGCCCTGCCCTGCAATGCTGCTCGCAGCGAATAGCCGATGCGCTGCATTGCACGGGCTGGCTAGACGCCCCGCTCACCAATCAAGCTCGATGCCGCTTGCCGGCGTCGGCCGATAGCAAGGCTGCCGGTGCACACCAACGCATGTGCCAGCGCCGTCATTGCCGCGGGTCGGGCGGTCTTCCCACGCAGACTCGATCGGTCCTGCTTCGACGGACAAGCGCCCCACATTCGCCACGCGCTTGCCAATAGGTGCATATGCACGCAAAGTGCGAGCATCCTCGTGGAGCATCGCCATGTCCGGGACCGGCCCCTGCACCTGCTTCCAGCTGCGCCGCACCGCACGGCGTACCTCGCAGCTGTACGACCATGCCCTGGCGCAGGTAGGCCTGAGCCTCAACGAGTACTCGATCCTGCGCCGGCTGGTCAGCGCACAGCCGTTGGGCGCGTTGGCGCACTCGCTGGGCATGGATCGCACCACGCTGACCCGCAATCTCAAGCCGCTGCTGGCGGCGGGCTGGGTGCAGGCACGTCGCGGCGAGGATGCGCGCCAGAAACTGGTGGTATTGAGCCGCAGTGGGCGCGGGCTGCTGGTGCGCGCCCTGCCGCATTGGCAACGCGCACAGAAGCAGCTGGAAACGCTGTTCGGCAGCGCTTCCACCGCGCAGCTGCACGCCACCTTGATGCAACTGGATGCGGCCCTGGACGCGGAGGCAGCGGCATGAGCACGTCTGTGAGCGCCCGCACCGGCGCGCAGTGGGGATTGCTGCTCACCGCCTCGGCCATGCTGATGCTGACGATGGGCGCACGCCAGACCACCGGCCTGTTCGTGGAGCCGATCCATCGCCAGACCGGGATCGGCATCGCGTCGATCAGCTTCGCGCTGGCGGTGGGGCAACTGGTCTGGGGCGCGGTGCAGCCGGTATTCGGCGCGATCGCCGATGCGCGCGGGCCACTGCCGGTGCTGCTGTTCGGCGGCGTGCTGTTGTCGCTGGGCCTGGGACTGAGCCCGTGGCTGGCCAGCGAGTGGGGCCTGATCGTCTCGCTGGGCATCCTGGCTGCCGCCGGTGCGGGCGCCGGCAGTTTTTCGGTGCTGATCGGTGCCACTGCCAGCCGGCTCGCACCGGAGCGGCGTTCGTTCGCAGCCGGGCTGATCAATGCCGGCGGCTCGCTCGGCCAGTTCGTCTTTGCGCCACTGGTGCAGCTGATGATCGGCGCCGCCGGCTGGGCCAGGGCGATGACCGGCCTGGCAATGATCTCCTTGCTGACCTTGCCGCTGGCCTGGCCGCTGCGACGCAGATCGCCGCCGCCGGGCACGCACATGCCGATCGCAAACGACGACATCGGCCTGCGTGCGCAACTGCAGGTTGCCCTGCGCGATCGCAGTTACTGGTGCCTGCATCTGGGCTTTTTCACTTGCGGGGTGCATATCGCGTTTCTGGTCACGCACCTGCCCGGCGAGATCGCGCTCTGCGGCCTGCCCGCCAGCGTGTCGGCGGTGTCGATCGCGTTGATCGGCCTGTTCAACGTGGCCGGCAGCCTGGTCGCCGGCAAGCTCGGCGAACGCATCCGCATGAAGTGGCTGCTGTGCGCCTTGTATGCCAGCCGTGCGGTGCTGATCGGCTTATACCTGATCGCGCCGCCGACGCCGCTGACCTTCTACCTGTTCGCCGCGGCACTGGGCTTTACCTGGCTGGGCACGGTGCCGCCGACGGCGGGCTTGATCGGCAAACTGTTCGGCCCGCGCTACCTGGGCACCTTGTTCGGCCTGACCTTGTTGTCGCACCAGATCGGCGGCTTCTTCGGGGCGTGGCTGGGCGGGCTGGCGCTGGAGCGCTTCGGCGATTACAGCTGGATGTGGTACGCCGACATGCTGCTGGCAGTCATCGCCGCACTGATCAACCTGCCAATCCGCGAAGCCGCGCCGGTACGCGCAGCAGCGTAAAGCAGGCGCAAGCGCGCGCATGCCCGCAGCGACATCGCTGCGCCATTGCACGGTGCCTGGCAGCGCATACGCAAAAGCCATCGTGCCGCGACGATGGTTCGCATCAGCTGCCGCTGTGGTGCGCGTTGGAACGACCCACACGCAATCCGATAGCGACACACGTGCACTGCGCACGCGCTGTCTGGCGCCTTGCCGCATTGATCGATGGCGAGCATATCGCCTGCACCGAGTGCCGCAGCGCACAACAGCTTTTGCCGGCAACTCCGTTAGAACAACAGCGCGACGTGTGTCGCTGCGTTGCGCGACCGGCCACTGTGACGTGCTGCCGGTCACCCTTTGGCGGCGCGTGTACGACGCGCGCATTGCCGCCAGCTGCGACGTCATCCCAGGAGAGCTTTCATGACCGCATCGATGCCCCGCTATGCCCTGTCCCTTGCCATCGGCGCCCTGCTTGCGCCTGCCGCGCATGCGCAGACGTCCACCGCCGAGCCGCGCAGCGAGGCCACCACGCTGGATGCAGTGATCGTCAGCGGCACCGCGCGCTTCAAGGGCCTGGCCAAGCGCGATGCCAGCTTCTCGATCACCACCGCCAGCCCGGAGCAGATCCAGCAGGCCGTGCCGCAGAGCACTGCGGACCTGCTGAAGATCGTGCCCGGCGTATGGGCCGAGCCCAGCGGTGGCGGCACCGGCGCCAATATCTTCGTGCGCGGCATACCATCCGAAGGCGATGCGCCGTTCGTGACCATGCAACTGGATGGCTCGCCGCTGTTTCCGCCGCCGACCCTGTCGTTCCTGGAAAATTCCACGCTGTTTCGCGTCGACGACACGGTCGAGCGCATGGAGGTGTTGCGTGGCGGCTCCAGCCCGATCTTCTCCAACGGTCAACCGGGCCTGACGGTCAACTTCATCCAGAAAAAAGGCCAGGACGAGCCCGAAGGCAGCGTACGCCTGACCGGCGGCAACAACGCGCTGCGCCGCATCGATGTCTTCAACAGCGGGCCGATGGGCAATGGCTGGTACTACAGCGTGGGCGGTTTCTTTCGCGAAACCGACGGCGTGCGCGACCCGCAGTTTTCCGCCGACAAGGGTGGCCAGTTCAGCGCCACCTTGAGCAAGCGCTGGGACAGCGGCGAGCTGTCGTTCTACGCGCGGCATACCGACGACAACAATGCCTTCTATACCGCCATTCCGCTGCTGTCGCGCAACAACGGCAACGACCTGTCCAGTTTCCCCGGTTTGAATGCGCAGACCGGCACCCTGCTCGGCCGCGACTTCCGCAATGTCGACCTGCTAGTCGGGCCGGATGGACAGACCATCCGTCGCGATCTGGCTGACGGCCGCGGCGTCAACATCGATGTGTTCGGTGGCGAACTTAACTGGGAGACTGGCGACTGGACCATTGCCGACCGCTTCAACGTGATGAGCGGCAGCGCACCGACCTATGCGTTGTTCACCGGCGATGCGCCGGTGCGATTGAGCGATTTCATCGCCAGTTACGGCACTACCGGCAGCGGTAGCTTCACCAATGGCGGCGGCGTCGTCGATCCGAATCAGCAAGTGCTGGAAGCCGGCTGGTGGTCGGTGGACAAGCGCCTGAATTCGGTCACCAACGATTTGCGCCTGAGCCGCGAATTGTTTACGGGCAACACGCTCACCGTGGGTGCGTACTATGCCAAGTACTCCTCGGCCGACACCTGGTACCTGGGCAACACCATGCTGCTTACCGCGCAGAACAACGCGCGCCGGATCGATCTGGCGCTGGACAACGGCCAGCAGGCCACGCGCCAGGGTTTCACCAGCACCGCGTTCTTCAACCTGCGCGCCAACTACGATGGCGAGAACATCGCCGCCTTCGTCGCCGACGAATGGGAGCTCAACGCGCGGCTGCGCCTGGACCTGGGCGCCCGCTACGAACGCCAGAGCGTCACCGGCGATGTGCACGACACCGCCACCGTCGATCTGGACGGCAACCCGGACACGCTGTACGACAACGCCACCTCGCTCGCCCTGGCCAGCACGCGCCGCATCGACCAGGACGATGAGGCGTTCTCCTGGACGGCGGGGCTGAACTTCACGCTCGATACCCACAACAGCCTGTTCGCACGCGTCAATTCAGGGGTGAAGTTCCCCGGCTTCGACAATCTGCGCGATGGCCAGAATCGCGTGCAGGAAGTGGATCAGTACGAACTCGGGCTCAAGTCCGGTGCCAGCAGCTACGACCTGTACCTGACCGCGTTCTACAACACCTTCAAGAACTCGCCGTTCCAGGCGTTCCTGGCCAATGGTGAAAACTTCACCACCGTTGGCGACTCGCGTGCGCGCGGGCTGGAGGTGGAAGGTGCCATCCGCCCGTTCGGCGGCTTCGAGCTGGCCGGCACCGGGGTGTGGCTGGATGCCAAGTACCGCAACTACCGCGAGTTCACCGGCAACCAGGTGATGCGCCAGCCCAAGCGCCAGTTCCGCATCACGCCCAGCTATTACTGGATGCTGCCGTTCGGCGACCTCAAGGTGTTTGCCACCTATTCCTACATCGGCGACCGCTTTGCGGACCTGGCCAACAGCCAGCGGCTGCCGTCCTACGACATGCTCGACATCGGCGCCAACCTGCATGTGGGCGAGCACTGGGAAGTGACCGCCAGCGGCAGCAACGTCACCGACACGCTGGGCCTGACCGAAGGCAATGTGCGTGTCCCGGGTGCAGCGACCGGCGGCGTGTTCATGGGCCGGCCGATCGCCGGACGGCAGTACCAGATGTCGGTGGCGTATCGCTGGTAGGCAAGCCAAGACGTCATCCCGCGCGGCAGCCCACGGCTGTCGCGCGGTCCACGTCCGAGCGCGCGGCCACGTCCTTGGACGCGCAACGCGGAAACGCAGGCGCGGCGCATGCCTGCCTGTGCCAGTGGTCCAGCTGCTACGCCTTCGCGGCCATGCGACCACTGCGCTTTCTCACCGCCGGCATCGGCTGCGCAACCGCGCACCGGGAGCCGATCGACGCCCTGTCGCATCCGCCATTCAACCCGGATGCGCTCTTCCGGCTCTTTCGAGACATCAAGGTGCCCTGTCCCGAGGTAGTTCCGCGCACGGCACGGCCATTGTGATGCGGCATCACACCGGCAGCGGGCTGCGTTCGGCAAAGTGCCCGCGCCAGTACGGGTAGTACGGATACGGTGGCTCCACCGCGCTCACCGCATCCAGGCGCGCGCGTTGCGCGTCCGTCAGCGACCAGCCCACCGCGCCCAGGTTCTGGCGCAGCTGCGCTTCGTCACGTGCGCCGATCAGCACCGTGCTCACGGTGGGCCGTTGCAGCAGCCAGTTGATGGCGATCTGCGGCACGCTGCGGCCGCTCTCGTCGGCAATCGCGTCGAGCACATCGACGATGTCGAACAGGCGCTCGTCGCTGATCGCCGGGCCGGCGGCCGCGGTGGCATGCAGGCGACTGTGTTCGGGCAATGCCTGGCCGCGGCGCAGCTTGCCGGTCAGGCGCCCCCAGCCCAGCGGACTCCACACCACCGCGCCCACGCCCTGGTCGATGCCCAGCGGCATCAGCTCCCATTCGTAGTCGCGCCCGGCCAGCGAGTAATAGGTCTGGTTGGCGACAAAGCGGCTCCAGCCCTGCGCATCGGCCACCGCCAACGACTTCATCAGCTGCCAGCCGGCGTAATTGGACGCGCCCAGGTAGCGCACCTTGCCGGCGCGGACCAGCCCATCCAGCGTGGACAGGGTTTCTTCCACCGGCGTCATCGCGTCGAAGGCATGCAGCTGCAGCAGATCGATATAGTCGGTGCGCAGGCGTCGCAACGAGGCATCCACCGCACGCAACAGGCGGAAGCGCGAGGCGCCGGCGTCGTTGGCCCCATCGCCCAGGCGCAGGCCGGTCTTGGTCGAGAGGATCACCTGATCGCGGCGGCCCTGCAGCGCCTGGCCGAGGATCTCTTCAGAGGCGCCGTCCGAATACACATCGGCGGTGTCGAACAGGTTCAGGCCCGCCTCCAGGCACAGGTCGATCATGCGCTGCGCCTGCGCCACATCGGTATCGCCCCATGCAGAAAACAGCGGCCCCTTGCCGCCAAAGGTACCGGCCCCCAGACCGAGCACCGGCACCTTGAAACCGGAACGGCCGAGAAAACGTGTCTCCATCGCAATGCTCCTTGAAACCGAAGGAAAATCCGCGCGCTGGCGGTCGATCCGGCCACGCGCGATGCCAGGCGCCAGGCTCCGCTCGCCGATCACCCGCGCGAGCGCGCAGGGCTGCCGGTTGCGCGGTCACTGCGCTCGTGCCTAAAAAACGAATCAACCCGCCTGCGCGCACACGCCCGGCGCGGCGGCACGCCGGCGTTGCAGTTGCACGCTCCACAACGCGATGCCCAGGCCGAGCGCGCTCAACAGCGCGGCGACCCACGGGGTGGCGACCAGGCCGGCATGGGTGGCGATCACCACACCGCCCAGCCAGGCGCCCAGCGCATTGCCCAGATTGAACGCGGCAATATTGAGACTGGAAGCCAGGTTCTGGCCGGCACCGCGTGCATGCTCGAGCACGCGCAACTGCAGCGGCGCCACGGTGGCGAAGGCGGCCACGCCCAGCAGCCCGACGAACACCACCATCGCGGTCTTGTTGTGCAGGACCAGGCCCATCGCGGCGAGCACCACCACCAGTGCCGCCAGGCTGCCCAGCAACGCGGCGGTGGGGCGCCGGTCGGCCAGACGCCCGCCCAGCAGATTGCCCACGATCATGCCGACGCCGAAGACCAGCAACACCGGCGAGACCGCCGTCTGCGCGAAACCGCTCACGTCCACCAGCAACGGCTGGATATAGGTGAATACCGCGAAGACGCCGGCATAGCCCACCACCGTAATCGCCAGGGCCAGCAGCACCTGCCCGCGTCCCAGCACCGCCACTTCCTGACGCCACGACACCGGCGCGGCCGCGCCTGCGTTCGCCGGTACCCACAGTGCCACCGCGGCCGTGGCCAGCACGCCGACGACCGCAACCGCCCAGAACGTCGCCCGCCAGCCCAGCTGCAGACCCAGCCAGGCGCCGGCCGGCACGCCCAACAGGGTGGCCACGGTCAGGCCGGCAAACATCAGCGAGATCGCCGAGGCACGGCGCTCGGCCGGGACCAGCGAGGTGGCCACCACCGCGCCCACGCCGAAGAAGGTGCCGTGCGCCAGCGAGGTCAGCACGCGTGCGATCATCAGGCTGGTGTAGTCCGGCGCCAGCGCGCAGGCCACGTTGCCCAGGGTGAAGATCGCCATCAAGCCGACCAGCACCGCCTTGCGCGGCAGCCGCGCACTGGCCAGCGTCAGCACCGGCGCCCCGACGAACACGCCCAGCGCATAGCCGCTGATCAGCAGGCCGGCGGCGCTGAGCGACACGCCCAGGTCGGTGGCCACCTGCTGCAGCAGGCCCATGATCACGAACTCGGTGGTACCGATGCCGAAGGCACCGATGGTCAGCGCCAGCAGCGCTGGCGGAAAACGGGAAGAACGCGCGGAAGCGGACATGGGCATGGACCAGGGAAGACAACCCACAGCCTGCGCTCCAGCGTCCTAAGCAAAAACCCCTGTTATCCTGATTCACTATCAAGCAATCATTGAGAATCGCATGGACCGCCTCGGCGATATCGCGCTGTTCCTACGCGTGCTCGATTCCGGCTCGATCACCGCCGGTGCGCGCAGCCTGGACCTGTCGGTAGCGGTCGCCAGCCAGCGCCTGAAGCGGCTGGAGCGCGACCTGGGCGTGCGCCTGCTGCACCGGACCACGCGCCGGCTGCACCCCACCCCCGAAGGCCAACGCCTGGCCGAGCGCGGCCGCGTGCTGGTGCAGGATCTGGACGCGCTGGCCGACGATCTGCGCGAGAGCGCACACGCGGTCGGCGGCATCCTGCGCATGACCATGTCGGCCTCGTTCGGGCGGCAATACGTATCGCCCTTGCTGCCGGAATTCCAGGCCCGTCACCCGCGCGTGCACATCAGTGCGCACCTGAGCGACGACCTGGTGGACCTGGTCAAGCAAGGCTTCGACCTGGCGATCCGCATCGGCCCGCTGGACGACTCCGGGCTGGTAGCGCGGCGCATCGCCGACAACCGCCGCACCCTCGCCGCCTCGCCCGACTATCTGCAGCGCCATGGCACCCCGCGCACGCCGGACGACCTGGCCGGGCATGCCGGCGTGCTGCTGATGGGCCGCGACGGCCGCCAGGATGTCTGGCAGTTGCAAACGCCCGAGGGCGGCCTGGTACGCGTGCGCATGCAGAGCCGCTTCGAAAGCAATTTCGGTGAGTTGATCCGCGATGCGGCCGTCGCCGGCCAGGGCATCGCGCTGCATTCGTACTGGCATATCGCCGAGGAGCTGCGCAACGGCCGGTTGGTGGAGGTACTCCCCGATTACCCGCCGCCAACCTCGCAGATCAACGCGGTGATGCCGGCGCGCCAGCTGCAGCCGCCGCGTGTGCGTGCATTCGTGGATTTTCTGCAGGAACGCCTGGGCGAAGTGCCGCCGTGGGAGCTTGGCGGTTGAACGCGAGCGCGTTGCTTGCGTTTGCCGGTCCTTGCTGGACGTGGATCGATGCGTGGCTGCTAATCAACATCTTGGTTGATTAGTGGCTGGATTCGGTCGAGTCGCGCTGTCGGATCAGTGGTAGCCGGCGATCTGCGAGTTTGCTGCAGGGCCCCTGCCCGCTCACCACCGCGGAGCACGTTGCAAGCCGGAGAGCCCGATATGGGGGGTTGCGGATAGATCAGTTGTAAGGAAGGCGATCTGCCGCCTTGCTGCAGGGCCCTTGCCCCCCACCCTCGCAGCACACGCCGCAAGGTGGGGTGGACGATCTACGGCGTTGCGGATAGCTCAGCTGTAAAGCGGGCGATCTGTAGCTTGGCTGCAGGGCCCTTGCCCGCCTACCCTCGCGGGACACGCCGCAAGTACGTCCCTGTAGGCTCTTACACGGCATCCATGCCGCGTAAGGTCCCGCGACGGTAGGCGGGCAAGGACCTGTCTAGATGGTCGGTGTGCACGATTAAAAGCAGTGCCAGGTGCGCGTTGTTTGATGCCGATGTGCCAGCTCAACGCCCGATGCATCTCTAACGACAACCAGTCGGGATGGTCGGTGCGCATGGGCAAGCGCAGTGCGTCATGTGCATTTGGATAGCGATGTACCTGCGCGGCCCAACAGTCAACGACCAATGCACTTCGCGCGACAAGCAGCTCTTATGCGAGCGCCGACCACCTTTCTGGTGCGGTGTCCTCGCCGGTTGCGGGACCCTTGGCGGCGTGGATGCCGCCAAGGAATCTCCACGGACGGATTCACGGCGTGTCCCGCAAGTGGTGAGGGCACCGCACACTCGACTCACCAATCAGCAAAATGCGTGCGGCAGCCACGTTGACACCGTCGCTCTAGCGTCAAGGATGTGGTTGGCGTCCTAGCGGCTCCGTTTAGCGTCCCGCACGCAGCAAGCGCCGGTGCAATCCACGCCGCTGCGCTTCGCTGAGCAGATGCCCATGCGTGTTCAACAATCCCAGAATCTGCTGATGCGCTTGCGCCGTGCGGCGCGCAAGTTCGGCCGTGGCGGCGGCCTCGAGCGCCTTCCAGTCGGCCGGGCTTGCCGGTGCGGGGATGGTCGAACGTTTTGCGGGCATGGGACGGGGTGGTCACGGGAACAGACACCCATGATACGGCGCGTGTGTGAGCGCAGGATCGTGTCTGGCCTGCGATTGTCGGGCGTCGGTCGCGCGGGCCTGACAGCCTGTGCCGGCGCCAACTTGCCGCTGCTGCGGCCGGCATGCGGGCTCCATGACGGTGGGTCTTGTACGATCGACGGCATCGCGGCCGAGCCGCCTGGTGCCACCGCCGAGTCCTGCATGTCCGCCTTGACCGAGATGACCGACATCCTGCTGCGCCATGCTCCTGGCGACGGCATGCACGCCACCCGGATTGCCGGGCTGCAGATCATGCGCAGCGCCTCGCCCACCGTGTCGGTGCCCACGGTCTACACGCCGATGTTGTGCCTGGTGGCGCAAGGCCGCAAGCAGGCGATGCTGGGCGCGGCGGCGTATCTCTATCACCCGCAGATGTATCTGGTGGCCTCGGTGGATCTGCCGATCGTCGGTTCGGTGATCGAGGCCAGCGCCGCGCAGCCGTATCTGTGTTTCTGCCTGGATCTGGACACCGCCGTGCTGAGCGACCTGGCCGTCAGCCACCCGGAGCTGGTGGAGCCGCAACGCGATGCGGCGCAGGCCGGCTTGTTGCTCAACCACAGCACCCCGCCATTGCAGGACGCTGCAGTGCGGCTGGCGCGTCTGCTCGATCAACCGCAGGAGATCGCCGCGCTGGCACCGCTGGTCCTGCGCGAAGTGCTCTATCGCCTGATGGCCGATCCGGCCAATGCGGTGGTCCGCCAGATGGCCATCGCCGACAGTCGGCTCAACCAGATTTCCAAAGCCATTGTCTGGCTGCGCGAGCACTACGCACAGCGCTTCCGCATCGAGCAGATCGCCGATCTGTCGGCAATGAGCCGCTCCACCTTTCATGCGCATTTCAAGGCGGTCACCTCGATGACGCCGCTGGAATATCGCTCGCATCTGCGCGTGCACGAAGCGCGCCGGCTGATGCTGGCCGAAGCGCTGAATGCCGCCGATGCCGGCTTTCGCGTCGGCTACGAGAGCGCCTCGCAATTCAGTCGCGACTACGCACGCATTCTCGGCGCGCCGCCCGCACGTGACGCGCAACGGTTGCGTGCCGGGGCACAGGCTGCGACACAAGCGGCGTAAGCTCATTCGTGCGCAGTGACGCAGCGGAGCCTAGTCACGCGCTCCTGCACTAAGCGACATGCATCACCTACGATGACGCGGCAGACCGCACCACGTCATCGTTGAGCGCCGTGTCACTCGGCCGCGTACTGCGCCTCGCTGACCTGCTCCAGCCAGGTCACCGGCGAGCCGTCCTGCGCTTCGGCGATGGCGATATGCGACATCGCCACCGTGGCGTTGGCACCGTGCCAGTGCTTGACGCCCGGCGGAATCCACACGATGTCGCCCGGGCGGATCTGCTGCGCCGGCTTGCCCCATTCCTGCACGCGCCCGGCACCGGCGGTGACGATCAGCGTCTGCCCCAGTGGGTGGGTGTGCCAGGCGGTGCGCGCGCCAGGTTCGAAAGTCACCGTGGCGCCGCCCACCCGCGCCGGCGCGTCGGCCTGGAAGGGCGCATCGATGCGCACCTTGCCGGTGAAATAGTCGGCCGGGCCGGCCGCAGATGCGGCGCCACCGGCCTTGCTCACCCTGATCGCCTGTTGCTCTTCACCACCGGGCGTGACGGCGGCCATCATCGACAGCGACATCGCAGTTGCGAACAGATTCATGGCAGTGCTCCTCGATCCAAGTGCCTGCACTGTAGCGCGCGTGTGCGCCGGCATTACCCGGGCAACCGCGCATGCACCTAGAAACACAGCGCATCAATGCGGCAATGACATCTCAGATTTGAAGCCATCACGCACCATCGCGCATGATGCAGCGGCATGAATGGCATGCGCGCTCACCGACTTCCGCGACAAGCCGGCCGGCACCATCCGTATCACCACCGCCGGCCACGCCGCCGATGCCTATCTCTGGCCGGGGTTGTCGAACGTACTGCCCGACTATCCCGACCTCAAGATCGAGGTCACCGTCGATTACGGGCTGGCCGACATCGTTGCCGAGCGCTACGACATCGGCATCCGGCTGGGCGACCAGGTCGCCAAGGACATGATCGCGGTGCCGATCAGCCCGGTGCAGCGCATGGCGGTGGTGGCGGTGCCGGACTACTTCGTGCACCACACCATCCCCGCCGCGCCGGCCGAGCTGGCCCGGCACAACTGCATCGGCTTGCGCCTGCCCACCCATGGCGGCCTGCTGCCTTGGGATTTCGAAAAGGACGGCCGCGAGGTCAAGGTGCGCGTGGACGGCCAATGGACCTTCAACGGCAGCAGCGCCATCCTGCCTGCCGCGTTGGCCGGCGGCGGACCCGCGTTCTTGCCGGAAACCATGGCGCTAGGGCACATCGCCGCCGGCCGGCTACGCCGCGTGCTGGAGGACTGGTGCGAGCCGTTCGATGGCTCACGCCTATTACCCCAGCCGCCGCCAATCCTCGCGCGCAATCAAGGTAGTGATCGATGCGTTGCGGCACGACCTGGCGCGCTGACACGCCCGTATAGGAGCGTGCCTGCGCGCGACCAGGCCTTCTCGGTAGCGCCCCATCGCGCGCGGGCACGCTCCTACGACAGCGTCGGCTTGCGGACGGGTTGAAGGGGTGATCGATGCGTTGCGGTACGACCTGGCGCGCTGACACGCCCGAGTAGTAGCGTGCCTGCGCGCGACCAGGCCTTCTCGGTAACGCCCCATCGCGCGCGGGCACGCTCCTACGACAGCGTCGGCTTGCGGCCGGGCTGAAGGGGTGATCGACGCATTGCGGCACGATCTGACGCGCTGACACACCCGTGTAGGAGCGTGCCTGCGCGCGACCAGGCCTTTGTCGGTAACGCCCCATCGCGCGCGGGCGCGCTCCTACGACAGCGTCGGCTTGCGGACGGGTTGAAGGGGGTGATCGACGCGTTGCGGCGCGCTCCGGCGCGGTGACACGCTTGTGTAGGAGCGTGCCTGCGCGCGACCAGGCCTTCTCGGTAACGCCCCGTCGCGCGCGGGCACGCTCCTACGACAGCGTCGGCTTGCGGACGGGTTGAAGGGGGTGATCGACGCGTTGCGGCGCGCTCCGGCGCGGTGA